>NZ_JBWKCM010000002.1:105032-143343 GCF_056436485.1 Streptomyces sp. NPDC043746 | reverse complement strand
GGCTTCCCCCTCCCTTCCCCCAACAGAAAAACCCAAACCCCCCCCCCCCCCCCCTCCCCCCCCCCCCCCCCCCCCAGGGCAGGTCTCAGGGCCCGGCCCGGAAGGCCGGAGCGTCAGGGTCTCAGTGGGCGACGACCGGAATCCGGAACTCGTCCTCGGAGCCCTCGGCGCTCCCACCGGAAGCACCGGATTCGCCCCCCGCGCCGCCGCCCGCGCCCGTCCCCGGGCGGCCGGTGTTGATCAGCACGGCGGCGACGGCGGCGGCGGCGACGAGGATGCCGACCGCCCACCAGATGGCGCTGGCGAAGCCGTTGACCATGGCCTGGAGCTCCAGGAGCTTCGGGTCCGTGGCGCGGGCCGCGTGGTCGGCGATGTACGCGGTGGTCGCGCCCGCCGCGATGGTGTTGAGCAGGGCGGTGCCGATGGCGCCGCCGACCTGCTGCGAGGTGTTGACCATCGCGGAGGCCACCCCCGCGTCACGCGGCTCGATGCCGTGCGTGGCCAGGGACATGGCCGGCATGAACGCCGTACCCATGCCGAGGCCGAGCAGCAGCATGCCGGGCAGGATGACGGCCGCGTAGCTGGTGTTCAGGTCCAGCCGGGTCAGGAGCAGCATGCCGACGGCGGCGACCAGGAAGCCGGGGGCCATCAGCAGCCGCGGCGGGATGCGGGTCATCAGCCGGGTGCCGATCTGGGTGGAGCCGGTGATCATGCCCGCGATCATCGGGAGGAAGGCGAAGCCGGTACGGACCGGGGAGTATCCCTTCACGATCTGGAGGTAGTACGTCAGGAACAGGAACAGCCCGAACATCGCGATGATCGCGAGTCCCAGCGAGAGGTAGACCCCGCCCCGGTTGCGCTCGGTCAGGACGCGCAGCGGCAGCAGCGGCGACCGTACGCGCGACTCGGTCACGACGAAGGCCAGCAGCAGGACGACGGCGGCGATGAACATGCCGACGGTCAGCCCGTCCGACCAGCCGGCCGACTCGGCGCGGGTGAAGCCGTAGACCAGGGCGACCAGGCCGAGGGTGGAGAGGACGACGCCGGGGATGTCGAGCGGCGAGCGGTTGCGGGCTCCGGACGGCTCACGGATGACGAAGTACGCGCCCGCGGCGGCGATCACGGCGAACGGGATGTTGACGAAGAACGTCCAGCGCCAGTTCAGGTACTCGGTGAGGAAGCCGCCGAGGATCAGCCCGACCGCGCCACCGCCACCGGCGATGGCCCCGTAGATGCCGAACGCCTTGGCGCGCTCCTTGGCGTCGGTGAACATCACGGCGAGCAGGGAGAGGGCGGCCGGGGCGAGCAGGGCGCCGAAGACGCCCTGGAGGGCCCGGGAGCCGAACATCATCGCCTCGTTCTGGGCGGCCCCGCCGAGCGCGGAGGCCAGGGCGAAGCCGATCAGCCCGACGACGAAGGTGCGCTTGCGCCCCCACAGGTCGGCGATCCGGCCGCCGAAGAGCAGCAGACCGCCGAAGGCGAGGGCGTAGGCGGTGATGACCCACTGCTTGTTGCCCTCGGAGATGCCGAGGTCGGTCTGGGCGGAGGGCAGGGCGATGTTCACGATGGTCGCGTCGAGCACGACCATCAGCTGGGCGAGCGCTATGAAGGCCAGCGCCTTCCAGCGGCTGGGATCGGGAATCGAGGGTCCGGCTGCCTTGGACAGCGGGGTGTCGGCGGTTTTCGACATGGGAGTGGCCACCTAGGGACTGACGTGAGCGCCGGGAACGGCGTGAGCGACGAGTGCGTACGTGAACGGACGTGAGGACTACGGCCTGCGGAAACGGCCTACGAGGTGCGGGGTGCGGAACCGGAGCGGGCGTCAGTCGCGGCGCCTCAGGTTCTCCAGGGTCGCCGCCGATCCGGGCAGCACCGAGCGGGCCGGAGCCTCCAGCCCGTCCAGGAACAGCTGGAGATGGCGGTGGGTGAAGCGGTCGATGTCCAGGCAGGCGATGCCGGGCAGCGGCCGGGTGAGCTGGGAGAGGGCGACGAGCACGTCACCGACGGCGATGTCGGTGCGCAGCCGCCCCGCGGACTGGGCGCGCGACACGAGCCCTTCGACGGCCTCTTCGAGACGGTCGCGCTCGGCGAGCAGATCGGGGTGGTCACGGTCGAAGACGCCGGAGAGCATCGGGCACAGAGCGCCGATCCGTTCGTCGGCGGCCGCGTGCACGAAGCGGCTGAGCGCGGCGAACGGGTCGGCCTCCGCGGCGACGGCCTCCGCGGCCCTCCGGGTGGTCCGGGAGGTGACCGCGAGCACGACCTCGTGGGTCAGGGCGGCCCGGTCGGGGAAGTTCCGGTAGAGCGTGGCGTTGCCGACGCCCGCACGGCGCGCGACGTCGTCGAGCGGCACGTCCGGCCCGAACTCGACGAACAGCTCGCGTGCGGCCGCGATGATCCGCTCGCGGTTGCGCAGCGCGTCGGCCCGCGGCCTGGACGTGCGGCGCGGGGCAGCCGCCTGTGCGGTGGTGTCGGCGACGGTCTCCACGACTGCGGCCCTCCCCTCTCCCTCCGGCCTCTGCGGCTGGACGATGCGTAGCTGGACGACCCCCACCCGTAACCGGGGATCATCTCCCCGCTTCAGGGGGACACCGATGCAAACGGGGAAGGGCTCCCCGCTTATTTCCCCCTCATGATGTGACCTGAGCCACATCACCTCGGGGTGGAAACCCACCGATCGGCGCACCCAGCGAGCGCCCCGGGGGCGCCGGGCACAGGCTGATCGCCAGAGCGCAGTCAGGGTCGGCCGGCTGCCGCGGACCCCGAAGGCGCCTCTATGCAGCAGCCCCGCCACCGGATACGCAGTCACCGTCGCCCCGTCGCCCTGGCCGGGGCGACCGCCCTGGTCATAGCGGCCATGGCCTCGGCGAGCACCACCCTCCCCGGGACCGGCCGGGCCACGGCGGGCCCGGTGGCGACCGCCGAGGACCCCGCGGTCGCGCCCTGCCGGATCGCCGCCGCCATGGGCGTGCAGATGTCGCTGGGCATGCCGACCCCGCCCGGATACGCCCGCTCCACCGGCGAGGTCAGGGCACTGAACCTGATGATCGACTTCCCGGACGCGGAGGCGACGGAACCGGCGGAGGACCGGCTGGCGGAGTTCTTCCCGCAGACCTCCGACTGGTTCACCACCAGCTCCTACGGCCGCCTCGACTACCGCCCCGAGGCCCCCGTCAAGGAGTGGCTGCGGATGCCGCTGCCCTTCGCGGAGTACGGGATAGAGCGCGGCTCCCCGTTCGAACCGGGCTACCGGCAGCTGGTCGAGGACATCGTCGCGGCGGCGGACCCGAAGGTGGACTTCTCCACGTACGACCTGGTCAACGTGCTGGTCACCCCGAACGCGGGCCCCTCCGCCCTGGACACCGTGCTCTCGGTGACCTTCTCCGGCAACGGGGACGCCCCGCAGGCGGACGGCGTGCCGCTGGCCAACACGTCCTTCGTCTACAGCCGCCAGGACGACGGCTCGGGGTCGTACGCGCAGACGGGCTACCGCGTCCTGCCGCACGAGAACGGCCATGTCTTCGGCCTGCCCGACCTCTACACCGTGGAGGGCGGGGGCTCCGTCGGGCACTGGGACATCATGTCCGAGGACTGGGGGGCCAACAACGACTTCCTGGGCTGGCACAAGTGGAAGCTCGGCTGGCTGGACAACGAGCAGATCAGCTGCGCCTCCCAGCCCGGCGTCAGCGAGCACACCCTGGGCCCGCTGGCCACGGCCGGCGGCACGAAGCTCGCCTTCGTCCCGCTGAGCGCCCAGTCCGGTTACGCCGTGGAGGTCCGTACGGAAGCGGGCAACGACGAGGCGGTCTGCCGCCCCGGAGTGCTGATCTACAAGGTCAGCTCGGACGTGGACACCGGCCAGGGCCCGGTCTCCGTGGCTGACGCCACCGAGGACAGCGGCGGCTGCACCCGCCGCCCCAACGTCCACGCGGAACTCTCGGACGCCCCCTTCCGCCCCGGCCAGACGTTCACGGACCGGGCCAACGGCGTACGGATATCCGTGCTGGACACGGACGGGAACGGCAACTACCGCGTCCGCATCACCCGCCCGTGACCGCCCCGGCCCCCCTGCCCCGCCCGACGACGGTGGCCCCGTCCCCCTGCCGCACGGCGAGGTCGCCCGTGCGGAACCACCCGTCGTCGAACGCCTCGGCGGTGGCGGCCCGGTCCCGCCAGTAGCGGTGCGGGGCCGACTGCCCCCGCAGCCACAGATCGCCCCGCCCGCCGTCGGGGAGCGGCTCGCCAAGGGGTCCGGTGACCCGGTATTCGGTCACCGGGGTGGGCTCCAGCCCGTACGGAAGCCCCTCCCCGCCCTCCGCCTCCGCCGACACGACGGAGCCCCCCGCAGCCATCGCCCCGTAGACGGCGGCAAGGGCGACGGGGTGGGAGAACGGAAACGCCACCGGGGTCTGCGGAACGGGTCCCAGCCCCGGAACGGCCCCCCGCGCCAGCGCGGCGGCGGCAGCCCGGTAGCGGGCGTCGAGCGCGGCCCCCGCCTGGGCGAGATGCGTGGTCACGGCCCCCTTGGCGCCACCCCCGTAGAGGATCACGGAGTCGTCCTCGGGCCGGGCCTCGACCTCCGGGGGCGCGGCCCACGGATCGGGCGCGGGAAAGTCCGCGTACCGCTCGACGTCCACCCCGCCCGGAAGCCGCCCGTCCGCCCGGCCCTCCCGGAACAGCACCACACGCACCCCGCCCCGCCGAGCCGCCCACGCCCTCACCCGCTCCAGCCGCTCCCCGTCGACGAGCAGCACCCCGGGCGCGCAGTCGTCGAGTACGGCCCCGAGCGCGTCCCCGTCCCACCGGCCATCGAGAGGTACGGCGACGAGCCCCGCCAACTGGGCTCCCCAGAAGGCGATCTGCCACTCCACGAGGCTCCGCACGTCGATGACGGCCCGGTCGCCGGGGCGCAGCCCGTACCGTTCGCTCAACCGGACGCCCAACGCGGAGGCAGCGGCGAAGAACTCCCCGTACGAGCAACGCCGTTCACCGTCGACGAGAAAGACAAAGTCCCCGTGGGCCCACGCCGGCTCCACGAACTCCCGCAACGTACGGGGCCCGTCGGCATACTCCGGCGTTCCCCGCTCCCCCCGCACGACGGCGAAGGGCGCCCCGGGGGCGGTGAGGCGGGCGACGATCCCTTCCCGGTCGTACCGGCCGGTCGAGGGCGGGGGCGGCTCGGTGTGCGACACGGGCGAGGGCCTTTCTCACGCTGACTCGGCGGAGCGGAGGCTACACGGGCGGCGCCGGCCGACCGTCCGGCGCGGGGCCCGGGAGCGGGAAGCGGGCCGTCAGCGTGTAGTGCCCGCAAGGATACGGGCCGTGGGCCAGCACACCGCCGACGACGGCGATCCGCTCGGCAAGGCTGCGCAGGCCCAGGCCCGGCCCCACTCCCGGCACCCCGGCACCGCCCTTGCCGCCCGCCTCGGCCTCGGCGGGCGGTTTCGGTCCTCCCGCCCCGCACACCCCGTCGTTCGACACGGTCAGCACCACCTCCCCCGGCTGCGCCTCCACCGCTATCCGGCACCTTCGGGCACGGCTGTGCCGCAGCACGTTGGCGGACGCCTCCCGCACAGTCGTCGCCAGGACCGTCTGGAGGAGCGGGGGCAGCGCGACGTCCGCCGGTCCCGGTTCCGCCTCGGTGCGGACACCGGCCGCCTCCAGCAGGCTCCGGACGGACTCGATCTCCGTGTCGAGGGAGAGGCAGTGGTAGCCGTGCGCCACCCGCCGGGCCTCCTGCTGGATCTCCCGCATCCCCGAGAGCGCCTCGGCCAACCGGATCCGGGCCGACTCCGGCGTACGGTCCATCAGGCGCAGGGCCAGCTCGCACTGGAGGGTGATGGCCAGCAGCCGCGGCCCGAGGAGATCGTGCAGGTCGCGGGCGAAGCGCACCCGTTCCCGTACGGCGATGCGCCGCTGGACGGCGTCGGCCGCGGCCGTACCGACGTCTTCCGCCGCCCGCGCGGACGGTACGTGCAGGGCCTGCGCCATGTCGTCCCCTTCCGGGAGAGTCTGCCTCCAGTGGTGGTGGGTGAGCTTCACCGGCCCGGCTATCACTCGGCTATACGAGCCCCTCCGCCCGCGCCCCCGCCGGTGGTACACAGGGCGCCGGAGTCGCAACGGCCCCCTCGCCGGGAGGGCCTGGACGGACAACGGGGGGTACCCATGCAGAGAATCGTGCTGGCCGAGGACATGCACATGGTCCGGGTGGCGCTGGCCGCGCTGCTGGAGATGGAGCAGGACATGGAGGTGGTCGCCCAGGTCGCCAGCGGCAGCGACGTCGTGCCGGCGGTGATCCGGACGGAGGCGGACACGGCGGTGCTCGACATCGACATGCCCGGGATGGACGGCATCACCGCCGCCGGTCTGCTGCGGGACCAGGTGCCCGGCTGCCGGACGATGATCCTCACCGGCGTCGCCCTGCCCGGCCAGCTGTGGCGGGCGCTGGACGCGCAGGTGAGCGGCTTCCTGCCGAAGCACGCGTCGCCGGACGAACTCGTCGACGGCGTACGCCGGGTGGGGGCGGGCCGCCGGGTCATCGACCCCGAACTGGCCATGTCCGCCTGGGAGATCGGGGACAACCCGCTGACCCGGCGGGAGGTGGAGGTGCTGGGACTCGTCGCGGCGGGGGCGGAGACGGGGCAGATCGCCACCACCACGAACCTGTCCGTGGGGACGGTCCGCAACTACCTCACGACGATCGTGAACAAGCTCGGCGCCCGCAACCGCATCGACGCCCTGCGCACGGCGAAGGAGAACGGCTGGCTGTGACGCCGGCCGCGACGGGCCGTGCTCCTCCCCGGCGTATAGGGCCTTTATCGGAACGCGCGCTGTACTCCCGCCATGCCAAGGAGACCACGTGCGCGGAAGCAGGGCCCGGTGAAGCCGCAGGAGGCACCCTCCGGCGGGCCGCCGCCGCACGCGCCGCACGCCCAGGACCGCACCGCGCCGCACTGGGCCCTGGACCACGCGCACCGGCTCGCCGAACGCCATCCGCCCCACCACCGCATCCTGATCCAGACCAGCATGTCCCCGAGCGGCTTCTTCCACGTGGGGAACTTCCGGGACACCGTCTGCGCCCACCTGGTCCACCGGGCTCTGCACCGGATGGGCCGCCGCTCCGCGATCCTGCTCAGCTTCGACGACTACGACCCGGTGCGCGCGGGCCAGGCCGCCCGGGAGCCGGAGCTGGCGGGCCACGGGGGGCGGCCCCTCGGGGCGCACCGGGAGCGCGCCGCCCGCATCTGCCGCACCTACCTCGCCGAGCTGCGGGCGGTGGGCATCCTGCCCGCGGAGGCCGACGAGGACGGGCGGACACCGCCGGGCGGCGGCAGCACCTGGCAGACCCACTACCAGTACGAGCGCTACCGGAGCGGGGAGTACCGCCGGATCCAGCGCCGCTACCAGCGCGACGCGCGGCGGCTCGCGGCTCTGCTCGGCAAGGACGACGGGCGGGACCTCTTCGCCGTCTACTGCCTGCAGTGCGGCCGCAACAGCACCGAGATCCACCTCCTGGACCGGCACGCCGCGCGCTACCGGTGCCTGTCGTGCGGGGCCGAGCTGACCGCCCGCGACCCCGCGGACATCAAGCCCTCATGGGCCCTGGACTGGACCCTGCGCGTCGCCCACGAGGGCATCGACTGCGAACCGGCGGGCCAGGACCACTGCAGCGCGGGCAGCACCATGGACCGGACCCGGCCGGTGTTCGACAGCTATCTCGGCTCACCGCAGCCGGTCGTCGTCCCCTACGGGCTGGTCCGCGCCGAGCGGGGCAGCGGCAAGATCTCCGGCTCGCGCGGCGGTGGCCCCTACGTACGCGATCTGCTCGCCGTGCACCCGGCCCCGCTGGTGCTGTGGCTGTACGCCCGCCGCGACTGCCTCGCCGATCTGCGGCTCGGCTTCGGCCCGGCCGCGTTCCTGGGCGCCTGTGACGAGTTCGACCGCTTCGCCCGGTCCGCGCGGTCGGCGTCCGGGGACGGGCGGGCCCGTGTCCTGTGGGAGCTGCTGACCGACGAACGGCCCGACGGATACGGAACGCTGCCTCCGATGCGTACGGTCCTGGGGGCGCTGTACGGGCACGGCTGCGCCCCCGAGGCCGCGCGGCGCCACCTCACAGCCCGTCACCCCGGCGCGGACCCGGCCCTGCTGGAGGAGCGGATCCGCCATGCGCGCTCCTGGCTCACGGCACACGGCCGGGACCGCTACTGGGCGGCGGCCGAGGATCCGCCCTCCGGGGGCGCGGTCGGCCTGTTCATCGAACAGCTGAGGGCGCACAGGGGGCCGGGCGCACCACGGGCCGGGCGCACCCGGGCCGACTTCCGGGAGATCTACGGCGCGCTGTTCGGCACGGCGCACGGTCCCCGCCTGGACACCCTCGCCGACGTCTTCGGCCCGGCCGTGCTCGCCGACGCGCTGGAGGCCTACCGCGACCGTGGTGAACGCCCCTTGCGCGTACGGGCGTCCGCCGTGTCCGACCCCGCCCTTCAGGAGGCCGCGAGCCGTGCGAGCTGAACTCTTCACCCCCGCCGGGGGCGGCCCGGTGCCCGAGGGCTGGGACGCCTTCGTCCGCGACCTCCGCGCCTGCGTGCTCTGGGAGGCCGACCTGCTGGAGGTGGCCGCCTGGGGGAGCCCGCGGCCGCTCTTCGCCGGAATGGTCCGGGAGGCGGGCGAACCCGTCGCTGCGTTCTGCGGCCGACTGGGTGTCCGGCCGCTGGCCCTGCGGTTCCGGCCGCCGGGCCGGGCGGCCGTGCCCGGCTGGTTCCAGGTCCATGTGCCCAACAGCTTCAGCCCGGGGCGGCTGTACGCCCCCGGCCTGGACACCGCCGGCCGCCGGTCCGCCACCCGCGCCTTCGAGCGGGAGGTGCGCCGCCGACTGGGCCCGCGCTGCCTGGGGATCGTGCACCTCGACGCCGACACCTCCGAACTCTCCTACCTCGGTGGCCCGTTGAGGTGGCGGCGGGCCACCTCCCCCAACGCCGTACTGCACAACCGCTGGGAGAGCATGGACGCGTACTTCGCGGGCCTGCCCCGGGGTCGGCGGCGCCGGCTGTCGGCCCTGCACCAGCGGGTGGGCGCGGATCCGGAGCTGGTCGTGGAGTCGGCGGTGCCCGTGATCGACCCGGTGCACGCCAGCCGGCTGGACCAGCTGACCCGGATGAAGCACACCGGCCGCCCGGGCCGGGTCGTACCGCTGCTGCCCGCCTACTTCGACCGGCTCAACCGATCGCCCGGCGCCTCGTACTTCGCCCACCGCGACAAGAACTCCGGCCGGCCGGTCTCCTTCGACCTGGTCCTGGACGCTCCGGGCGGCTGGCTCACCACGGTGACCGGCTCGGACGGGGGCCGGGACCTCTATCTCGACCTGTATCTGCGGGAGATCGACCGGCTGATCGCCACCGGCGTGCCCGCCGTGGAGCTGGGCCCCGGCATGCGGCAGCTGAAGGAGTCGTTCGGCGCCACGGCGGTCCCCCGCCACGCGGTGGCCGTCCCCTTCTGACCGCTGCTCTCTCCGCTCCTCCCCTCTCTCCCTCCCGCCCTGACCCCGATGCCGACCGCACGCCCACGCCCCACGACCGGAAGCAGACCCATGGACTTCACCACCGCACTCGACCACCACCTCGCGGCCATCGACGCCCGTGACCTGGAGGCCTACATGGCCACCGTCCACGACGAGGCGACGGTCGTCCTCCCCGGCGGGAGGACACTGACGGGCGCCGACGCCATCCGTGCCTTCCACCGGACGTGGTTCGACGACCCCGACTGGACGATGACGACAACGAGAACCCGCACCGTGCTGCACCAGGACACCGCGGTCGCGGTGTTCGGCGTCGAGTACCGGGACCTGGACGGCGACGGCAGGCCGTACGAGATGCGCCACGTCCTCAGCCTGGTCTTCGCCCGCGTCGACGGGAACTGGCTGCTCGTCCACGACCAGAACACCTCCCTCTGAGATGCGCGGCCGAGACCGTTACGCACGCGCCGTGCGCCGGGCCGTCGCCACGGTCCCGCACTACCGGGAGCGGTACGCGGCGACCGGCACCCTGCCGCCGCTGACCCGCGACGAGGCCGACGCGCGGCGGCATCTGCTGATGCCGCTCGGCTCGGCGCTGCTCCCCCGGCGCGACCCCGGCCGCCCGGCCGCCGAGCACATCGCGGAGCTGCGCGAGGCGCTGCGGCTGGCCGGCCACCGGACCGGCGGCCGCGAGGTGTACGAGGTCGCCCCGGCGCTGCGCGACCCCGTGCGCGCGCATGGCACCGACTGGCGGGTGGTCCTCGCGGGCACGGCACGGACCGTGGAGGCCTCGGCGGCCACGGAGGCCGGGCGGGACGCCACCGCGCACCCCACGCCCGCGCGGAACGCGCTCGTGGTGGGTGAGGCCGGGCAGCTGACGGGCCCGGCGACGGCGACCGGGGCCGAGACCGTGGAGCGCTTCCCCCTCGCGCTGGCCGCCCGCACCGGCCCGGCACCCGGTTCGCTCTGGTACGAGCCATGGCTCGGCCACCTCGGCGGTGTCCCCGCCGACTGCGGGGAACTGCACCTGGCCACCGCCCGGGTCCACGCCCGGCTGCTCGACGGGGCGACGGTGCTGACGCTGCTGCGACGGCGCCGTCCCACGCTCGTCCACGTCCGACCGGAGGGCGCCGGGTCCTTCGCTCCCGCCGTCTGCCCCCGGCACGGCGTACCGACCCTGGGGAGAACACCGTGAACTCCGCCGTATCGCCCGTCATGCGGCTCGTACCGGTCCTGCGCAACCTCGTACGGACCCACCGGCTGGAGCGGGCCGCTCCGGACCGCCTCGACGCCGAGCGTCGGCGCCTGCTCGTGCGGCTGGTCCGGCACGCGCAGGCGGACGTACCCCGCTACCGGGAGCTGATCGCACCGGAGACCGCCGCCGCCTTCCGGGGGCCGGAGGACCTGCCGTCGCTGCCGGTGCTGGACCGCGCCGAGTTCCACGAGCGGGCCCCCGAGGAGCTGCTCGCGGCCGGCTTCACCCCGGCGAACACCAAGGCGGGCACCACCAGCGGCTCGTCCGGCATCCCGATCACCATCCGCAACTCCGAGCGGGATCTGGGCTATCTGCGGGCGTCGTACCTGTACGACATGCTGGCGACGGGGCTGCGTCCGTGGGACCGGATGGCCTACTTCCGGGTCAATCCCTTCCTGCGGCACCCGCTGGAGCGGTTCGGGCTGCTCCGCACGTTCCACATCGACACCAGCGCGACGCTGGACGAACAGGTCGAGGCCTTCCTCGCGGCCCGGCCGACCTTCCTGGTCGGCTTCCCGCACGTGATCGCCTCCGTGGTGGAGGAGCTGGAGCGGCGGGGCGTGCGGTACCGGGGTGCGCGGCGGGTGCTGTTCGGCGGTGAGCGGCTGACGCCGACCGCCCGGGCCCGGGTCCTCGGCCATCTGGGGGCGCGCTGCCACGAGGTGTACGCGTCCGTCGAGGTGTTCACGATCGCCCGCACCTGCCGACGCGGCTCCCTGCATCTGCGGGCCGCGGACGTCGTGGTGGAGCTGGAGCAGGAGGACGGTTCCGTCCTGCCCGCCGACGGGAGCCGCGAGGCGGAGGGCGAGATCCTGGTGACCCGGCTGCACAGCGAGGCGATGCCGCTGATCCGCTACCGGCTCGGTGACCGGGTGGCCGTCGGCCCCGCCGACTGCGGCTGCGGGCGGCACACCCCGGTGGTGCTCCGGGTGCAGGGGCGCAGCCAGGACCGCTTCCGGGGCCCGGACGGGCGGGAGTTCTACGCCGACTTCCTCACCTACGCGGTGCAGGACTTCCCCGAGGTCTCCCGGATGCAGCTGGTGCAGCGGCGCCCGGCGCAGGTCACCGTCCGGGTGGTCCTCGCCGCGGGGGCCGAGGCCTCGGTGACGGAGCGGATCGCGGCGGCGGTGCGGGAGGCGGTTCCCGGCTTCGACGTGGCGGTCGAGGCGGTGCGTTCCATCGCGCCGGAGTCCAACGGCAAGATCAGGATCGTGAAGGTCGAGCCGGCGGCCACGGTCTGAGCGGCGGGGAGGGCCCGGCCGTGCGGCCGGGCCCTCGCCTTTCGGCCTCCGCCGCCGTCTCAGATCGCGCGGCGCTCCTCCAGCGCGGCCCGCCAGGACGGCGGGAGGTTCCGGACCACCTCGATGCCGGAGAAGACCGACGGCTCCTGCGGGCCGACCTCCTTCACCCAGGCGGCCATCCTGCCGATGCCCTCCTCCAGGCCCACGTGCCGGTCGCCGGTGCCCAGGACCTTGCGGGCCTTCTCGTGGGTGGCGTAGGCGTCGCGGACCTCGTTGCGCTCGGGCAGGTGGTTGACGCGCAGCTCCACGCCCATGGCGTCGCAGACGGCCGTGGCGATGCGGTTGACGCTGTAGACGTGGTCGCCGCCGACGTTGAAGACCTCGTTGTACGCCTCCGGGATCTCCACGGAGCGGGCGATGGAGGGTGCCACGTCCTTGATGTAGCTGAAGGCGCGGGTCTGTTCGCCGTCACCGAAGACCGTGAACGCCTCGCCGCGCAGGGCCTGGTTCATGAAGATGCCGATGACGTTGCGGTAGCGGTCGCCGATGTTCTGGTACTCGCCGTAGACGTTGTGCGGCCGGAAGACGATGTAGGGCATGCCGAACATCTCGTGGGTGACGCGGAGTTCCTGCTCGACGGAGAACTTCGCGATGCCGTACGGGTCTTCCGGCGCGGGCACCAGGTCCTCGCTCATCGGCAGCTGGTTGGCGCCGTAGACCGCGATGGAGGAGGTGAAGACGAAGCACTTGACCGTGCCCGCGTTGACGGCGGCGTTGATGAGGTTGACGCTGCCGACGACGTTGTTCATGTAGTTGAACCGCTTGATGAAGTGGCTCAGCCCTTCGGCGGCGTACGCGGCGAGGTGGAAGACGTAGTCGACGCGGTGGGCGGCGAAGACCGCGTCGACGACCTCGGGGTCGCAGACGCTGCCGTGCCGGAACTCGGCGGCTTCGGGGACGTTGGCGCGCTCGCCGCCGCTGAGGTCGTCGAGGACGACGACCCGGTGACCGGCGGCCAGGAGTTCGCGGGCCACGTGCGATCCGATGAAGCCGGCGCCTCCGGTGACGAGGGAGACGGGTGCGGGAGGGACGAGGTTCATGCCGGTTCCATTTCTTTTTCCTGGGTGGGGGTGACGGAGGTGGATGCGGGGGCGGGGGTAGTGCCGTCGGCCGCCGGGACGGCGCCGGACGGGCGGGACAGCTTCAGCAGGTGCAGCGCGGGCCCGGTCATGACGGTGGTCAGCACCGCCATGACGACGAGCACGGTGAAGGCGTTCTGGTTGATGATCCCGGCGTCCAGTCCGGCGCGGAGCACCACGATCTCGGTCACACCGCGGGCGTTGAGCAGCACGCCGAGCCCGAGCGACAGGCGCCAGGGCAGCCCCGCCGAGCGGGCGGTGACGGCGGTCCCGGCGAGCTTGCCCACGACGGCGGTGACGACCACGACGGTCCCGGCCAGGAGCAGGCCCGCATGACCGGTCACCTGGGTGAGGTCGACCGTCATGCCGACGGAGACGAAGAACAGCGGGAGCAGCAGCCTGCGGTTCACCGAGTCGAGCCGGCTCTGTACGGCGGTGAGCGCCGTGCCCGGACGGTGCGGGACCAGCATCCCGGCCAGGAACGCGCCGAAGATCGAGTGGACGCCCATCAGGTCGGTGACCCAGGCCAGTGAGAAGGCGAGCAGCAGCAGGGCGAGCAGCCGGACGGCGGACGACACCTGGGCCCGGTCCGCCCACCGGTCGGCCGCACGCACCAGGGGGCGGCCGGCGACCAGCACGGCGGCGGCGAACGCGGCGGCGAGCAGGACCGTGCCGCCCGCGCCCCAGACGCTGCCCGCCGTGGCCACCGCCATGGCCGTGGCCAGGGCGCACCAGGCGATCACATCGCAGGCGGCGGCGCAGGTCATGGCCATGGTGCCCAGCGGGTGGCGGGACAGGCCCGACTCCTGGACGATCCGGGCCAGTACGGGGAAGGCGGTGATGCTCATCGCCGTACCGAGGAAGATCGCGAAGGGGACGAAGCCGATCCCGCCCCCGGCGAACTCGCGGTACACCAGGGCGGCGGAGAGCACACCCAGCACAAAGGGGATGATCATGCTGCCCTGGCTGACCGCGCCCACGACCCTGCCGCTGCGGCGCAGTTGGGAGGTGTCGAACTCGGAGCCTACGGCGAACATGAAGAGGATCAGACCGACCTGGGCCAGGACGCCGAGCAGGGGCTTCGCCGCTTCCGGGTAGAACAGCTCGGTCGAACCGGGGAAGACCCCGGCCAGGAACGACGGCCCGAGCAGCAGCCCCGTGGCGATCTCCCCGATGACCGGCGGCTGGCCGAGCCTGCGGGCCAGCAGTCCGCCCGCGGTGGCGGTGGCGGCCACCGCGGCGAGGGCGACGACGACGCGGAGCACGGTCCCGGCGACGTGCGGGCCCTCGGCGGGCGGCCCTGCTCCGGCACCGCCCGTGCCGCCCGGTTCCGGCGCCCCGAGGCCGAAGGCGAGCGCGGCGGCGAGCACGCCGACGGCGGCGGCGGAGATCAGCAGGGGGTAGACGATGCCACGCCAGGCGGGCGTTGCCGCGGGACGCGACGGAGGCTGGGTCATCGTGGGACTCCAAGGTCGGTCGGCACGGTGGGGTGCGCGGTGGGTGTACTCGCGGGGGTCCGTGGGTCGCGCGGACACGGCTCCGCACGCCGGCGAAGAGGCCGGCCCCCGCGCACGGGACGGGCGGAGGGGGGCTTCCCGAGCAGGAGGCGGGCGAGCACCGCGTGGGCGACCTCGCCCGAGGCGAGCGCGGCCACCGCGCCCAGCGCGCCCAGCGCGGGTACGAGCACCAGGCCCAGCGCGACGGCGCCGAGCAGCCCGCCGAGCGCGCTCAGGGCGGTGGCCCGCAGGGTGTGCGGAGTCGCGTTCTCCAGAAGGTAGTTGAGGCTGCCCACGGTGAAGAAGAGCGGGACGCACAGCACGTACAGCAGCAGGACCACGACCGGCGCCGGCACGAGCGCGGAATGCTCGGCCCACCACGCCAGCCCCAGACTCCCCGCGCTCCACACCGTCCCCACGGCCGCGACGGGCAGCAGCCGCCGTACGACCCGGCGGTCCAGCGAGGCGGGGTCCACCGACCGGAGGGTCAGGGACACATGCGGCTGGAAGAGCCGCAGCAGATAGGCGAAGCCGTTGAGCAGCACGGACGAGGCCAGGATCATCAGGTACAGGTGGCCGGTCTGCTCGTGGTGCCGGGAGGCGCCGAGCATCAGGAAGAGCAGGCTCACCGTCCCGGCCGCCGCGATGTCACCGCAGGCCATCAGGGCCGAGGTGGTCACCACGGGCCGGACGACCCCGCCGCGCACCGGCCTGCCGGTGGCCCGGTACAGGGCGGGCAGATGGGCCAGGTCGAGGAGGGCCGTACCGACCAGGATCCATCCGGTGAAGGCCACGGGCCCCCAGCCGAGCAGAGCCACTCCCCCCGCCCCGACGACGATGACCAGTGACAGCGCCGCGAAGTTGAGGACGTCGGCACGGTTGCGGTCCAGAGCCCGGCAGAGCCCGACCAGCACGGTGTTCAGCCCGAGGAGCGCGGCGTACAGACCGGCGAGCAGGCCCAGCACGACCGCGTCGCCGGACCGTGCGAGCAGCGCCGCACACCCCAGCCAGACCACGGCTGCCCCGGTGAGCAGCAGGGCGCAGAGCAGCAGGACGGTGATGAGCTGGGGCCCGGTGCGCGTCGCCCTGGGCACCAGCTTCAGAGCGGACTTCTCGATGCCGAGGGCGGTGAGGGTGGTGAGCACCTGGGCGGTGCCCATGGCGGCGGCGTACGGTTCGTACCCCGTCTCCCCCCAGCTCGCCAGCAGGGCCGCGTTGGCCCCGAGCAGCGCCAGCCGGAAGGCGGTGCGCCCGGCGAGCAGCGGGGCCAGCGACCGGGGGGTGGGGCGTCGGCCCCGCTGCTCGCCGGGCGGCCCCGCCGTCATGCGGGCGCGGTGCGGCCGGGCCCGGAGGCCGCCGCGTCGGAGGTACGGGGAGCGCCGGCTTCCGGCACCGGGTCGGCGCCCCCGGGAGCCACCGCCTCGGAGGTGACGAAGCGGCCCTTGCCGCCCGCCGTGATCTCGACGCTCGAAGCCCTGGCCACCTCCAGCGGGAAGTCGCAGCCGGCCACGGCGAGCAGGCGTTCCCTGACCCGCGCGGTCAGCTCGTCCCACTCACCGGCGGAGGGTTCCCCGTCCGGTACGAGGTGGAGCCGCACGGCGCCCGTACGGTCCTGCACCACACCGCACTCCGCGATGCCGGGGAAGGTCGCGGCCAGGTGCAGGAACGTGTCCGGGTACAACTGGCGCCCGGTGGGCAGGGTGACGGCGTCGTTGACGCGGCCCGCCGTCAGCCGCAGGGTCCTGAAGCGGCGCCCGCACGGGCACGGCCGGGTGTCGATCCGGCCCACGTCCCCCAGGTCGTAGCGGATCAGCGGCATCGCGCGCTCCATGAACGCGGTCACCACCACCCGCCCCTCCGCCCCCTCGGGCAGCGGGCGACCGTCCGGACCGAGGATCTCCACGAGCAGCCGGTCCTCGGCGAGGTGGGCCCGCTGGTGCCGGCACTCGTAGGCGATGTTGAGCACCTCGAAGGCGGAGTACTCGTCGTGCACGGGAGCGCCGAACTCCCGCTCCAGCAGGGCCCGGTGCTCCGGCACGAGCAGTTCGGACTCGGTCATCACCAGTTTCAGCGTGGTGCGCAGGGCGGCGAGTTCGGCCGGGTCCAGGGCCCTCAGCAGGGCCCGCAGATGGACCGGGTAGCCGATGACGACCTGCGGCCGGGCGGCGAGCAGTTCGGCCTTGATCTCGTCCATCGGCCGGTCGGTGAGCAGGACGTGGCGGCGGAACAGCCCGGCCTTCTGGTAGCCGCGCGAGGGCGGCGCGAAGGGCCGGATGTGCGAGAGCCGGTCGGTGGGCCGGTAGCGCCCGGTCGCCAGGAACCGGCGTACGCAGGAGGCCAGGTGGTAGTCGTGGCTGCGGTGGTCGTGGACGACCGTGACCCGCCGCCCGGTGGACCCGCTGGTGCGGAAGGTGGGCAGGGCACCCGGCTCCGCCCCGTCCGCGAGAAGCTCCGTGAGGGGCCGGTCCCGCAGGACCTCCTTGTCGACGACCGGCAGCTTCGCCACCTCGGCGAGGGAACTCAGCGGGCCGGTGCGGTAGTCGGGGCGCTCACGGTAGTACGGGACCCGGGCCCCGGCGTGGGCCAGCATCCGGTTCAGCTGGCGGAGCTGGCGGCGGCGCAGGGCGCGCCGGGACCCGTACTGCCGGGCGAACGCGACGGGCACGTACCAGGCCTCTCGGAGGAACATCTCGTGGACTCCCCTTCTGCGGCCGGGCCGTCAGGCCGTCGTGCCGGACACCGCGGAGCGGCGGCCCGGGACGAGGCGGCCGAGCGCGGCGAACCAGCGGGTCGGGGCGAGCAGCACGAACAGGGCGAGGACGACATGGCTGATGATCATGGCGAACGCCTCGTACTTGCTGGCCGGGTGGCCGAGCCGGACCGTCATGTGGGAGGCCCAGGTCCACACCTCGGGGATGGTCTGCCACTGCGGGTCGGTGTGCTCGTTGATCGTGAGGTACGCGAGGTCCTCCAGGCCCGAGAGCATGATCAGGAGCATCGCGTAGCCGAGCCTGCGCACCAGGTGTGCGGCGCCGCCGCCGATCCGGAAGCAGAAGAGGAAGGTCAGGATCAGGAAGGGCGTCAGCGTCAGGACGTAGTAGTAGAGCTCGGGGTGGTTCTCCGCGTGGAAGAAGATCTTCGGCACGAAGTAGAGGAAGTAGAGCATGAAGCACAGCGGCGCGAAGAGGTGCAGTCTGAGCTTCTGGGCCCACTCGGGGTCGAGCTGGGCGAGCGCCTCGGTGGCGAGGACGAAGGGCACCAGCTTGAAGAGCATGATGCCGAGGCTCTTGACCTCGCGGTCGTGCGGCATCACGAACCACACGACGGACGCGAAGGCGAGGGCGAGCCCGGCCAGGATCAGGAAGGGCGCATGGCGCCGGAGCGTGGTCAACGCTTCTCCGTAAGCAGGTCGGTGCGAAGGGAGGCGGCGGCGGGCGCCGCAGCCGGTTCGGGGGCGGTCGGTGCGTCGGGCTCCACCTCGAAGCGGAGGAGGGACTTGGCCCTGGCCTGGGCCTCGCGGAGATCGGCGTAGGTGTCGGCGACCAGCAGCAGGTACCCGAGCTTGTGCCCCGCCTGGGTGTAGCGCCGCACGCGGCTGCCGGGGTCCGGGAAGATCCTCAGCTCGGCCGTCTGGGGCAGGGCCCGGACCTCGTCGGCCCCCTCGACGGCACGCAGGATGCCGTCGGTGTCGGTGGTCAGGATCTGAAGCGCCGTCTTCTTGTCGTGACGGGCCTGGATGTCGAAGGGGAGCCCGAGCGCCAGACGGAGCGCCGCCTCGTAGGTGTCGATCCCGTACGCGTGCCGGACGAGCAGCGGCATGCCGTTGCCGCCGAGCCGGGCGCCCATCTCGATGAAGCGGATCTCCTCGGTGCGGTCCACCACGAAGTCGAAGTTGACCGGCCCGTCCGTGTGGCCGAGCGCACCGCAGATGTCCATCACCATGGAGCGCAGGGCGATCTCGGTGACCGGGGCCAGCTCGGCCGGGACCGTGTGACCGGTGGTGATCATGTGGGGCGCTCCGGTGGTGGAGCGCTCGGTGACCGCGATGGTCGCCAGCTTGGAGTCGCGGAGGAACGCCTCGGCGGACAGGTGGCGGCCGAGCAGCATCTCCTCGACGATCACCTCGCCGGAGAAGGAGTACTCACGGGCCTCGGCGACGGCCTCCGGCAGCGCGGCCTGGTCGGCGACGACCTGGACGCCCTTGCTGCCCGAGGAGTCGCTCGGCTTCACGATCACGGGCAGGGGCAGCGCGGCGGCGGCGAGCCGCAGCTCCACCGGGTCCGCGGACTGGACGTAGGCGTAGGTGGGCAGCCCGAGCCGCTCCAGCACCTCGTGGAAGTACCCCTTGTCGACCGAGGCCCGGACCGCGTCCGGGGCCGGGCGGTGCGGGGTCCCCAGCAGGCGGCTCAGCTCGGCCACCGACTCCTGGGCGGCGTCGCTCGCCGGGGAGATCACCGCGGCGATGTCGAGATGGCCGATCATGGCGGCGATCCGCTCCGGGGCCCGGGTGGTCATGCAGAGGAAGAGGTCGGCGGCCGAGGCGCCGAGCGCGTGCGGGCGCTGGTCGACGCCGACGACTCCGTACCCGAGCCGGCGTGCCGCGTGGTAGGCGGGCAGCTGGTCCTCGCCGCCGCCCAGTACGAGGATGTGAGGCTGTGTCATGGCAGGTTCCCTGTCTGGAGCAGCGGCGCGGGCGCGGCCCGGCCGGTGGACTCGTTGCGATGCGCGTGGGGGTCGGCGTAGAGGTGGTCCCCCGGCCGTACAGGCACGTTGGCCTCGCGGATCTGGTAGCGCGGCAGCCCGGCACTGCCGCGCATGATGCGCACCAGGTAGCGGGCGAGCAGGGCGAGGGCGCCCAGTTGCGCGGTGTGCAGCAGGACGGAGGCCAGCGCCAGCGGCTGGAGCCCGCTGCCGGCCGCCGCCAGGGCCACGGCCGCGCCCGCCGCGCCCAGAGCGGAGAGGTGGATGAGGGTGAGCGGCCGGTAGGAGAAGCCGACGAAGAGGTCGACGGCGTGCCGGAACAGCTTTCCCAGCGACCACTTGGCCCGCCCGGCCGCGCGCGGTGCGTGCGCGGTCTCCACCGTCGTGTACCGCGCGCCGATCAGCGGCAGGGTGGCGAGGAAGTAGGGCGTGCTGACCTTGCAGTCGGCGACCTTGCGGGCCACCGCCGTGCGGACCACCCGGAACACCGAGGCGTGGACCGGGAGTTCGATGCCGAGGATGCGGGTGGCGATGGCCTGGTGGCCGACCGTGCCCAGTCGCCGGTACCAGGGGTCCTGCCGGCCGGTGCGGATCGCGAACACCGCGTCGTAGTCCCCCTCCACGGCCCGCCGGGTGAGCTTGTGGATCTCGGCGGGCGGTGACTGGAGATCGGCGTCGAGCTGTACGGTCCATTCCTTCGACGCGTACGAGAATCCGGCCGTGAACGCCGATTCGAGTCCGAAATTGCGGGCGAACGAGATATAGCTGACGCGGGGGTCGGCGGCGGCGATCCTCTTGATGATTCCGAGGGTGCCGTCCGTACTTCCGTCGTCGACGAAAAGGATTTCGGCGTCCCCGTACGGATACACCTCCTCCTTGATGCGCAGGTATGCCTGCTCTATGCATTCCTCCTCGTTGAAACAGGGCACCATCGCGGTGATGGAAAGCGTGGCAGGCATCCTGGCCATCGTCCGTCGTCCCTCTGCTCGTGCCCGGTTCCGGCTCCGTTTTCGGTTCCGATTCCGGGTCAGTCGAACATCGCGTTCATGGTCTCGTGCGTGGCCGCCTTCTCCTGGTCCGCGCGGCTGGCCCAGCAGGTGTTCAGGATGATGCGGGTCCTGTCGGCGTTCAGCGGGACCGTGCGGTGCAGCGTGGTGTCCGAACGCAGCAGGTAGAGCTCGCCCCGGGCGTGGCCGTAGCTGCGGATGGGGTGCTTCTGGAGGTACTCCTGGACGCGCGGGTCGTCCTTGTTCCAGTCGGTGTGCGGGATGCACTGGAGCATGCCGCCGTACTCCAGCGACGGGGCCTCGATCAGCCAGATGACGGTGAAGGAGAAGTCGCCCCAGTGCCAGCCGTGGGTGTCGCCCTTCTGGTGCTGGCGGGTGATGATGTACTTCTCCTCGTCCCACGGGCAGCTCATGACCTCCTCCTTCGCCAGGCGGGAGAGGAACCCCTTGAGCGCGGGGGACTCGTAGACGGCCGGGATCAGCGAGCCGTCCGAGGCGATGGCCTTCTGGCCGACCGTGGACATGTAGCGCGGGGAGTCACCGGTCTCCCTGAGCCGGATGTCGATGCGCTTCTGGTGGGTGTCGATCAGCTGGTGGGTCTCGGCGGCGACCGCCTCGAAGACCTCCGGGGACACCAGGCCGGGGAGCTTGACGTACCCCTCGCGGCGGAAGTGCTGGGAGAGCCCGAGCACCTCGTGGTCGTCGGCGAACCGCTCCGCGATGTTCTTCGCGATCAGCTCTTCCACGTTCTCGGCGGTGATGCTGTTCTGCGACACGGTGAACTTCCCCTCGAAATCAGGCGCTGCGGAATTACCGGAAACGCGGCGCCACTGCGCCCCGCGTCCGTCCCCGCTGTTGACCCCTTGAGTCTCACGAAAGCGATACGGCCCCGGTAGTGCCGGGCTCACCGATTACGCATGAGGAAGCCACCCGCCGGCCGGATGTGAACATCTCACATCCCGCATGAGGAACTCACACGCCCCCCGCGCCATGACATACACAGGCTTGCGGAAGCCGTTTCCTTGCGGTCAAATCCCAAAAGAAGCGGGGGTCTCATGGAACTCCGCCGCGTACATCTCGTGCGCATGACGGATTCTGTGCGGATGACAGGGAGAAGAAGGACGATGACGAGAACAGCGGTGGTGGCCGGCGGAGCGGGATTCCTGGGCTCACATCTGTGCGAAAGACTGCTCGCGGACGGCTGGCGGGTCCTCTGCGTCGACAACTTCGTCACGGGGTCCCCCGAGAACGTGGCCCACCTGATGGGCGAGGCGTTCCGGTTGGTCGAGGCCGATGTCTCGGCGGGCCCGCAGGCCGTCGAGGGCCCGGTCGACGCCGTGATCAACCTCGCCTCGCCCGCCTCCCCGGTCGACTACCACGAACTGCCCCTGGAAACCCTGCGCGTGGGTTCCGAGGGCACCCGGCACCTGCTGGACCTGGCCCGGGAGAAGGGCGCGCGGTTCGTCCTGGCCTCCACCTCGGAGACGTACGGCGACCCGCTGGTGCACCCGCAGCCGGAGAGCTACTGGGGCAACGTCAACCCGGTCGGGCCGCGCTCGGTGTACGACGAGGCCAAGCGGTACGCCGAGGCGATCACGATGGCCTACCGGCGTACGTACGGCACCGACACCGGCATCGTCAGGATCTTCAACACGTACGGGCCCCGGATGCGCGCCCACGACGGCCGCGCGGTGCCCACCTTCATCCGGCAGGCACTGGCCGGGCAGCCGATCACCGTGGCCGGCGACGGCTCCCAGACGCGCTCGCTCTGCTACGTTCCCGACCTGGTCGACGGCATCGTACGGATGACGGAATCGGAGCTGGCGGGTCCGGTCAACCTCGGGAACCAGGAGGAGATATCGGTCCTCCGGCTCGCCGAGTGGATTCGGGAGCTGACCGGTTCCGCCTCCGGCATCGTGCACGTACCGCGCCCCACGGACGACCCGTCGATCCGCCGCCCCGACACCACGAAGGCCCGCGAAGAGCTGGGCTGGGCGGCGGAGTTCACCACGGCACGCGGCCTGGCCGCCACGATCGACTGGTTCCGCACCCGCCCGCAGGCCGCTCCGGAGGACCTGCGCCCGGGAAGTGCCCTGGAGGATCTCCAGCTTGCCGGTGCAGAGGAAATGTAGAAGGCACTGCCATTCTGGAGGGCAGGAGCAACCGGATCGGGGGCGCGGGTGGCAGGTCGGGGGGCGGCGGTCGTGAGCGGCCGGCAGCGGTCACACGTTCACCCAGCCCCTGCCTGCGGCGAGGACACCCGCCTCGAAGCGGCTGCGCGCCCCCAGCCTCTGCATCAGATCGGCGGTCACCCGCCGAACGGTCCGCACGGAGACGCCGAGTTGGCGGGCGACGGCCTCGTCGGTGAACCCTTCCGTGAGCAGATCGAGCACGGCCCGCTCCGGCGCGCTCAGAGGGCCGCCCTGGCCGACCGCCACCTCCGCCGCGCTCTCGCCGAGCGGCTTCGCCTGCTGCCAGGTCAGCTCGAAGAGGGCGAGCAGACCGGTCAGCGCCCCGGTGCCGTCGAGCACCAACGCCCCCTGGTCCGCCGCGGTGGCGTCCATCGGCACGATCGCCCGGCTGCGGTCGTAGATGAGCATGCGCAGCGGCAGCCGGGGCACCGTGCGCACCAGCCCGCCGCGCTCCCCCAGCCAGGCCACGTACTCCCTGGTCGCGGAGGAGTTGCGGCAGCTGTCGAGGAAGATGTACCGGAGGCGCACCCCCCGGTCGCTGGTCGAGGTGTCCAGCGGCCGGGCCGCCTCCAGGTGCTCCTCGCTCTGGCCTCCGCCGGGGACGAACGCGGCGATCTCGCTCGAACAGGTCCCGGCCAGATGCTCGATCTTCGACTGGATCTGGTCCATGGACCGCAGCTTCTGCACCTCGCGGACGCCCTGGCCGGCGGCGCGGATGTCCGCGAGCAGCCCGGCCATGGCGATCCGGCTGGCCCTGATCTGCCTCTCCTTCTCCAGGAGTTCGGTCTCCTGGCTGGCGAGCAGCGACGCCAGTCCCACCTCCGGGTCGACCGGACGCCCCGGCCCGCCGTCCGCCGAAGGCCGTACGAGGGAGAGCGCGGCCAGCCGGTCCAGCGCGGAACGCGCACGCTCCTCGGGCCACCCCAGTGCCTCGGCGAGCCCGGCGACGGCTCCCGGCCCGTCCTTGAGCATGGCGCGGTAGACCGCTTCCTCGTCCGGGCCGATCCCCAGTCGACCGAGCATGGTTCCCCTCCCCCAGCGTGGCGGTGGGTCGCACCGCACCGTGCTTCCACGCGCGTGGTCCCGGACGCGGATGCGGCCGAAGAATATACGCCATGGCCGATTCTGGACAGCGTCGGCTGCGGCGGCACAGCGGCGCGTGCGGGTGTCCGCGCAGGCCAGGGACGTACGACGGCAGCGCCGCCCGACGCGCCCCTCCCCTCCCACCGGGCGGGAGGGCCATGTACCTCGTAGACATCCGGCTGGAATCCGCCGCCCGTCTGTCCCCCGCCGACGTCCGGACTCTGCTCTCCGGGGCGGCCCGCCCCGGGGACGGGGTGGAGCACATCTACGTCCAGCCCTCCCGGCGATCCGACCCGTCACCCCCGCGGGAGGCCGCGCTCTGCCTGGACGCGGTGCTCTTCCTCTCCCACCTCACGCTCACCGAGTCCGAACGGGCGGCCGATGCGCTCCTGGAGCGCTGCAGGACGCGGGGGCTGCGGCTCAGGAGGCTCTCGGCGATCCCCCTCACCCTGCTGGTGGAGCTGCTGGAACTGGAGGGCTGACGGGGTCGGCGGACGTGTCCTCGTCCTGCCATTGCAGGTCCCTGTCAACCGAAAACCCTGGGCAAGGCCGTGGGCGGCGAGCAGAGTGTCCTCATCGGGACGGCGCGCCGGTCAAAGGGGAAGGGCGCGCACCTGGCCGGCCCGGCCGGCGGACGGTCCCGTCATCACACTGCACAGCCGATGCGTTCAGGGGGAACCATGCAGACTCTCATCCGTACCACGTTCACGACGGTGTGCGCGGCGGCCGCGCTCGGCGCCGTACTGCTGGGGGCGGGGACGGCGGCGGCCGGGACGCCGGGGAGCGGCACGCACACGGCGGCGCACCCGGCGCAGACGGTCCTGACCGTCACCGGTGGCCCGGACGGCGGACTCGCCGGCTCGGCACCGGACGGCAACATATGGGGCCCGTGACCGAGGCGGCCCCGGCGGTGACCTCGGTGGAGACCCTGCACCTGAACCTGCTCGGCCCCGTGGAGGGCCATCGCGGCGACGTGCCGGTCAAACTGGGCGGGCCCAAACCCCGCACCGTACTGGCCGCGCTGCTTCTCGCCCGGGGCAGGGTGATCAGCGACAGTCGGCTGACCACCCTGCTCTGGGGCGACCACCCGCCTGCCACCTGCCCGGCCCAGCTCCACACCTACGCCTCGCGCGTCCGCCATCTGCTGGGCCCCGGGGTCGTGGTGGAGCGGCGGCGGCCGGGCTACCTGATCCGGCTGCCGGAACAGGGCGTACGGGTGGACCTCCTGGAGTTCCAGGAGCACGCCGCGCGAGGGGCCGAGGCCCTGGCGGCCGGAGACCCGGAGACCGCCGCCGCAAGGCTGCGCCGGGCCCTGGCGGTCTGGCGGGGCGTGGCGCTGGGCGGGGTCTGCGACCCGCTCGCCGACGCCGAGCGCGACCGGCTGGAGGAGGAGCGGCTGGTCACCCTGGAGCGGCGGATCGACGCCGATCTGGAGCTGGGCCGGCACGCCGCGCTCATCCCCGAACTCATCGCCCTGATCGCCGCCGACCCGCTCCGGGAGGGGCTGCGCGGCCAGCTGATGACGGCGCTGTACCGGTCGGGCCGCCAGGCGGACGCGCTGGCCGCCTACCGGGCGGCCCGCGCCACCCTGGCAGCGGAGCTGGGCCTGGAACCCTCGGCGGAACTGCGCCGGCTGCAACAGGCACTGCTGACGGGCCACCCGTCGCTGCTGCCCCGTACGGCCCGGGGAGCGCGGGAGGCGGCACCGGCCGGACCTCCGCGGCAGGGCAGGAGCACCGCACGAGCCCCGCGCCCGGCCTCGCCCGCAGGTGCGCAGAGCACCCCGCCCCCGGCCGAACTCCCGCCCGCACCGGCGGACTTCACCGGCCGCGATCAGGAGGTCATCCGACTGGCCACCGCGCTGACCAGCCAGCGTCCGCGCCGGCCGGGCCAGGCGGTGCACGTGCTGACCGGCATGCCCGGGATCGGCAAGACGTCCGCGGCGCTCCGGACGGCGCACCGCGTCAAGCGCTCCTATCCGGACGGCCAGATCCACCTGGACCTGCGCGGCTCCGGCCCTCGCCCGCTGGACCCGGCCGAGGCGCTGGGCGAACTGCTGCGGCTGGTCGGCGTGGAGCCGCACCGGATCCCCGCCGCACCGGACGACCGGGCCCGCGCCTGGCGCACCCGTACCGCCGACAGCCGTCTGCTGCTGGTGCTGGACGACGCCGCCGACGAACGGGGGGTGCGCCCGCTGCTGCCCGTGACCGACGGCTGCGCGGTGCTGATCACCAGCCGGTCGGGGCTGTACGCGCTGGAGGGGGCGAGCCGTACGGTGCTGGCGCCTCTGCCACCACCGGAGTCACGGACGCTGTTCGCCAGGGCGGCGGGCATCTCCCCGTCGGACGTCGAACCCGCCGCCGTGTCCGCGGTCGTCGCCGCCTGCGCCGGCCTGCCGCTGGCGCTGCGCATCGCGGGCGCGAGGGTCCTGGCGCGTCCGCACTGGCCGCTCTCCCGGTACGCCGAGCGGCTCAGCGACCCCGACCGCACCCTGGCGGAGCTGGTCGTCGCGGACCTGTCGGTGCGCGACCGCCTGACGGACGCGTACGCCCGACTGGCCCCGCCGGCCCGCCGGGCGCTGCGGTTCCACTCGGCGCTGGGCCCGCATCCGGTGGCGCCCGGCACGGTGGCCGGGCTCCTGGGGACCGGTCCGGAGGAGGCCGACGAACTGCTCGCCGACCTCGCCGCCGCCCACTGGGCCGAGGCACTCGACCACCCCGGCGGACACACCTACCGGCTGCACCCGCTGGTCCGGCTGTTCGCGCAGGGCATGCTGGCGCAGGAGGAGGGCTCTGTGCCGAGGGTGCTCCCCGTGCGCGCGTCGTGGGCGAGGACCCGGACGGACGACACGGCGTGAGCACCGAAGGCGCACCCGGCACACGCGCCGACGAACGGACGGAAAGGACAGGACCCCATGCCGAACCCATCGGATTTCAGCTACGTGACCAGGACCGACGGGACCATCGTGATCACCCACCGTCGCCGCAAGGCCGCGACCCTGCGGGGTGAGCGGGCGGCGAAGTTCGCCGAGGAAGTGGAGTCGGGCGACGCCCAGGAGGTGATGGCGCGCTGGACGGGCTCGTACAAGTTCGGCAATGAGCGCACCGCCCGCAACCATCCCAGAAACCAGGGCCGCCGCGCCTGACCCCGCCGGTGCGGGAACGAAAGAACGGAAGAGAACCATGACTGGCGCGTCCCGCAGGATCGCTGTCTTCGGCGCGGGCTACATAGGCCTGGTGACGGGTGCCTGCTTCGCGGAACTGGGTCACCGGGTAGTCGTACGGGACATCCAGCCGGAGCGGATCAGGCTGCTGAACGCGGGCGACGTCCCGTTCTTCGAGCCGGGCCTGGGCGAGCTGATCGCCCGGAACAAGGAGCGGCTGGCCTTCACCCTGGACGTCCAGGAGGCCGTGGCCGACGCGGAGGCGGTCTTCGTCTGCGTCGACACCCCGCCGACCGCGTCGGGTGACGCCGACCTGTCCCGTGTCTGGGCGGTGATCGATGCCGTACGCGAGGCCTCGCACCTCGTCGCGGTCGTCGTCAAGAGCACGGTCCCGGTCGGGACGGGCGCACGGGTGCGAGCGGCCCTCGACGAGCGCGGCCTGACCCACGTCGGGTACGCATCCAACCCGGAGTTCACCGCGGAGGGAAGGGCGGTGGACGACTTCCTGCACCCGGACCGGGTGGTGATCGGCGCCGAGGACTCCACCGCCGCGGCCTGGCTGGCGGACCTCTACGAGCCCCTGGACGCCCCGGTCGAAGTGATGGACGTGGCATCGGCCGAGATGGTCAAGCTGGCGTCCAACGCCCTCCTGGCCACGAGGATCACGTTCATCAACGAGATAGCCACCGTCTGCGAGGCGACCGGCGCCGACATCACCCGGGTCTCCCGCGCGATCGGCCTGGACCACCGGCTGGGCCCCCACTTCCTGAAGGCGGGCCTCGGCTATGGCGGCTCGTGCTTCCCGAAGGACTCCCGGGCGCTGCGCGCCATGGCCAGCAACTCCGGCTACCCCTTCCAACTGCTGAACGCGGTCATCCAGGTCAACGAACTCCAGCCGCGACGGGCCATCCAACGCCTCAAGGCCGAGCTGGGCGGTCTGAAGGGCCGCCGCATCGCCCTGCTGGGCATGACGTTCAAGCCCGCCACGGACGACATGCGCGAGGCCCCCAGCGCCGTCATCGCGGCCCGCCTCCTGGCCGAGGGCGCCACGGTCACCTGCTGGGACCCGATGGCCCCCCGCACCACGGCCGACCACGCCCCCTGGACCTCCGCGACCCGCCACCCGGACCCGCTCACCGCCCTGACCGACGCCGACGCGGCGATCCTCGTCACCGAGTGGCCCGAACTGACCGCGCTGGACTGGCCCACCGCGGCCCGGAAGATGCGCAACCCCCTGCTCCTGGACGGCCGCAACCTCCTCGACCCCGCCACCCTGCTCGCCGCCGGCTTCACCCACATGAGCGTGGGCCGCGCAACCCGCCGCCCCACCTGAACCCCGCCGGCCAGGCCACTCCCCCGGCAGCCCCGCCCCCGCCCACCCCGTACCCGCTACACTGACGGCGGTGCGCCAGTCTGCTGGGGCACACGGGATCAGTGGGCCGATGTGTCCGGGACGAGGGCTCACGCCACCCTTCCGGCCACGTTCTCCTACGGATCCTCGCCTCGCCTTCGTAGCTCAGGGGATAGAGCACCGCTCTCCTAAAGCGGGTGTCGCAGGTTCGAATCCTGCCGGGGGCACAGCGCAGGAAGCCCTTCGGGATCGCCCCCGAGGGGCTTCCTGCTTGTTCTCCGCCGCTTGCCCTCCCCTCACCCCCAGGCCCTCCGCCCCACCTCGTACGGGCATATGCGGCAAGGGCATGGGCCTATGGCTGGTTGCCGACTAGAGTCGGTCCATCACTGCTGGTTATGGGGCCAGGGGCCGGGTGCGGGTATGCCGGGGCGCTGGTGGGGAGGGCCTGTAGAGCATGAGCCGTCGCTCCAATGGGTGGGTCGGCGCCTGGGCTGAAGCGCAGCGCCAACAGCAACGTCGACAGGAAGCGCAAGCCGGACACCAGCGGGATCTGGACTGGCAACAACACGCCCGGCAGGGGGAGTTCGGACCCAGTTACCGCGAGCAGCGGAGAATGTACCGCGAGCTGCGGGAGGCGGAGGCGCGGCGGCGTACCGAGGAGCTCGACGCGCAGGTCGAGGCGTTGCGGGGGCTGCTGGCGGCGGGGTGCCGGGCCCCGGCCTTCAGGGTGGGCACCCTGGCCCGGGCGGAGAGCGTGCCGCCCTGTGCCCCGGGGCAGTCGGCCGCCTACCGGCAGCAGTACCAGCAGTGGGCCGCCGAGCAGTTGGCCGAGATACGGGAGCACAACGCCGCCATAGCGCAGATGGCTGCGGGGCTGCGCAGCGGGGATCCCGAGGCAACCGTCGAGTACTTCTCCGCCGCGCTCTATGCCTCCACCGGGTGGCCGGAAGGGCTGCCCCGGCGGGTGTCGGCGGCGTACGACTCCGGGGCTCGGCAGCTGGTGCTGGACTGGGAGCTGCCGCGGTACGGGATCGTTCCGGAGGCGAAGTCGGCGCGCTACCTGATCAACGCCGATCAGGTGAAGGACTCTCCCCGGCCGGTCACCCAGCGCCGCACCCTGTACCGGGACATCCTCGCGCAGTGCCTCCTGCTGGTGTTGCGCGACCTCTTCGCGGCCGATGAGTTCGGGGCGCTGGAGTCGGTCGCCCTGAACGGGTTCGTGGACGATCACGACCCCACGACCGGACGGCGGGCTCCCCTGGTCCTCGGTACGGTCATGGCCCCGCGCTCGGCCTTCGCCGGTCTGCACCTGGAGCAGGTGAACGCCGTCACCTGCCTGGTGGAGGGGCTGCGGGGGCAGTTGTCGACGCGCCCCGACCAGTACGCGGCCGTACGGCCCGGACGGGTCCCCGAGGACGTCGGCAACGGGATCGTCAGCCACGGCGGGGACGAGGAACCGGATCTGCACGAGATGGACCCCGTCGCCTTCGAGGGCCTGATCACCGACCTCTTCCGGGCCATGGGCATGCAGGCCGTGACCACCCGGCGTTCGAACGACGGCGGCGTCGACGTCGACGCGCTGGATCCGGCCCCCATCCGCGGCGGCAAGATCGTCGTCCAGGTCAAGCGCTACCGCGGCACCGTGCCGCCGTCGGCCGTGCGTGATCTGTACGGCACCATCCAGGACGCCGGGGCCAACAAGGGCGTGCTCGTCACCACCTCCCGCTTCGGTCCCGGCGCCCACACCTTCGCCAACGGCAAGCCCCTGGAGCTCGTCGCCGGCTCCGAACTGGTCGATCTGCTCCACCGGCACGGGTTACGGGGTCGGTTGGGTGGCGGGGAGAGCGCCGGTTCGGCGCCGTCCCGCCGGTGTGTGCCGGACCGCGGCGGGCCTGGCGACGGCGAGGACCACAACGTGCTCGGCATGTACTGGTCGGGCGATGTCGCCCTCGACGTCTGCGCCCTCGTCTGCCACGGCAACCAGGTCCTGGACGAGGACCACTTCGTCTTCTACAACAACCCCCGGACGCCCGACGGCACGGTCCGGGCACTCACCCCCGTGCCGCCGGACAAGGCCGCCATCCAGGTCTCCTTCGACGCGCTGCCGACACGGGCCGACCGGGTGGTCGTCGTCGCCGCCGTCGACCCCGTCGCCGATCCCGCGGCCGATCTCTCGGGCTTCAGCGACGCCGGGATCCGGCTGCTCGACGCCGAGGGCACCCAACTCGACCGACTGGACGTCTCCGACGGCCGCGACGACGAGACCGCCCTCGTCCTGGGGTCCTTCCGCCGGCGCGCGAACGGGGACTGGCAGTTCGTCACCGGTGGTCGCGGCTATCCGGGCGGGCTGGAGGAGCTGGTTCGGGACTACGGCATCGAGGTGGACTAGGAGGTGGCGCACAGCGGCCGGTCAGATCCTGTCACTTCGTGCAGGTCTCGTCCTTTCTCGGCAGCCTGCCCGTCGCCAGGTAGCGGTTGACCGTGTCGTCCACGCAGGCGTTCCCGTACTCCCCGTACACGCCGTGGTGGTTGGCGTTCTTGAGGGTGATCAGCCTGGAGCCGGGGAGTTGGGCGTGCAGGGCCTTGCTGCTGCGGTAGGTGGTGCGGGGGTCACCGGTGGCGGCGACTATCAGGGCCCGGGCGTCGTGGCTTATCCGGGTGGGGGCTTCTCGTGGGGCGTTCCAGAAGGCGCAGGGGCCTATGTTCTCGGTGAGGGGGCCGAACAGGGGGTGCGCGGCGCGGGCGCGCTGGATGTCGCGCCAGTAGACCTCGGGGTCGCGCGGAGCCCGTACGTCACCGCAGATGATCGCCATCTGGGCGCTGCCGGAGGGCGAGTCGGCCCCCGACAGGGCGAAGCGCAGCATCTCCGTGAAGTGCGGTGACAGCTCCGTCCTCTGGTTCCTTGCCGCCTTGTGCAGGGTCTTCACCTGCTCGGCCAGGGACGCCCTCGCACCGTCGGTGTCGTCCGCCACCCCCATGAAGAGCAGCGTCGGTATGTGGGTGTCGTCGACCCGGAAGACATCGGGGGCCGTGCCCAGCGTCAGGGGGCCGCGTGCCGCCCGCGCCATGACGTGGTCGATGGTCGCGAGCACCGCCGTACGGGAGCGGCCCAGGCCGTACGTCGTGTGGCGGGCTGCCGCCCAGGTGGCCCAGGCGGAGAGCGCCTGATCGTTCTCCTTCACCGCCTCCCTCAGCAGGCGGGGGCTGTAGTCGTCCGGGCTCAGCGCTCCGTCCAGGACCATCCGGTCGTGGCGGCCGGGGAACATCTGGGTGTAGACCGTGCCCAGGTAGGTGCCGTACGAATAGCCCAGGTAGGAGATCTTCCGCTCGCCCAGCGCACCTCGGATCACGTCCATGTCGCGGGCGGTGTTCCGGGTGGTGACGTGCGGGAGCACCGAGGCGTTCGTGGCGCGGCACTTGGCGGCCAGGCTCTTGCTCAGGGCCACCTGGCGGTCGAAGCCCGCCCGGCTCGCGCCGGCCGAGAACCAGGTGAAGCTGACCGGCCAGTCGCAGTCCAGCGGAGTGCTGCGGCCGACGAAGCGCGGGTCGAAGCCGATGATGTCGTAGCGGGGGCCGACCTCCTTCATCGCCTTGCGGACGGCCGGCGGGGAGTCCACGGCCGGACCGCCGGGGCCGCCGTTGTTGAGGAGGATCGAGCCGATGCGGTGGCGGGTGTCGGTGGCCTTGAGGCGGGATATCGCGACCGTGATCGTCCGGCCCTTCGGAGCCGCGTAGTCCAGCGGGACCGTGACGTCCGCGCACTGCACGCCCGCCCTGTCCAGGCCCTGGCCCGCAGCGTCCTCGGGCGACTGCGTACAGGTGCCCCAGGACAGGCGCTGGTGGTAGTAGCGGGCCAGGCCCGCGCCGGGGCCCGGTCCGCCGGCGGCCGAAGAGGGCGAAGCGGGCGGGGAGGGCCGGGAAGGTGCGGCCAGGGCCGGGGAGGTGGTGAGGCCCACGGCGAGGGTCAGGGTCATGGCGGCGGCGCTGCGAACCGCCAGGCTGCGGGTGGTCTTCTCTGTGTTTCTCACCCATCAGACGCTAGAAGCTCGGGCGTTGGGACTCACTGGGGCTGGCCCCCTACTTCCGTCGGGGGCCACCTCCCCTCCCGCCCGGGGGTCGGGGGGCCCGCGCAGAGGGGCGGGGGCCGTCGTCGAGGCCAACGCCGCCTGCGACAGCGGGTGTTGCATGGCCGGTCCGGAGCGCGCGCTGGATGCCGTGCTGCGCGCGCCGGGCCCCTGGCCGAACTGACCGCGCACGACCGGCACTTCATCCGGCAACGCGCCCAGGCCACCGTCCGTCAGGCCTAGGGCCTGTTGCGAAAGTGGCTCCTGTGAGTGCTGATGCGACCGGCTGCTACCGTCCGGAGCCATGACCGACAGCGTGTATGTGGGCAATGCGGGCAGGGATGCGGCACTGGACCGGGGGTGGCTGCTGGGACATTTCAAGGACGCCTCTGATCCTCGGCATAGCGAGGCCGTTGAGATCAAATGGGGCGTCCACCCGCAGGGTGATGAGCGGGCTCAGTGGGTGACCGGCGAAGAGCGCACCGCCCTGCTGGTCCTCATCAGCGGGCGTTTTCGGGTGGAGTTGCCCGGACACAGTGTTCTCCTGGTCCGGCAGGGGGACTACGTCGTGTGGGGCCGAGGTGTCGATCACTCATGGTTCGCGGAGGAGGAGTCCGTGGTGCTGACGGTCCGCTGGCCCTCCGTGCCCGGCTACAAGGTGATCGATGAGGGCGATTCCGCTGCTGGTCACAGCCATTCGTTCAAGACCGCGACCAGCACGGTGGCCTCGTAGCGGACGCAGGGCTTCGGCGTAGTCGCGTGATGTCCGGTTCGTGATCAAGTGAGCCCGAGCAGGGCGAGCGGGCGTTTCGGGTCGCGGGAGTTGGCCCGGAGTGCGGCGGCGACGTTCTGGGTGCCGGCGATGCGCAGGGCGCCGATGGCAAGGTTGCGCCAGGTCGCCATGGTGCGGGGCGCATTGCCGGTCCGAAGCTGCGAGGCGTCCTCGGCGAAGGTGGTGTCCCGCACGTGGTGCAGGGCCTCGATCTGCCAGTGCGAGCGGATCATGTTGGCGAGCTGGGCGGGAGTGGCCTGCCCGGCGCTCAGGCTGGTGACCGCGTAGACGGTCTTGATGCTGACCTTGCCGCTCTTGCGGTGCAGGCGGCGCCGCTTGAGCTGGACGGCCTGGCTGGCGCCGGGGAAGAGCAGGTTGTTCACGGTGCAAACCTTGATGCGGCGGATTTCGCCACGGCCGTGACCGCTCTCGCGGATGCGGCTCTGGAGCGGAATCCGCTGCCAGGGAAGGGCTTTGAGCTGCTTGCGGAGCTTCTTCTGATTCCCTTTGACGATCACGATGTAGTGGGCGCCTCGACTGGCGAGGTACTCGGCGTGTTCGCGTTGGGTGTGCATGGCGTCGCTGGTCACGACCGTGTCGGCCAGGTCGGCGAGGTTGTCCAGAAGGGGCTGGAAGCACGTGATCTCGTTCGTCTTGTCTCCGACGTCCAGCTGGGCGAGGACCAGACGGCTGGTGTGGTCGAGTGCGGCCAGCAGGTGGATCTTGCGGCCGTCGGCTCTGGCGGCGCCGCGCAGGCTCTTGCCGTCCACCGCCACTGCCCGGCGGGTCTTCGGGCCGGGCTGAGTGCGGCGATCGGCCAGCCAGGCGCCGACCGCCCGGTCAAGCGCATCGGCATCAAGGCGGGCCAGGGTGCGGCGGATCGTTGTCTCGCACGGCACCGGCCGGATGCCGGTCAACGGGCAGCGACGGGCGCCGATGCGGTCCAGGACCGCCGATGGCGCATCGGCAGCCCACTCGCTGATGGCCAGGAGCGAGGTCACGCCGGTCAGCACGGCGCAGGCGGCCAGCGCCAGTACATACACCAGGCCGTGGCGCACACCGCGGGGCTTGCGCGGATCGGGGACAGCGGCCAACCGGGTCAGCAGCCCGGGCAGTTCGTGTTCCGCGGCATCGGGCTGGTCACGGAGTTGGTCAAGGACGGGCGGGATCGGAGAGGATACGACGGCAGGCACGGACTTCCGTAGGGATCACTGGACTCGACACCCACATGATCTTGGAAGCTCGTGCCTGTCCTGCGTCCGGGCCACCGCCGGCACACATCGGGAAAACCCACTCAAGCCGCGACTACGCCGAAGCCCTGCGGCAGGTCCCGCCAGGGCGAGCAGGTGCGGTACTTCCACGCGATGGCCTCAAGGGTGCGGCGGTGGTCGGCCCACCGCCGCCCGCGGACCGGATCGGCCGGCATCAGCGGCTCGATCCGGTCCCACATCGCATCAGTGATCACTAACCGGACAGACACATCCGATCAACTGATCAACCCATCAAAAAGGCACGCTCTAGACGTGATCGACGAGACGATGCCTAGTACCGGAAGCTGTAGTACGGGGTCCAGCTTGTGGTGTAGGCGCCGGGGCCGAACTCCGCCTTGGCGCCGGAGCATCCGAACTCGGTGTACACGGTGAGCCATTCCCCTGTGTTGTTGTGGGGCCTGTAAGCGACCGTGTTGCCACCGAAGTTGCTGCACGTGCCGCTCGGCGGGTTTCTCCAGGTCCACTGTTGGCCCTGGGCTCCCTGCCAGGTCAGAGTGCCGGTGGCGGCCTGGGCGTTGGTGGACAAGCCGACAACCAGCATGGTCGAGGCCGCCACGGGCGCGGTGACCGAGCAGGTCTTCTTGACCCACTTCCCGAAAGCCATAAGAGTCCTCTGTTCGCAGGGTTCCCCAACCGGGGATCGGCGGCAAGAAGATCACAGGGCTCCGGTTCGCAGAGGTCGCTTCGCCGAGATGGCCACCCGTTCGGCCTAATAGGCGCCGGCCTGACCCGACGTTGACCAAAGAGACAGAACCTAGCCGGTGACCGTACAGCCCCGGTCGGCCAAGCGGCCTCGGTACCAGTCGGACAACCGCAACCGGCCAGGTAGCCCCAACGGGCCGGACAGCCCGACCCGTCAGCACTCCTCAGCGGCACGACGCCCTCATCTGCGCCGCCGCGTGGTGCGCCCCCACCCGGTCCGCCGCGCCCCAGTCCCGGCCCCGGTCGATGAGCAGCACCGCGAACGTGTCGCCCTTCACCGGGTAGCTGCCCACCTCCACCGGCCTCCCCCGGTGCTGCGTCTGGCGCACGGTGAAACCGGTGTACGCGGAGTCCGCGTCGTCCGGGTCCGAGAGCACCCTGTACACGGTCGGGTCGCCCGCCACATCGCGGGCGCGGCCCTCCGGGGCGGCCGGTACGAACACCGTCAGCGCGCACTCCCGGAAGCCGTCGCCCAGGTGCCAGGACCAGGTGGCGGTCGAGCCCCGGTCCTCGGTGGGGCTGCCCGACATCGGGACCGCGCTGAACCGGCCGTCGCAACCGCCGCCGGTGAAGCCGCCGGAGCCGACCCCGTACCAGCCCGCCTCGCCCTTCTCGAAGCGGCCGTACTCCCGGTACTCCCCCGCCTCGCAGCCCGGGCCCGCCCACTCCGTGAAGCGGTGGTCGCCGCCTTCCGAAGGGGGTTTGGGGGGTTCCTCCGCCGGAGGTGTGGCCGGGGCCTCCTCGCCGGGGCCGATGCGCGTCGGGGGGCCGCCCCCGATCCGGTCCGGCAGCGCGCCCGCCGGCCCCGCCGCGTCCGTACGGCTCGGGCCGCCGCCCACGCTCCCGCCGCCCGCCAGGAGCAGCGCGGCCACCGTCGCCAGCCCTCCGGCGACCACCACGACTCCCGCCACCAGCAAGGCTCTACGCCGACGGGGAAGAGTGGAGACGCGGCCTGCCAGGGTTTCGTGCGCGACCCAGGAGCCGTCCCCGGCCGCCGTCCGGGAGCGGGCCGCTCCGCAGCCGGTGCAGACCATCCCCGGCAGCGCCCCGCGCTGACCACCGCAGTGTTGGCACCTCATGCCAGGACACCTTGCCAGGACGGCGCCCGCAGAGGGAGGGCCCACGAACGATGGCTCGTACAGCGAACATCCGTCCTAGATCGTAGGCGTACGTGCACGTGTACGTACGCCTACGGCTCCCGCTCAGCTCAGCTCCTCCGGGCACGGTGTCCCCGGCTGGAGCTGGTACGGGGCCGCCAGCCGGTACACCCCCGGCTTCGGTGCGAGGAGTTCGGTCCACTCGTCGCCGTACGGGCCCTCGTCCTCGATCTTGTTCAGACAGCCGTGGATGTTCTCGAAGGTCCGGGGGGCCGTCTCGTCCTGCTGTGTCCGCAGCTTGGACTCCTCGGTCTCCTGCGGGCGCTCCAGGCTCTTGCCGTCCTCGTCGACGAGCCCGAGCCAGCGCGAGTACGGGACCCGGATCAGCACCCGGCCCGCCGACTCGACCCGGATCGTCAGCTCGTTCGCGCCCGCCTTCTCCACCGTGGCGGGCGGGTCCGCGAGCGGGGTCGGCTCCAGCACCCGGTAGAGCTTCCAGTTCTCGTCGCCCCAGATCTCCCGGAGGTAGGAGAGGCCGCCGGCGACCAGCTCGGCCTCCTGCCGGGCCCCGCTGTCGGGCTTGCCGGTGGGCAGCACGACGTAGTGGACCGCCCAGCGGTCCAGCCACTGCCGGTAGTTGACCGCGTTCAGGGTGTCGTCGTAGAAGAGCGGGTTGCGCTTCATGTCGGCCTGCCGGTTCCAGCCGCGGGCCAGGTTGTACGCGGCCAGCGCCGACGCCTCCCGGTGGCTGCTCGCCGGGACCACCTCGACCCGGCCGCGCTCGGCGCCGACCTGCTGGAGCTGGTTGACCAGGGGCGCCAGCTCGCGGGCCCAGGAGGCGGTGGGGGCGGTGCGGACGATGTCGTCGACGCTCTTGAAGCCGATCCAGAAGTTGAGCCCGGCGAACGCGAGGACCAGCGCGTACCAGCGGCGGCTGCGCGGGACGGTGTACGGGAGCGCGGCCAGCAGCACGACCCCGGCGAACAGCATCGCCATCCGGGTCACGTTCGACCCGATCTGCGAGTCGATGAAGTACGTGAGCACCGTGCCGACCCCGTAGACGGCGGCGGCGGTGCGGACCGTGTTCCAGTCGCGCGGTACGAGGACGAAGACGAGCACCGAGAACAGGAGCGGCAGCGACACCGTCCCCAGCGACATCGGCTGCGTACCGGAGAACGGGAAGAGCAGGGAGGACAGCCCCACGACCGCGACGGGCGCCAGCCCGATGGCGTACGCGCCGGGGCGCCGTTTGTGGAGGAAGAGCGCGGCGGCCACGACCCCGAGGAAGAGCCCGGCCACCGGGCTGGAGGCGGTGGCCAGCGCGGCGAGCGGGGCCGCGACGGCCGCCTTGGCCCACCGCTTGTACCGCCAGCGGTAGGGCCAGCAGAAGACGGCGGCGACGGCACCGACCGCGAACATCATCCCGAGCCCGAACGTCACCCGCCCCGACAGCGCGTTGCACAGGTAGGCGAAGACCCCGGCGAGCGAGCAGGCCAGCGGATTGCGTACGGCCCGGACCCGGACCAGGATCAGCGCGGTCAGCCCGGCCGAGACCGTACCGGCGATCATCATCGTCGTCCGGACGCCGAGCACCGACATCAGGTACGGCGAGACCACGCTGTACGAGACGGGGTGCATGCCCCCGTACCAGGCGAGGTTGTACGCCGTGCCCGGGTGCCGGCCCACGAACTCGGCCCAGGCGTCCTGCGCCGCGAGGTCGCCGCCGCTGTTGGCGAAGAAGAGGAACCACAGGACGTGGGTGACGGCCGCGGCCGCGGTGGCGATGGTCGCGGGGTGGCGCAGCAGCCGCCTGACCCGCGTGGGGGGCGCACCCGTGGGGCCGGGGCCGGAGGAGCCGCGGCCGGAGGAGGTGGGCTGCTTGGTGGGCGATTCAGGCGCGGAAGGTTCAGGCGCGGAGACTTCCGGCGTACGCGGAGAGGGCAGCAGGACGCGCGGCGCGGCGCTGCCGACGGCGGTCTCCTCCCGGCGGGAAGCGGCCCCGCCGGTGGTGCCGGTGGTGTTGTCCGCCTCACGGCCGGGTCTCGGCTCCGCGGTGGTCACTACGGTTTCTCCCCGTCTCCGCCGTCCCCGTACGCCTTTCAGGACGCCTCCCGGCGTCCTTCAGTTGTGCGGGGACGCTAACACGTACCTCTGACACATTCCCCTGACCATCGGGGCGGGGGGGGGGGGGGCGGCCCCCCCCCCCCCCCCCCCCCCCCCCCCCCCCCCCCTCCCCCCCCCCCCCCCCCCCCCCCCCACCCTCCCC
>NZ_JBWKCM010000002.1:7413-105022 GCF_056436485.1 Streptomyces sp. NPDC043746 | reverse complement strand
CTTCCCTGGACGCCTTTAGGACCCCTTCCTGTTTTCTTTCGTTTGGGGGGGGACGCGAACATTCCCCCCGGACACCTCCCCTGAACGGGGGGGGGGGGGGGAGCGACCCCCCCCCCCCCGCCCCGTGCCTTCCCCCGTGCGGCCGTGCGCTCCGCCGGTCCCGGTCGGGCGACCCTGGTCAGCCGAACCCGGTCAGCCGACCCTGGTCAGCTTGTCGCCGAAGGCCGGCTCGGTCAGATCGCCCTGCAGCACCACCGGTGCCGTGACCTTTCCGGTGCCCGTCCCCACGGTCACCATGCCGATCTCGCTGCCGGCCTTGGCCTCGTGGCTGATGCCCTTGCCGTTGTCAGTGACCTTCAGCTCGACCTCCAGGCCGGGCCAGCCGACCGCCTTGAGGTCCTTCGTCGCCACCACCGGGGTCTGCGCGCCGAAACCGTTGTCCACGTACCCGACCACGTCACCCTTCTTCACGACCGTGGCGGAGGTGACGGCCTGCTGCGCGTCCTTGATCAGCTTGAGGCTGTTGGTCAGGGAGAGCGTCAGGCTGTCGTAGACCCGGCCCGTACCGGCCTGCTGGCCCATGACCGCTCCGTAGATCCACAGCACCTTGCCGTCGACCTTGGTGTTCGCGGACCAGAGCAGGTTGCCGCCCGCCGGGGTGGAGGAGCCGGTCTTGATGCCGCTCACCCCGGGCTCCAGGAGCAGGGTGTTGTTGTTGTAGATCTTGCCGTTCATGCCCTCGATCACGACCTCGGGCATATCCACGATCGTCCGGAACACATCGTTCCGCATGACCGCCTGGGCCAGTTTGAGCTGGTCGGTCGCGGTGGAGACGGTCGCCTTGTCCAGCCCGCTCGGGTCCGTGTACGTCGAGTCGGCCATCCCGAGGTCCTTGGCCGCGTCGTTCATCTTGTCGATGAACGCCTCCTCGCTCCCCGCGTCCCAGCGGGCGAGCAACCGCGCCACGTTGTTGCCCGACGGGATCATCAGCAACTGCAGCATCTGCCGCTGGCTGAGCTTCTGGCCCTTGGACAGGGGGGCCGTCGACTCGTCGGGGCGCTTGGACTCGTCCTCCCCCTGCTGGTCGACGGTGATCGTCTCGCCCTCCTCGTCGCCCTTGAGGGGGTGCTCCTTGAGGATCACGTAGGCGGTCATGACCTTCGCGACACTGGCGATGGGCGCCGACTTCTGCGCCCCTTCGGAGCCGAGCGAACCGACGCCGTCCACCATCACGGCCGACTGCCCCTGGCCCGGCCAGGACAACTTCGTCTCGCCGCCCTCGAAGGCGTACGTCGGCTTCGCCGTGAGCTTCAGGGTCGGCTCCGGCAGCGGGCGCATCACCTGCGCGATCGCAAAGACGATCAGCAGGAGGAGGACGAGCGGGGTCCAGATCTTGATCCGTCGGACCGCCGTACGGACCGGGGTCTCGGGCGGCGGCGGGGTGTTCGTCAGCTCGGCGAGCAGGTCGAGCGGCGGCTTGGGCGGCAGCGGCTGCTGGCGGGTCCGCTCGGCCACCGCCCAGGAGGGAGTGGCCCCCGGTGCCGACGGGGTCGAGGGCCGAGCCGGGGCCGGGGGCGGAGTGGACGACGCCGTCGAGGCCGCGTCGCTCCTGGCGCCGGAGGGGGCGGTGGCGGAAGCGGGGGGCCGTACGTCGTCGGAGCGCAGGGGTACGAAGGTGCTCGTACGCTCGACGACGCTCTCGGGCTCGTCCTGCGCGCCCTTCGGGCCCTGGCCGGGCTCGCCCTGGTCGCCGTCCGCCGGCCTGTCACGCGGCGGGAGCTTCAGCGCGGTCGTCGGCTGGTCGACCTTCTTGGGGGGAGCGACGGCCTTGAAGACCGCCGTGGGCTGATCGATTCCTCGCAGGTCGGAGCCGGTGTCGGAGTCGGTGCCCGCGTCGGCGCCGCCGTCCGTGCCGGAGTCGGCGTCCGTGCCGGAGTCGGTGTCCTTGTCGGCTTCGGCCGTGGGTGCGGCGGCGCCTTCCGGTCCGGGCTCGGCATCGGCTGTCGGCTCACGCCCGGCGTCCGCCTTCGCGTCATCCTCCGCCGCCGACTCGCCCTTCGCCTCGCCCTTCGCCGATTCCTCGCCCTTCGAAGGCTTCTCGTCACCGTCCGCCGCATCGACCCAGGCGGCGACAGCCGCGCGCAGCCGTACGTCACCGGGCTCCGGCTCACCCTCGGAGCCCTCGGCCGTGTCGGCCTGCTCGGCGTCCGTACCGACGCCCGCGCCCGCGTCCGCGTCGGCATCCGTGTCCGTGTCCGCCTCAGGGGCCTTGGCCGCCACGCCGGAGGCTTCGGAGCCCCCTGGGCCCTCTGAGGGCTTCCGGGGCGTTACAGCGCCCTCAGACGCCTCCGCGGGCTCCGCCGCGGAGGCCGCCTCGTCCTCCGGGCGCCGGGGACGGAAGACTGCGGTGGCCGTGTCCGGCGTCACCGCGTCGGCGGCCTTCGCCCCGTCCTCCGCACCCGTGCTCGCGTCCACGTCCGCATCAGGTTCACGGAACACCGCGACGCGCGGGTCGCGTTCCTCCGCAGCCGTCCCCGACGACTTCCGCTGCTCCGTTTTGTCGGGGGACTCGCCCGCCACCGATGCCTCCTGATGCACTGCGGGGGCGACCCCCGCGCTGTCCGAACCATCTACCAGTGTCCTGTGTGAACCCCTGGCCGAGCTGCTAGACGAGAACGACATACCTACCGGTTCCCACACAAAGCAGTCAGGCGCTCTCGACAGATGAATGTGAGAGGGGTCACCCTGTCAGACATCCACGCGGGGAGGCATGGATGGGCAGGAGCCGCAGAACAATCCCGGAGGAGCTTCTGCTGCTCGCTCTGGACCCGGCCACGGGTACCACAGCGCAGCCGCAGTCGCTCGACCTCGGCCTGGCCGGGGCACAGCTAGTGGAGCTGGCTCTGGCAGGACGGATAGCCCCTGACGGGGATCGTATCGCCGTGGTGATGCCACGGCCGACAGGAGATCCGACACTGGACTCCGCACTGGAGCTGCTGCGCCGTCGTGGCAGCCCGGTCCGGGCGGTCCACTGGATCGGCGGGCCCCGGCTGGGGCTGCGCCAGATCTATCTCGCCCATCTGGAGCGGTGCGGCATGGTTCATGCCGTGGCGGGCCAGATGTGCGGGGTGCTGCCGACGACTCGCTACCAGGCGACGGACACGGCGATCAGCCGGGACATCAGGGCCCGGCTGGACAGTGCGATCCGCACCGGCGTACCGCCGGACCCGCGGACCGCGGCGCTCGCCGCACTGGCCCACGCGGTCGGACTCGGCAAGCATCTGTACCCCGGGAACGAGGGGCGCTCATCGCGCTCCCGCCTCCGGGACCTGATCAGGCACGACCCCATGGGCGGCCTCGTGGCGCACGCCGTGATGGACGTCCAGAACGGTGTGGCCATCCAGCCGCGCCGTACGCAGCAGGCAGCGGGCGTTCCGTTGCAGCCGCAAGCACAGGCACGCCGGGGCAGCATGGCGCACACCGCCGCGAGCTGACCCGACAGGCCCGAGCACCCCCCGTACGACACGCTCGTGCGGGCCCGGCAGGACCCGCGCAGGGGACCGCGCGGACAATCGCACACCGCCGTACCGACGTCATCGGACCCGGTTCGGGAGCCGCACCACGCGCGGGGCAGCCGGTCAGGACCGGCTGCCCCGCGCGCTTGCGCGCCGTGTCGCACGCCCTCTCGCGCACCCTCCCGCGCGCCGGTGCGTGCTCCGGTGCGCGGCCGGACGCTTATACCGCACGCACCTGCGTGTGGCCGTTTCCCAGCGCGCCCGGGGCACGGGGTGGCAATCTGCTGAGCAGTAGATACGCACAGCTACATAGCGGAGGTGCACTTTCCGTGCCGTCCAACGTCAATCCCACAGTCAGGCGACGCAGGTTGGGCCAGGAACTGCGCCGCCTGCGCGAACTCAAAGGCATGACGGCCGAGGAGGTGGCGGAGCGTCTGCTGGTCTCGCAGTCGAAGATCAGCCGCCTGGAGAACGGCCGCCGTTCCATCAGCCAGCGCGATGTGCGTGACCTCTGCGGGGTGTACGAGGTCGAGGACCACCGCATCGTCGACTCCCTGATGCAGATGGCCAAGGACTCGCGCCAGCAGGGCTGGTGGCACGCCTTCGGCGACATTCCGTACAGCGTCTACATCGGCCTGGAGACGGACGCCGAGTCCCTGCGCGTCTACGAGCCCCAGATGGTTCCGGGCCTGCTCCAGACCAGGGCGTACGCCGAGGCCTTGATCAGCGGAGCCCTTCCCGAGGCACCGCCGTCGGACATCGAGAAGCGCGTCAACGTACGGTCGCGGCGCCAGGACCGGGTCAACGCGCCGGAGAACCCGCTGCGGCTCTGGGCCGTGATCGACGAGTCGGCGCTGCGACGGCGGGTCGGGGACAACCAGATCATGATCGACCAGCTGGAGCACCTCGTCGAGCAGTCGCACCTGCCGCATGTGACCGTGCAGGTGCTGCCGTTCGAGATGGGCGCGCACCCCGGGATCAACGGGCAGTACGCGATCCTGGAGTTCCCTGACGCCGCGGACTCCAGCGTCGTCTACATCGAGGGCGTCACGAGCGATCTCTATCTGGAGAAGGCGAACGACGTGCAGCGCTACAGCGTGATGTACGAGCACCTGCGGGCGCAGGCTCTGAACGTGGAGCAGACGCGGGAGTTCGTCACGAAGATCGCCAAGTCGTACACCAGCTGACAGCTGGCAACTGCCGGCCGAACAGGCCCCACACCGACCGAATCAGGACACCGCACGGTCCGTTCCTCCGGACATCGAACGGCTTCGCGCATGAGGCGGCGGCACGATACACCGCCGCCGCCTCATAGCGTAAGGGTTCCCGGCTACATACCACCCGGTCGAGTGAACGCCCCCTTCGCGGGCCGAGCTTGGCGAGTAGCGTCGATCACGCCAATCGGAATTCGGAATCCGGCTGGTGCGACTCACCCGACTCGCTCGACTCTCTGAACCGGAGTGAACATGGCAATTCTTCAGGGTGCTACGGACATGTGGACGAAGTCGTCGTACTCCGGGGGCAACGGCGCGTGCGTCGAGGTCAAGTCCCCGGTCGCTCTGTCCATCGCCGTGCGCGACTCGAAGGCTCCCGAGGGGCCCTCGCTCACCTTCGTCCCCGGTGCGTGGAACGCGTTCGTACGCGATGTCGCCACCGGCTCGGTCAACGCCTGACCGGACGCCCGACGACCGAAAATCGCCTGTCCGTACCGCAGGCCGCACCACCTGATGGAGCCCTCTCGACCGGTCCGCCGTCCTGGCCGAGGGGGCAACGGCCGTCACACCCCCACGACCCGCCACCGCCGACCCGTCACCCCCACCGGCACGTCACCACAGCGGGTCCACGTACCTATCGCCCCCGGTACCGTCGGAGTGGACGGCGCGACCAGCTCGTCCCGCCCCAGCCCCTCTCCGCGACAGTCGCCGCTGCTCTCCGCGGGCGAGCCGATGCCCTGACGCCGATGCGCTGACGAGCCTGCACACCACACACGCCCGCTTCACGCCCCGCGCGGGTAGCGGGCCAGCCAGCCGGGCGCGGCGGCGGTCGCGCTGTGCAGCGCCGGGCCCTGGGTCATCTCCATCGCGAAGTCGTCGGCCAGTTCGAGGAGGGTGGGGCGCCCCTCCAGCTCCGCGAGCCAGGCCGGGGGCAGCGCGGTCTCGCCGTGCAGCGCGCCCAGCAGCGCCCCGCAGGCGGAGCCGGTCGCTCGGGAGGGACCGCCGTGGTTGACGGCGAGCCGCAGTCCGTGCCGTACGTCCTCACTGACGAGCGCGCAGTACACGGCGACCGCAAGCACCTCCTCGGCGGCGTCGCCCGCGCCCAGCCCCTCGATGAGGGCGGGGCCCGGGATGCCCTGGCGCACGGAGCCGAGGGCCTGTCGCAGGGCCTCGGCCACCGGTTCGTGGCCGGGGCGCTCGGTGAGCAGGGCCAGGGCGTGCTGGACGGAACCGTCCAGGGTCTCCCCGCGCGCCAGCCCGTGCACGAGTACGGCGAAGGCCCCGGCGGCGAGCTGGGCGGCGGGGTGGCCGTGGGTGTGGGCCGCGCACTCCACGGCGAGCTGGAGCACGAGCTGCGGCTCCCACCCCACGAGCAGCCCGAAGGGCGCGGACCGGGTGAGCGCGCCGGCGTCCCGGGCGGTGGGGTTCTTGGGCCGCTCCAGGGTGCCCATGACCGGGTCGCCGAAGCCGCCCAGGCACTCCCGGGTGGGCTCGCGGCGGGCGTAGAGCCACTCCTCGGCGGCCAGCCAGCCGTTGTCCTCGCGCCGCTCGTCGGGCCCCCAGTCGTGCTGGGTGGCGGCCCAGCGCAGATGGGCCCGGTGGACGTCGGTGGGCGGGTGCCAGGCGCCGGTGTCGCGGCGGACCTGGGCGCGGATCAGCCCGTCGACGGTGAAGAGGGTGAGCTGCGTGCAGGCGGTGACGGCACCGCGTCTGCCGTGCGCGGGAACGTAGTCGGTGACCCCTTCGGGCCCGTGCGCCGCCCGGATCTCCTCCAGCGCGAGGCCGTCGACCCCGGCGCCGAGCGCGTCCCCGATGGCCCCGCCGAGCAGCGCGCCGCGGACCCGGCCGCGGAAGTCCTGCTGCTCGGCCCGCCCCCAGACCGCCGTGGTCCCTGTGCTCACCCCGCCGCCTCCCGCCACCGCATGGTCGCCGCCATGGTCACCGCCTGTGCGGGCCTCTGCGGGCGACCGCGCAAGCACTGTAATCGAACGGGAACGGGGGGTAGAGGGGGCAACCGGGGTACGGCAGGTGTACGTACGGGTATGGCGGCGGACGTCCCGCAGGTCGTTTTTGGGCGGACCTGAGGCGGGGACCCGGCCCACGGGAGGCAGGGCTCCGGCCCGCGGGAGGCAGGGCTCCGGCCCGCGGGAGGCAGGGCTCCGGCCCGCGGGAGGCAGGGCTCCGGCCCACGGGAGGCAGGGCTCCGGCCCGCGGGAGGCAGGGCTCCGGCCCGCGGGAGGCGGGGCTCCGGCCCGCGGGAGGCGGGGCTCCGGCCCACGGGAGGCGGGGCTGCCGCCGCGCCCGACCCTACGCCCCGGCAGCCGCCCCCAGCCGCTCGCGCTGGGCCCGAGCCCACCCGTACTCCGGGTCCAGCTCCAACGCCCGGTCCAGGTCCGCCCGCGCCTCCCCCACCCGGCCCAGGGCCTCCAGCGCCAGGGCCCTGCTGCCGTGCGCCCAGGCGTACTCCGGATCCAGGGCCAGGGCCCGCCCGTAGCAGGCCACGGCCTCCTCGTACCGCCCGGTCGCCCGGTACACCTCGCCCCGCTCCCCCTCGGTGCCCGCGAGCCCGGGGGTCAGCTCCTCGGCCCGGTCCAGGTCGGCCAGGGCGCCCACGGGGTCCCCGAGAACCGTGCGCACCCGGGCCCGCCGCACCAGCGCCCAGGCGTACTCGGGCCACAGGCCGATCGCCCGGTCGAAGTCCTCCAGCGCCTCCTCGTGGCGCCCCAGCCGATGCCGGACCAGCCCCCGGCTGCCGAGCGGCACCGCGTCTGCCGGGTCCAGCGCGTGGGCCCGGTCCAGGACGCTCAGGGCCTCCGTGAGCCGCCCCATCCGCCGGTATGTCTCACCCCGCTCCCGCACCGCCCAGGCCCAGGCGGGGGCGATCTCCTCAGCCCGGTCCAGGTCCGCGAGGGCCTCCTCGTACCGGCCGAGCGCCCGCAGCACCACCGCCCGCCCCTGGTGGGCGCGTTCGCTGCGCGGGTGCAGGGCGATGGCCCGCCCGTGGTCGGAGAGGGCCGCGTCGAACTCCCGGGCGCGGAAGCGGTCCCAGGCCCGCGCCACCAGGGCGGCCGCCCGGTCCGTGTCGGTCAGCTCGGCGCGGGTGAGGAGGAGTCCGAGGGCGGCGGTGGGCCGGGGCCCGTGGTCCATGACGGCGGCGAGGAGGTCCCGGCCCCAGTCGCGGAGTACGGCGCTGTCGGCGTCCTCCCCGGCCTCCACCAGGCTGCGGGCCCAGTGGCGGGCGGCGGAGGGCTGCTGGCCGCACACCTCGATCCCGGCACGCAGGGCGTCGGGCAGCGCGGTGCGGGGGCGGGCGCAGAGCCGGTGGTACAGCACGTCGAGGGCGGCCCGGCGCCACGGTTCGTCGGCCCAGAGCCGGTCCGGGGCGACGCCGTCGGCCGCCGCGTCCCGGCGCGCGGCGAAGGCGTCGGCCAGCCGGTCGTGCGTCTGGGTCCACCGCCGCGGGGAGCCGGTGCGCTGGAGCCTCAGCATCGGGGCCCGTACGACACCGTGGTAGCGGGAGCGACCCGAGTGCGGCTCGACGACGAACGGAAGCTCGTGCAGCCAGTCGTAGAGCCCGGGCACGGGGGTGGGGGCGGCGACGGCCACCAGGTCCTCGTCGAACCGCCGGGGCAACGCGCAGGCGAGGGCCGCCGCCCGGCGGTCCGGGTCGCTCTCGCCGGCCAGGAAGCGTTCGACGACGGTCGCGTTCGCCTCACCGGCCGCACCGGGGTTGGCAGCGAGGGTGGACACCAGTACCGGCAGCCCGCCGGAGAGCCGCAGCACCTCCCTCACCGCGGGCTCCGCCACCACCCCGCGTCCGTGCAGGAGTTGCCGCGACTCCGCCTCGGTGAACGGCCGCAGCGGTACGTCGGCCACCAGGCGGCTCCGGTCGCCCCAGCGCGCGGGGTCCAGCCGCCGCTGCCCGGCCAGGGTGAGGACCAGGTTGGCGGGCAGCTCGCCGTACCGCCCGAAGACCAGCAGGTCCGCCAGCCACCGGTCCAGGAGGGGCGCGGTGCGCTCGTACGTGTCGAGGAACAGCACGACCCACGGCACCGCGTCCGCGACCCGCCCCAGCTCGGCGACGAAGACCGGTGTCAGCTCACGCACCGGTTCGGCCAGCAGCCGCGCCTCCTCCTGATGCCGCGACCGCCCGCCGAACACCGCCCGCAGCCCGCCCGCGCTCCGCGCCACGACCGCCGGGTCGATGCTCCCGGCCAGCGCCCCGACCACGGGTATCGCCCCGGCCGCCATCAGCCCGGCCTGCGCGGCGGCGAGCGCCCCGGGCGAGGGGGCGTCCCCGTCGGCCGCGAGCCGGTCGGCCACCGTGTGGAGGGCACGCCGGTACGCGGCCAGCTTCCGCTCCAGCGCCTTCAACGGGTGCCCCTGCTCGGCGCATTGGGCGGCGACGGCCGCGAGCACCTCCGGCACGGAGTCGGCCCCCTCGTCGACGAATGCCGTGAGCGCCCCGAACTCCCTTGCCGTCTGCTGCCATTCCCGTACGAGCGAGGTCTTTCCGACCCCCGCGTTGCCCCGCACGTGGAAGACGAACCGGTGCCCGGGATCCTCGGGCGGGACGGTGAAGTTGCGCCGGAAGAGGTCGAGTTCCGCCTCCCGCCCGACGAACGCGGCCCGGCGCCGCCCTTCGACGATCTGCTGGAGGGAGAGGCGGCGGGGGCTGGACGACGGCATGGGGCCAGTCTGTCAGCGGTCCCCGGAATCTGGCAGCCACTGCCTCGGGGCTGCGCGCGACGAGCAGCCCGTGCGGTGGCCCCCGGCCGCCTTCAGCCCTCCGTGCGGTGGCCCCCTGAGGCCTTCAGCCCTCCAGGGCGCCCAGCTGCTGCATCAGGCCCAAATCGTCCACGTTCCACCAGCTTTCGGCGATCTTCCCTCCCACGCAGCGGAAGGTCGCGTGCCCGGTGCCCGCGATGTCCCGGTTGGTGGTCGTGATGTCCTTGTAGTCGGCGACGTGCTTCCCCTTGACGGAGAACCGCACACAGACCTGGTCGCCCTCGGCGATCATGTGTTCGATGGTGACCCGGGGCCTGAAGGCCCTGAGAAGTTCCGCGTTCTCCTGCTTGGCCTGGTCGAGACCGATGTCGTAGGAGGACAGGGACGGGTCGTGCTCGCGGTAGTCAACCGTGCACAGTGCGTCCGCGGCGTCCACGTCGCCGCCGTTCACGACCTCCTCGAAGAACCGCTCGACCATGCCCTTGCTGAGCTGCTCGTCCCGTACGACATCCAGGTCCGTGAAGGACGGCATCCCGTCGCACAGGGCCACCATCTCCTGGAAGATCCGGTCGGTCTCCGGAAGGTTCGAGTTCTTCATCGCCTCCTCGTACGAGGGGAACTCCACGATGTCCACCACGTGCGACGGGTCCGCGCGGTCCTGGCCCATGATCGCGTGAGTGGCGGTCCGCTTGCCCTGCGTGGCCTCGGCCCAGCTGTCCAACAGACGGTTCATCTCGTCGGGGTGACTCGTCCTGCAGTCGATGACCTGCACGAATGTCATGACCCTCATCTCCTGAGTGCCGGAGCATCCCCTCTTCAGGCTATGCCTGTCCCGGCGCCCTGTCGTGGGCGGGCACCCCTGGGCGACGGTGAACCGCAGGCCGAGGCGGGCGGCGGACGGGGGGTCGATCGCGCCTGCGACGCGCGGAGCATCGGACCCGGACCGCATTCCGCACGGCGCGCGGCGCACGGGCCCTGGTCGGCCCAGCCGACAGCACCCTGTCGCCGCGAACGGAAAAGCACCTCCCACCGTGGCGAAGAGGGCCTCGCCACCCCGGGATCCAGGACACGGACCCCGGGCCACGAGGGGCTTTCAGGCCCAGGGGTCGAAGGGGATCCCGGCGGGCTTGGAGTTGTTGAGCAGGTTGCGGAAGCGGTCGTCCTTGTCGGTGACCTTGATGGTCGCGGACCCGAAGTCGGCGTTCATGAGCCTGTCGCGCAACTCCGTGCTGGGGAAGCCGTTCCAGTCGACGAGCGGGGGGTAGCGCCAGTCGCCGTAGTGGTTCTCCGGCGGCTCGTCGTTGTTGTTGGCGAGCCGGAAGAAGTGCGTGCTCGCGCCGTCCTTGTGGTAGACGGCCTTGGGGTGCGAGCCGTCGAAGCGGACCTGGGAGCGGGGGTAGGTCTTGACCGTGCGGTGCTGGGTGGTCGAGACGTAATCCACTTGGTTCGACGCCTGGTTGACCCAGGAGATGACGTGCTCGAAGTCATGGCGGTGCCCGCCGAGGCCGCTGCCGTGGACGGCCTGATCCTTCTCGAAGTAGCTCGCGTAGACGATGCCGCACCACCCGTTGTTGCACTTCGAGCGGGCGTACGTCTGCGAGTTGTCCAGGTCCCACTTGTCCCGGCAGCTCCCGTTGATCGCCCCGGTGGTCTTGAGCCCGGGCGCGAGGGTGCCGTCCGGCCCGATGGCGGGGGTGGCATAGCAGCCGTCCCCGTCGTAGTCGTAGGCGGGCGAGAAGGTCTGCTCGTACGCTCCGGCGTTCTGCGGGAGGTGCTGCGGCGGGTCGGCGTGGGCGGCGGACGCGGTGGCCAGGACGAGGAGACCGGCGGCGGCGAGGACCGTGGCGGTGCGGGTGGCGTGGCGGTTGCGCTGGGAAAGGGAGGCGCCTGCGGTCGCATGCGCCTGACGGTGGACCTTGCGGGCGAATACCGGTATCGGCGGGGTTCGCATGTCTTCTCGCTCCTGTCTCAACAGCACGTGACGGCAGGGATGACCCCCGCAAGAGTTGCCCGGGTCATGACAGAAAGAAACGGAAGGCCGGCACCGACGCAGGCGCAGATCGACGCGGTGGCCAAGGAGATCAGCACCATCCTGACCGCGGCAGAGGGTCTTCGAGGGCCGGGAGCGGCAACTGCGGGCCCTGGCCGACGAATGGGCCGAGCCCGCCCCCATCACTCCAACACCCGCCACACGATCACCGACGAGATCAACGGCGCCGCGTACGACGGGAACGACCGGGCTGCCGCCCGTGACCTCCAGGAGTGGGCGCGGGGGCCCGGGCCCCCGGCACCCTCGCCGCCCCTCAGCTGGGCACCACCGGCAGCAGCTCCGGCAGTTGGCCGTCCGAGGCCGTCGCCGCCGCGACGCGTTCCGCCGGGACCTCTCCGTACAGGGTGGTACGCGGGCGGGACGGGCGGCCCGCCAGTTCCGCGATGGCCTTCAGGTCCTGGATCGAGCGGTACGAGCCGTAACTGGAGCCCGCCATACGGGAGATGGTCTCCTCCATCAACGTGCCGCCCAGGTCGTTGGCGCCCGAGCGGAGCATCTCCGCCGCACCCTCCGTGCCGAGCTTCACCCAGCTCGTCTGGATGTTGGTGATGTGCGGGTGCAGGAGGAGCCGCGCCATCGCCGTCACCGCACGGTTGTCGCGGTCGGTGGGGCCGGGGCGGGCGATGCCGGCCAGGTAGACCGGGGCGTTGGTGTGGATGAAGGGGAGCGTGACGAACTCCGTGAAGCCTCCCGTCTCCTGCTGGAGCCGGGCCAGCGTCCGGAAGTGGCCGAGCCAGTGGCGGGGCTGGTCGACGTGCCCGTACATCATCGTCGAGGACGAGCGCAGGCCCGCCTCATGGGCGGTTCTGACGACCTCCAGCCAGGTGGCCGTGGGCAGTTTGCCCTTGGTGAGGACCCAGCGGACCTCGTCGTCCAGGATCTCCGCCGCCGTACCGGGGATCGAGTCGAGCCCGGCCTCCCTGGCGGCGGTCAGCCAGTCGCGGATCGACATGCCGGTGCGGGTCGCGCCGTTGACGACCTCCATGGGCGAGAAGGCGTGGACGTGCATACCGGGGACGCGCTCCTTCACCGCCCGCGCGATGTCGAAGTACGCCGTGCCCGGCAGGTCCGGGTGGATGCCGCCCTGCATGCAGACCTCGACCGCGCCGACGTCCCACGCCTGCGCCGCCCGGTCCGCGACCTGGTCCAGGGAGAGCGTGTACGCGTCGGCGTCGGTGCGGCGCTGGGCGAAGGCGCAGAAACGGCAGCCGGTGTAGCAGACGTTGGTGAAGTTGATGTTCCGCGTGACGATGTACGTGACCTCGTCGCCGACGACGTCCCGGCGCAGCGCGTCCGCGATCCGGCACAGCTCGTCCAGCGCCGGGCCGTCCGCGTGGAGCAGGGCGAGGGCCTGGTCGTCGGTGAGCTTCGTCGGATCGTCGGCGGCCTGGCTCAGCGCCTGGCGCACGTCGGCGTCGATCCGGGACGGGACCATGCCGGGGGCCGCGGCCTCCCGGAGCGCCTCCCAGTCCCCGTACACCTCGTCGAAGTCGTTACGCCGGTCGCCGGTGCGGCCCTCTGTGTCGATGGTGGCGTGCAGGTCGGTACGGCCGAATGAGGTGAACCCCTCGTCGGGCTCCTGCCAGGGGAGACCGGTGGGGATCGCGCCCTCGCGGGCGAGACCCGTCTCCGGATCGGCCAGGGCGCGGACGTGCGGGAGGAGGCGGGGGTCGAGCCAGGGCTCGCCGCGCTGGATGAACTCCGGGTAGATGGTGAGGCGTTCACGGAGAGTGAAGCCCGATTCAGCGGTCTTCTCGGCCAGTTCGTCGATGTGCGGCCAGGGGCGTTCGGGGTTGACGTGGTCGGGGGTGAGGGGTGAGACGCCGCCCCAGTCGTCGATGCCCGCACCGATGAGCAGCGCGTACTCGGCGTCCACCAGGTTCGGCGGGGCCTGGATACGGGCGGACGGGCCGAGGATGTGCCGGGCCACGGCGATGGCGGCCGCCAGCTCCTCCAGCTCCGCGTCGGGCATCCCGCGCATCGCCGTGTCCGGCTTGGCGCGGAAGTTCTGCACGATCACTTCCTGGATGCCGTGATAGGCGCGGGCCGTCCTGCGCAGCTCGAAGAGGGAGTCGGCGCGCTCCTCGTACGACTCCCCGATCCCGATGAGGATGCCGGTGGTGAAGGGGACGTTGGAGCGCCCCGCGTCCTCGAGCACGCGCAGCCGCACCGCCGGCTCCTTGTCCGGGGAGCCGTGGTGCGGGCCGCCGGGCTCGGACCAGAGGCGGGTGGCCGTCGTCTCCAGCATCATCCCCATGGAGGGCGCGACGGGCTTCAGCCGCTGGAGGTCGGTCCAGGCCATGACGCCCGGGTTGAGGTGGGGCAGCAGGCCCGTCTCCTCAAGTACCCGGATCGCCATGGCCCGTACGTACGCGAGGGTGTCGTCGTACCCCTCCGCCTCCAGCCACTCCCGCGCCTCGGGCCAGCGGTCCTCCGGGCGGTCGCCGAGCGTGAACAGCGCCTCCTTGCACCCCATGGCCGCGCCCTCGCGGGCGATCTTCAGCACCTCGTCGGGGGAGAGGAACATGCCGTGGCCGGCGCGGCGGAGCTTGCCGGGGACGGTGACGAAGGTGCAGTAGTGACACCTGTCACGGCAGAGGCGGGTGAGGGGGATGAAGACCTTGCGCGAGTACGTGATCACGCCCGGCCGGCCCGCCGCCTCCAGCCCCGCGTCACGGACGCGGGCGGCGGACGCGGCCAGATCCTTCAGGTCCTCGCCGCGCGCCTGGAGCAGGACGGCGGCCTCGGTGACGTCGAGGGCGACCCCGTCCCGGGCACGTCTGAGCGCGCGCCGCATGGCGTTGGCGGTGGGGCGTCCGTGCTGAGGATCGGGCTCGGAATCGGTCATGCCCCGAGCATACGAGCGGGGCGGGGGGCCCTGGCCAGCCCGTCCCCCGGCCCGCCGCCCGACCGTGGCGTGATCGGGGCCCACCCGGCCCGTCCGGCGGATCGGCCCAGGCCGATGCACCGCCCGCTACGGCCGTCCCAGGGCGGTCTACCTCAGGGACAAGGCGGGGACAAGGCGAGGGCGAGGCGCACACGGAGCGCCCGGCGCCCGCTCCGTGCGGCTACTTCCCCAGGACCGCCTGCATCACCTTCTTCGCGATCGGCGCCCCCAGTCGGCCACCCGAGATGTCCGAGCGGGAGATGTCCATGTCCGTCGGGTCGATGAAGACGGCCACGGCCACCGAACGGCCGTCGTCCTTCTTGCCGTAGCTGACGAACCAGCCGTATGGCACCTCGTCGCGCACGTTCACCCCGCGCTGCGCGGTGCCCGTCTTGCCGCCGACCGTCACCCCGTCGATCAGGGCGCGCTGCGCGCTGCCCTCCCTCGCGGTGTGCTCCATCATCTCCTGGACCTTCTTCGCCGTCTCGGGAGAGACCGCCTGGCTCATCTCCATCGGCTCGTTCGTCTCCAGCGTGGAGAGGTCCGGGCCCTTCAGCTCCTCCACGATGTAGGGCTGCATCAGCTTGCCGTCGTTGGCCAGGGCCGCCGTCACCATCGCCATCTGCATCGGGGTGCTCGTCAGGCTGCCCTGGCCCATGCCGGTGAGGGCCGTGCCGGGCTTGTCGAGCTTCTCCGGGTAGAGGCTCTTCGTGGCGAGCATGTCGCCGAACTCGGCCGCGTACACGTCCTCGTTGAAGCCGAACTTCTCCGCCGTCGCCCGCATCTTCTCCTCGCCCAGCTGGGCGGCCACGTCGAGGAAGACGTTGTTGCAGGAGTACTGCATGGCGGTCTTCATCGACGCCTTGTCGCAGACGGTGTCCCCCGCCTCACTGCCGATCCTGTTCCTGGAGAGCGGCAGCGGGTAGGGGGAGACCGCCTTCGTCGGGGCGTCCACGTCCGAGACCACCCCGTGCTCCAGCGCCGCCGCCGCGGTGAGGACCTTGAAGGTCGAGCCGGGCGGGTAGGTCTCGCGCAGCGGGCGGTTGGCCAGCGGCTTGGCCTTGTCGTCGAGGAGGGCCTTGAAGCGGTCGCTCTCCTTGAACGAGATCCCGGCGAAGACCCCCGGGTCGTACGAGGGGGTGGAGACCAGGGCCAGCACCTTGCCGGTGCGCGGGTCCAGGGCCACGACCGCGCCCCGGGCTCCCAGGTCGGTCAGCGCCTTGTAGCCGGCCTTCTGGGCGTTGGGGTCGATCGTGGTGATCACGCTGCCGCCGCGCCTGGGCTGCCCCATCAGGACGTCCTTGGCGTGGCGGAAGGCGAAGCGGTCGTCCTGGCCGCTGAGGACGCTGTCGTACGTGCGCTCCAGCAGCGAGGTGCCCTGGGCCTGGGAGGCGTAACCGGTGACGGGCGCGTACATCGGGCCGTCCTTCCAGGTGCGCTGGAAGGCGTAGTCCCTGCTGCCCGTCTCCTTCGATCCGGTGACCGCCTTGCCGCCGACGATGATGTCGCCGCGCGGGGTGGCGAACCGCTCGAACCTGACCCGGTGGTTGTTCTCGTGCTGGGACAGCTCCACCCGGTCGACCTGCTGGAGCCAGTTCACCCGCAGCAGCAACGCCAGCACCAGCAGCCCGCAGAAGACGGCTATGTGCCGCAACGGCCTGTTCATTCCACTCCCCACCCAGGCGGGCCCCGTGCCCGCACGCCTGGAAACACGTGCGGCCGAACCCGTGTATGCGATCCCCCGGGAGTAAGGATGCCCTGTCGGCGCTCCCGGTTGCACGGGCCGGTGGGACGGACGGGGTGGGTAGGGCTAATGGGGCGGGTGGGGCGGATGGCGCGGGCGGGGTAGGCAAGGCGGGCAGGGCGGGCGGGGGACCTCAGAGGTGGGCCGCGTAGCCGTCCAGCACCCGCAGCACCTCCCGCTCTCCGGCCGGGGGAAGTTGGAGCACCACCTCCTCGATGCCCAGCTCCGCGTAGTGGGCGAGCTTCCCGGGATCGGGGAGGACGGCGTACGGCACCACCTGGAGGTCCTTCGGGTCGCGCCCGGCCTCCTCCCAGACCGCCCGCAGCTTCGGCAGGTCCTCCGTCAGGCCCCGGCCGCCGATGGGCAGCCAGCCGTCCGCGTGCTCCGCGATCGCCGCGAACAGCTTCGGGCCCGCCGCGCCGCCGATCAGCGTGCGCGGGCCGACCACCGGGCCGCGCGGGGCCCGCACCGGCTTCGGGAACGCGAGGCTCGCCGAGACCGACCCGAACTCCCCCTCGTACGCCGTCGGTTCGGGTGACCACAGCGCCCGCATCAGGGCCAGCCGGTCGCGCACCAGCTCCCGGCGTTTCGACCACGCGACCTTGTGGTCGGCGGCCTCCTCCACGTTCCAGCCGTAGCCGACGCCGAGCGTGAACCGGCCGCCGGAGAGGTGGTCCAGGGTCGCCGCCTGCTTGGCCAGGTCGATCGGGTCGTGCTGGGCGACCAGCGTGATACCCGTGCCGAGCGCGATCCGCTCGGTGACCGCCGCCGCCTGGCCGAGCGCCACGAAGGGGTCCAGCGTGCGCCCGTACGCGCGGGGCAGCTCGCCGCCGGCCGGGTAGGGCGTGCGACGGCTCACCGGGATGTGGGTGTGTTCGGGCAGATAGAGCCCGGCGAACCCGCGCTGCTCCAGCTCGCGCGCCAGGCGCACGGGCGTCACCGTCTCGTCGGTGAGGAAGATGGTTGTGGCGATCCGCATCAGGAGAGCACCTCCGTCATCTGGGGGAAGGGCCAAGGTAAGCCGTACGTCGGTGAAATCCGAGACCGTGTCGGCCTTAGCCTGAGGCCGCGCGGCGAGCCTGTCGGCCGTGGAGAGGGCCAGGGGGACGGACGGAGAGCGGGGGACGGATGGGAGGGACGGGAATGGGACTGGGGTTCTTCCTGCTGCCCGCGGGTGGGGCGCTGAGCCTGACCGGCGTGTTCCTCGGCAGCAGCACGCTGATCAACCTGAGCTGGATGATGTGGGTCGCCGGGGTCCTGCTGCTGATCGCCCAGCGCTACCGCCGCCCTCCGGACCCGCAGGCGCTGGCCGCCGCCGCTGCCGCCGGGGACGCCCGTGCCGTGCGGGGGCTGCGGATGCTCGCCCTCGACGCGCGGAGCCAGGGGCGGCCGGAGGCGGCCGAGCGGATGCTGCGGCAGGCGGTGAAGGCCGGGGACGTGGAGTCGATGTGGGAGCTGGGCCGACTGGTCCAGGAGCGCGAGGGGCTGGCGGCGGCCGAGCCGTGGTTCCGGATGGCCGCCGGGCGCGGACACGTCGTCGCCCGGCGGCTGTTCCGGGAGGGCGGCGAACTCAACCCGGACGGGACGAGTCCGCTGTAGCGGCCCGCGCACGACTGCCCCCCATGCCCGGGCCTCTTCATGCCCGAGCCCCTTACGCCCGGGGTCCTTCGCGCCCGAGCCCCTTCACGCCCGGACCCTTACGCCTGCGCCCCCTCACGCCAGGCCGAGCGCCTCACGGGTCAGGAACGCGAGCCGAGCCGTCTTCTCCGGCTTCCGGATCTCCGGGCCCAGCTCGAACCCGACCCGGACCATTCGCGCGAGCGCCTTCTCGTTACGGGCGTCCGGCTCGACGACGACCCTCCGGTGGGCCGGGTCGCTGAAGACGTACCCGATGAGCGCGGTCAGGAGGGAGTGCGTGTACCCCTTCACCTTCACCGCTCCCCCGCCCTGGCCCTCGACCCGGCCCCCGCCCTCGGCGGGCGCGATCAGCAGGTGGATGCCGAAGTCGCCGGGCTGGACCTCGTAGCACTCCCCCACGGGGTCGGCGTCCGGCTCGTACGTCTGGAAGAGCGCGGCCGGGACGCCGTCGCGCAGCGCCAGGTAGGCATGGTGGGTGGGGAGCGAGTCGACGAACTCGTAGATCTCCCGCACCTGTTCGGCGGTGTGGCCGGTCATGCCCCAGAACCGGGCGCGCTCCTGGGTGACCCAGCCGTGCAGCAGCTCCTCGTCGGCCGACGGGTGGACCGGGACCAGGCTGACGACCCCGAAGCCCTCCACCTTCTGCTCGTACACGGCGGGGCGGAGGGCGGGGACGGTGGCGGCGGGGCCGGTGGCGGCGGGGCCGGAGGTGGTGGTCATGGTGGCGGTGGTCTCCTCGGTATGGTGCAGCAGGTTCCAGTCCGTGGTCACGGGGGCCAGCCGACCGCTCGCCCACAGGGCCGTCTGGTCGCGGTGGTGGGCGGATCCCGGTACGCCGGACGCGCCGAACGGCACCACCCAGAGGCTGTCCTCACGGCGGGCCAGGTCCCAGACGTACCGGGCGGCCGGACCGCGCGCGAAGAGGTCGGTGACCCCGGGAACGCTGGAGGTGGAGAGCACGCAGTCGTGGTCCCCCGCGATCCCCGGCCACACCTCTTCGGGCGTCGCGTCCGGCAGCGCCTGCCAGGGGGCGACCCGGTGGACCTCGCCCCACGGGGCCGGGCCGTCCTCGGTGTGCGCGGCGGCGACCGCTTCCGCCGAGGCCGCGACGAGCTCCAGCCGCTCCTCGTACGGCAGGAGCCCGACGGTGAGCAGGGTCTCCAGCGCGTAGCCGATCCGGGGTACGGCGGCGAGCCAGGGGCGGAAGAGCGGCGGGTAGGCGGTCGAGCGCCAGGGGTCGGCCTCGCCCGTGACGGGCCGCAGGGCCGGGTGATCGGCCAGCCGGTGCACGACGTCCGCCCGGAGCCGGGAGTAGAGGGTGGCGTCGGTGCTGTCCGCGTCCATGTGGCGGTCCCAGCGCAGCAGCCGGTCCCGGAGGCGTTCGGCGGCGGGTCCGAGGCCCGGGGCCCGGGCGAGCAGGGAGAGGAGCTGCCGGGAGGAGGCGAGGCGGGTGTCGGTGTGGACGGCGGCCATGTCGGCGGCCGACCGGAGCGGGCCGGTGGCCTGCCCTGCTCCCGCGCCCGGGGGCGCGCCGAGCAGCTCGCGGATGCGGGCGGCCCGGTGCGGGGGTGCGAACTCGATGCCGAGGGGGGCGGCGAGGCCGCGCTCGTTGGCCATCACGGCGGTGCCGGTGGTGACGTCGACCTCGGTACGGGGCGCGGGTTCGGCGCCCTCGCGCCAGGCGTACGCGGGGTCGTGCGCGGGAACGACCCGCAGCCGGTTCTCGTGACTGCGCACGGGGACGTGTCCGGCGACCCGGTGGAGGGTGGCTCCGGTGGTGTCGGCGGCCAGGACCACGTTGACGGGTTCGACCCAGCCGTCCAGCGCGGTGTCGAGGTCCTCGACCGTACGGGCCCTGAGCAGCGCGGGCAGCACGTCGAAGCCGAGGTCCCCGGTGACGCGGGGCGGGTAGCGGAGGCTGATGACGGGGGCGTCGCCCCGTACGCCCGGCACGTCCGGCACGCCCTGAACGTCCGGCACGTCTGGCACGCCCTGCACGCCCTGCACGCCCTGCACGCCCTGCATGCCCTGATCGTCCGGCACATCCGGCACGTCTGGCACGCCCTGAACGTCCGGCACGTCCGGCCCACCGTCGGCGTCCCGGCTGTCCCGCGCCTCCCGTACATCCGGCGCGTCCGGCACATCCCCGATGATCACCGGTCCCCGGTCCGTCTCCACGACCTCCACCGACTGCGGGTCGCCGCCCGCCACCTCGATGGTCTCCGTATGGGCGTGGGCCCGGTACCAGCCGTCCGGGCCCAGCGCCTCCACCCCGCCGTCCGCCGTGCGGCGCAGCCGCTCCCGGTAGAGGTCCTGGTAGTCGGCCATCGCGTTGGTGATGGCCCAGGCCACCCCGCCCGCGTGCCCGAAGTGCGCGATGCCCGGGACGCCGGGGACGGCGAGGCCCACCACGTCGAACTCGGGGCAGGCGAGCCGGAGCTGCTGGTAGACGCCCGGGTCCTCGATGAAGCGGTGCGGGTCACCGGCGATGACCGGGGCGCCGGTGCTGGTGCGGGCGCCGGTGAGGAGCCAGCCGTTGGAGCCGGAGGTGCCGGGGCCGTCGGTCGCGAAGAGGACCGCGTGGTCGTCCCCGAGCCTGCGGGCGACCTCTTCGCGCCAGAGCTTGGTGGGGAACCCGGCGAACAGGATGTGGGTGGAGAGCCAGACGCCGAGCGGGGTCCAGGGCTCCCAGCGGCCGGGGGCGAGTCCGGCTGCGGCGAACTCCGGTGCGCGGGCGGCCCCTTCGGGCAGGGCGGCGTTGACCCCGTCGACGTACGCGCGCACCCAGGCGGCGGTCTCGGGCCTCAGCCGCTCGTAGCAGCGGCGGGCGGTGTCGGCGAGCCGGGCCCGCCGGGCGAACCCGTCCCAGTCGGCGGCCTCGGCGCCCAGGTACGCGGCGGTCGTGCCGAGCAGCCGGTGGCGCTCGGTCTCCAGCTGCCAGGCGCGGTCCAGTGCGGCGTTGTGGCCCTGGGCGCGGGCGAGCGCGAGCGCGCTGCCCGCCCGCAGGTGAGGTATCCCACGGTCGTCCCGGAGGACTTCGAAGGCCTCGGGCCTCTCGCCCCCCTCGGATCCAGTGGACCTTTCAAAGGCGCCCGGAGACCCGTCGGAGGTGCCCGGACCCGGTCTCTCGCCGTCGACGCCAGCGGTCGTCATCGCTCTGCCCATCCCCTTGCCCTGGTGGTTTTCGGCCACTCCCCAGCCCTTGAAATTTAGGTTAGCCTAACCAAATCGACCCTGAGGGCAGCGGGCCAGGGGCAGCAGGAGAGGGCGGGGAGCACCGTGGGGCATGGCTGGGAAGGCGTGGTTCTCAAACTGTTCCGGGGGCGGGACTTCACGTTCACCGTGACCGGCGCGGAGCAGGTCACCGACCGCTTCCACCGCGTGCACCTGACCGACGGCGGGCTGCTGGCCGCGACCGGCGGGGCGCACCCCACGATGTGGGTGCGGCTCTGGTTCGAGAAGGCCGGCAAGCCGCATCAGCGCGCCTACACCCTGGTGGACCCGGATCCCGAGGCCGGGACCTTCAGCCTGGAGTTCGCCCTCCACGAGGGCCCCGCCTGCGACTGGGCGAGAGCGGCCAAGGCCGGTGACACGATCGACGCGACGCTCCAGGGCACCGGCTTCGCCCTGCCCGACCCGGCGCCGAAGCGGCTCTTCGTGATCGGTGACCCGGCCGCGCTCCCGGCCGTCAACTCGCTGCTGGACGCGATCCCGCAGACCCCTGCGACGATCTGGTTCGAGAGCTCCCACGAGGACGACCGGAAACTGCCGTTCCGCCTCGACGAGGCCCACCACACCCTGCACCACGTCGAGCGCCGCGAGGGCGGGGCGCACCTGGTGGCCGAGGTGAAGGCGGCTCTGCCGGGGCTGCTGGGCGAGGACCGCTCGGACGCGTACGTCTGGGTCGCCTGCGACACGTCGACCACCCGGACCCTGGCGGCCTACCTCCGCAAGGAGCTGGGCCTGCCCAAGGACCGGGTGAACGCGCTGGGTTACTGGCGCCCGTAGCGGTCAGCGGCGCATCACCGGAGACCTCAGTCCTCCACCACGAGGGCCGGGGTCTCCTTCGTCAGTACCTCGCCCCGGAAGAACGCCGGGCTGCGGCGCTCCATCGCGATCATCAGCACCACGCCGAGGAGCAGCAGCCCCACCCCGATGACGAAGACCGAGCCGACGCCGAAGACCGAGGAGCCGGAGCCGTACGCCGGGTCCCACATGTCGTAGAGGGTCTTGGCGAAGACGGCGGCGAGCAGGATGCCGCCGAGGACCGGGAAGAGCCCCTTGAAGACCAGGTCGCGCCCGGAGCGGGTCAGTTCGGCGCGGAAGTACCAGGCGCAGGCGAAGGCGGTCAGCGCGTAGTAGAAGCAGATCATGAGGCCGAGCGCGTAGATGGTGTCGATCAGCACGTGCTCGCTGACCAGCGTCATCACGGCGTAGAAGACGCCGGTCCCCATGCCCGCCACGACCGTCGCCCGGCCGGGCGTCCTGAAGCGGGGGTGGACCTTGGCGTACGAGGCGGGCATCGCCTCGTACGTCGACATCGCGAGGACCGTGCGGGCCACCGGGATGAACGTGGTCTGGAGGCTGGCGGCGGCCGAGGCGAGGACGGCGACGAAGAGCAGCACGCCGAGTCCGGAGCCCATGACCGGTCCGGCGAGGGCGGCGAAGACGTTCTCGCCGGTCTGCGGGTTGGCGAGGCCGAGCCCGGTGGTGCCGGAGCCGACGGCCATCTGGGCGGCGACGGCGGTGGCCAGGTAGGAGCCGACCAGGACGACCATGGCGATGAGCGCGGCCCGGCCGGGGGTCTTGTCGCTGTCGGTGGTCTCCTCGTTGGTGGTCAGACAGGCGTCCCAGCCCCAGAACATGAAGATGGAGAGGGAGAGCCCTGCCGTGAAGGCCGCGAAGGACTGGACGGCGAAGGGGTTGAGCCAGGACCAGGAGAAGTCGAGCGAGGTGGCGAAGTCCGCGCCGCCGCTGCCCGCCTTGTTCAGGGCCATCGTCACGAACAGCGCGAGGACGGCGAGCTGGAGGGCGACCAGGGTGTACTGGATGCCCTTGGTGGCGGTCATCCCCCGGTAGCTGATGGCGGTGGCGACGGCGATCAGGGCGAGGCAGGTGCCGATGTGGACGAGCTTGTTGTCGTCCAGGGCGGCGATCGACGGGTTGCCCGTGGCCTCGCCCGCCAGCAGCCAGAAGAACGAGGTGGCGACGCCCGCCAGGTTGGAGAGGACGATGATCGTCGCGATGACCAGGCCCCAGCCGCACATCCAGCCGAGGCGCGGGCCGAACGCCTTCACCGTCCAGGTGAAGGAGGTGCCGCAGTCCGGCATGGCCCGGTTCAGCTCGCGGTAGGCGAAGGCGACGAGCAGCATCGGCAGGAACCCGGCCAGGAAGACGGCCGGCATCTGCACGCCGACCTCCCCGGCGGTGGAGCCGAGGGTCGAGGTCAGGCAGTAGACGGGGGCGACGGTGGAGATGCCGATGACGGCACTGCCCGTCAGGCCGACGGAGTTCCCGCCGAGCCCCTTGCGGCGTACGCCCCCGTCACCACCGCCCGCCGGGGCACTTCCCCGTACCGTGTCTCCGGCCCGAGGCCGCGCGTCCAGCTGAGTCATGGGAAGGACGTTAGGCGCTGCGATATCCACATCCGGAGCGTGAGACTCCAACGTCTCACCCTTGGTTACAACGACCCTTCCCCCATGAACACTTCACCAATTCAAGGTCACACACGCATGAAGCCTTGCAATGCATGACGGTCACACGAGAGGGGCGCCGTACGGTAATCGCAGCCCTGTCCGTTTTGTACGGATTCAAAATTTTCCCGCACGGGTGCGCGGGCGGTCCCAGCCGCGCCGGACGATCGCCCGCGTCTCACTGTAGGCGCGCAGCGCACAGGAGCCCGGACCCCGCCCCGCGCCGCCCCTCCGGCACCCACCGAACGGCGCCTCCACGCCCCGCCCGACCGCGTTGACGCCGACCCCGCCCGCCCGCAGCCAACGGGCGATGCGGAACGCGCGGGCCACATCGGCGGACCGGACGGGGTCGATGGCCGCCGCCCCCGGCACTACGGACTCCACGGGGCTTACGGGGCCTACGGACCCCACGGGCTCTACGGGGCCTACGGGGTCTACAGCCGCTACAGCCGCTACAGCCGCTACAGCCGCTACAGCCGCTACAGCCGCTACAGCCGCTACGAACGATCGACGGCCTGGAGCAGCAGCAGGGTGTTCGGCCACAGCCCGTCCAGCACAGCGGGGTCGTTCTTGAGCTTGGCCAGCAGAACCATCCCCTCCAGCTGGGAGATCACCGCCCGGGCCGCGTCCCGCCCGGCGCGCCCGGCGGGGATGACCCCCTCGGCCGCCGCGTCGGTGAGCGCGCCTTCCACGAGGCGGATCTGCTCGTCGAAGACCTCCTCCAGCCGCGCCCGTACGTCCGGCTCCTGGGTGCTCAGCTCCAGGGCGAGGTTGCCGAGCATGCAGCCCTCGACGACCCCGGACTCCTTCTTGGCCCGCCGCTGGACCCCGGTCATGGATTCCAGCAGCCGCCGCAGCCGCTCCAGGGCGGCACCATCGCCGCTCAACTCGCCTTGCCAGCAGGATCGCTGATCCTCCCAGTAGGCATCGATCACGGCGACCGTCAGGGCCTGCTTGGAGACGAAGAAGTGGTAGAAGCTGCCCTTCCTGACATCCGCCCTGGCGCAGATCTCAGCGACGCCGAGGCTGCCGTAACCACGGCCCCGCATCAGCTCCTCGGCCGCGCCGACCAGTCGTTCCTTCGCAGTGCTGGTACGTCCCATGGCGGCAAGTATACGTCCGGTCAACTATCACCGCGAAGGTCGAGGATGACTTTTAGTTGACCGGTCGTCTAGAGTCCTGACGAGTGGCGGGAACAGCCCGCCGTCCCCCTTGGAGCCCCCATGCCCGAAGCCCGGACAGCCACGCGACCCGACACACCCCCCACCCCCGTCTCCGTCGCCATCGCCCACCACAGCGGCTACGGGCACACGGCCCGCCAGGCGGCGGCGGTCGCGGCCGGCGTCGGCTCCGTCCCCGGGGCGGTAGCCGACCTACGGGACGTGACCACTCTCGACGCCGACCTCTGGGCGGCCCTGGAGGCGGCCGACGCGATCGTCTTCGGCTCACCGACCTACATGGGCGCCACCTCGGCCGTCTTCCAGCAGTTCGCGGAGGCGAGCAGCACGATCTGGGCGGCGCGCGGCTGGCAGGACAAGCTCGCGGCGGGCTTCACCAACTCGGCGGGCCTCAACGGGAACAAGGACAACGCGCTGCTCTCCATGGCGGTCCTGGCCGGCCAGCACGGTATGCACTGGGTCTCCCTCGGCCTGCTGCCCGGCTGGCTCTACACCTCCAACGGCTCCCCGGACGAGCTGAACCGCCTCGGCGGCTTCCTCGGCGCCATGGCCCAGTCCCCCGCCGACCTGGGCCCGGACCAGGCGCCGGGCGAATCCGACCTCCGTACGGCCCGCCACCTCGGCGCCCGGGTCGCCCGCACCGCCCTCCGCCTCGCCCACGGCCGCGAGGCCGCCGCACGTCTGGCAGCGGCCGCATGAGCGGGGGCGGCGTGAGCGGAGGCGGCGTGAGCGGAGGCGGCGTGAGCGGAGGCGGCGTGAGCGAGCCGGGCGCGGGTGCGGACACAGACACGCGCACGGGTATGGACACGGACTCGGGCACGGGTGCCGACACGGACTCGGGCACAAGCAACGGGATCGGCACCGGCCCGAGCCGCACGAGCACGGGCCGACTGGGCGAGCTGCTGCACCTCCGGCTCCCCCTCGTCCAGGGCCCCTTCGGCGGCGGCCTGTCGACCGTCGCGCTCGCGGCGGCGGTCAGCGAGGCGGGCGGCCTCGGCTCGTACGGGGCGCACATCATGACGCCCGAAGCGATCACGGAACTGGTCGGCCGACTGCGGGCGGCCACGGCGCGCCCGTTCGCGGTGAACCTCTGGGTCCCGCAGGAGAGCGAGCGATCCTCATTCCCTGCGGCGGAGGCAGCACCCCATGCGGAGCGCCTGATCCCGTACGCGTACGAACTCGGCCTGAGATCAAGCCCATCGGTCCAGGACGTGGGCGAACCCGCACCGCCCGCAGACGGAGCCGACGCCCCCGGCGCTCTCAGCCACCCCTCCTTCGACGACCAGGTCGACGCCCTGCTGGCCGCGGCACCCCCGGTCATCAGCTTCGTGATGGGCGTGCCGCCGGTACGGGTCGTGGAGGAGGCGCGACGGCGGGGCATCGTGCTGTTCGGTACGGCGACGACGGTGGACGAGGCCGTGGCGCTGGAGGCCGCGGGCGTCGACGTGGTCGTGGCTTCGGGCAGCGACGCGGGAGGACACCGGGGCGCGTTCCTGCGGCCGGTGGCGGAGTCGCTGGTGGGGACGTTCTCGCTGGTGCCGCAGGTGGTGGACGCGGTGTCGGTGCCGGTGGTCGCGGCGGGCGGGATCGCCGACGCACGGGGCGTGGCCGCCGCGCTGGCGCTGGGGGCGGATGCCGTACAGGTCGGTACGGGCTTCCTCGCCACGGCGGAGTCCGGCGCACCGGCCGTCCACAAGGAGGCCCTGCACAGCCCGGAGGCCCGGACGACGGTGCTCACCCGTCTCTACTCGGGCCGCCCGGCCCGGGGCATCCCGAACCGTTTCGTACGGGAGATGGCGGCGTACGAGGGCGAGGTGCCGCCGTACCCGCTCCAAAGCCTCCTGATGCAGCCGCTCCGGACGGCGGCTGCTACCCAGGACCGCCGGGACCTCGCCGCTCTCTGGGCGGGCCAGGCGGCACCGCTCACCCGCCCGGCGCTGACGGCCAGGGAGTATCTGGCCACGCTGACGGGGAAGGAGGCCACTTCGGACTGACTGCCTGACCGCCTACCTCGGACCGAACCCTTCGTGGGACACACTGCGGGACGAGCACACTGCGGGGGAGGCGGGGGGTACCGGAGCGACACCGAGGAGGCGTCCCCGCACCCCCCGCGCCACCCTGCCGGCCGGAGCAGCAGACGGAGTCGGCACCCTCATATGGGAGCGGCTGCCCGCGCACCGGACCAGCACCAACCGTAGGCCGCGGCCGGGTGGGCGAGCCGAGGCCACGCGTCCATGGCCCCCGCAGCAGCCACCGAAGCCTCACCCGCGAGTCGGCTTCCGGGGCCCGGTCGCGCTCCCGGGCGACACAGCCCGCTTGGGCCGATGGCCATGCGTGCCGCCCTGCGGGGTGCGGCGCGTGTACGACGCACAGGTGCGAGCCGACGGGCCTGGCCTTCGAGCTGCCCGGTGCAGTCGCGTGGCGGCCCCTCGTCCTCTGCGGGACCGCCACGGCGCAGGCCGCCCCACTAGGGTCGACGGCATGACGACACCTCTTGCCGGTAGCGCCTTCGACTCGCTCCGCCTGGACGCCCTGTCCGACCAGGAGGCGCTGCGCCAGGCCTACGAACTGCCCGGCGCGGCGGCCGTCCGCAAGCAGATGACCGAACTTACCGACCAGACGCGGCGGTTGATCGGATGCTCCTCACTGGTCCTGATCGCCAGCGCGGACGCCGAGGGCAACTGCGATGTCTCCCCGCGCGGCGGGCCCGCCGGGTTCGTCGCGGTCCTGGACGAACGTACGGTGGCGATACCGGACGCGACCGGCAACAAGCGCCTGGACACCCTGCAGAACGTCATCGAGACCGGACGGGCCGGGCTGCTGTTCGTCATCCCGGGGCGCACCACGACGCTCAGGGTGAACGGCCGGGCCTGCGTCTCCACCCGTCCGGAGTTGCTGTCCCAACTGACCCCTGTGGGCAAGCCATCGGCCAGCGCGCTGGTGATCGGGATCGAGGAGGTCTACCCGCACTGCCCCAAGTCGCTCCTGCGCAGCGCGGCCTGGAAGCCGGACCAGTGGCTGCCGAAGGACGCCCAGCCGACCTCGGCCGAAGTCACCCTGGCCCAGCTGCGGATGCCGGGGCTGACGATCGCGGACATCGAGCAGGTGGAGGCGGACTCGCTCAAGTACCGGTACGAGTGAGGGGGCGGCGGGCGCGGCCCGTCAGAGCGAGCCGTCCTGTACGGCGGTGACGAAGGCCTGCCACGCGGTGGGGGCGAAGACGTGGGCGCCCAGGGAGCGGTCCTTGGTGTCGCGGACCGCGTGGAGACCGGACGGGAGGGCGGCGTGTTCGATGCAGCCGTTGTTCGAGCCGCTGTACGTGCTCTTGTGCCAGGGCGCGCCCTCGAATTCGGGCCCCACCAGACGGGAGGCCGCCTTCTCAATCATGATCTGGTTTCCTCGATGAGCTTGCGAATGTACTGGCTGGACGCCGTCGGAGACAGGGCAGCGGCCGTCAGCTCATCCCAGGCTTTCGTATATGCCCTCACATCAGGGCGCTGCTCCAGCAACGTACCACCGGTGATGTGCTCCAACCAGATGACTTCCACCGGCGGATCGGCTTGCAGCCCGAAGACCGTGAACGGTGCGTACTGCTCCATGGGCAGGTCGGAGTTCAGCGGAAGCACCTGGATGCTGACGTTCGAGCAAGAACCCGCCTCCAAGAGGTGCTGGAGTTGCCCATGAACCACTTGCTTGCCGCCACCGACACGGTGCAGAGCGGGAGCGTCGATCACTGCGCGAAGCCTGAACCCGAGCTTGTCGTCCAGCAGTTCCTTGCGCTTCATCCGTGTGCTGACCAGGAACTCGACCTGGTCTGCCGGTGAAGCGGCCTCGTACAGCTGTCGCATGTACGCCTCGGTCTGGAGCAGCCCCGGGATGACCATCGGTTCGAACGTGCGGACCGACTGAGAGTCCGCCTCCAGCATCAGGTAGTCCTTCAGAGCGTCGTGAAGGAACGGCCCCTGGCCACTCCACCAGTCGACCTTGTGGATCTCCTTCGCCAGCCGCTTCAGGCTGGCACGTGGCTCCTGACGGGAGGCTCCCGCTGCCGCTCGTCCTCCAGGCCGTACAGATTGAGCAGCGTCGTCAGGTCCAGCGGGCGGATACCGTATGACCGTCATGACCTCCGCCGCTTCCCCGCCCGGGGACACCGCTGCCGCCGAACTGAGTGCCGCCCTCCGGGAAGCCGGGCTGCCGGTGGGGGCGACGAGCGGCACCGAGGAGCACGTACAGCTGGAGCGCCTGGAGGCCGACGACGCACGGCAGTTGGCGCGGCTCATCCGGACCGGGACCAAGCGCACGCTGAAGGCCGCACGGGCGTTGCGGGAGATCTGTGAGGCGTACCGAATCGACCTGCCCGAACTGCGCGTACGGCAGGGCCGGATCACGCTGGGCGCCTGTCGGCTCGACGATGCCGTACGGCTGGCGCGGCTGCTGGGGGCTTCGTCGCCGGGGGCGGACATCCCCGAGGCCACCGCCGTACGGGACCTGCTGGCGCAGGCCGTCCCGGCCGGGACGGGCGGTGGGGCGCTGCGTGTCTCCGTACGGGAAGACGACCCGGATGTCGTGGAGTTGGGTGCCGTCGATGCCCGTACCGCCCGGCGGTTGATGGGGGCGCTGCGGTTCTGAGGCGGGAGGGGTGAGGGTGGCGCAGGCCGTGCACGGGAAGGCAGCCGCCGCGGCCCTCCCGTGCACGGGGTCGTGGAGGCTGCGCTCAGCAGTTGGGGATCACGGTGCCGTTGTTGTCGCGGGCCTCGTCGTTGCCCCAGCGGGAGAGGTAGTACGCGGAGACGTAGGCGTTGCGGCCGTTCTTGCCCGGGTAGACGCTGTCCAGGTCGGTGCGGAGCCACCAGTGGTTGAACTGGGTCGCCGTACCGACGCGGGCGCCCCACACCTTGCAGTAGACGTAGTTCGTACCGGCGTTGAGGACGCCCTGCGCGTCGGCGGTGTTGGGCGCGGCGTAGCCGGTGGCGTTGGCGAAGGTGTCGACCCAGTACTTGCCGCTTCCGCCACCGCAACCGTTGTCGCTGGTCAGGTACTTGCTGTAGTACGACCCGGGGTACGGGCTGAGCGACTGGCCGTTGATGACGATGTTCTGGCCGACCCCGTTGAGCAGCTGCTCGTAGTGGATGTGGGCGCCGGAGCTGTTGCCGGTCGAGCCGGTGGTGCCGATCTGCTGGCCTTGCGCGACGCGGGCCCCGTTGGCGACGGAGAACGCGTTGAGGTGGAAGTAGTAGGTCTGCCAGCCGCCGCCGTGGTCGATGGAGATGTAGTTGCCCGCCCCGCTGGGCTGCGAGTGGCGGTAGGCGGTCCCTGCCGCCGAGGCGAGGACCGGGGAGCCGGCGGTGGCGCCGCCGTCGGTGCGGACGAAGTCGAGAGCCCGTCTGACCTCGGCGGAGTGGTGGCTGTAGGTCCACTGCTGGCCGCAGCCGTAGGGCGCCTTGAAGTTGGGCGCGGCTGCGGCCGGGGACGCGGTGGTGGCCACGGCGAGCAGGCCGCCGAGGAGCGCCAGCAGGGCGAGAAGCGCCGTACGGGTACGGGGGTGCGTACGGGTCGGGTGCGTACGGATCTGGGTTCGCGGAGCACGCATGGGTGGGGCAGTCCCTCCGGGTCGACAACCTGGCCGTGGGTGCGGGGTGTGCGAAGTGCCATGGAATCTACGCGAGTTGAACGCACTCCAGAGTGCCGCAAGCCGGGCCGCGTGGACAGCCCTCGGGAGGCGGGTGCATGAGGTTCAGGGGTGCCGCGGAGGCGTTCGGGAGCGATCAGAGGCAGGCGAGCAGGTCGTCGAGCGGGGCGGGTACGTCGTCGGGGCCCAGGGCCTCGACGAGTACGCGACCGTAATGGATCTTGCGCCCCTTCTTCGTACCGAGAAAGCGGCGCAACTGCTGCAACGGGGGGCGGCCCTGCTGGGCGGGCTGGCGCAGGAAGATCTGGAGTGCGCGCACATCCCCCTCGGCCTCGACGAGTTCCTTCACCCGGTGCACGCCGAGTGCGCGGATCAGCTCCTCCTCCAGGTCCGCCGCGCAGACGAAGAACTCCTGCCGCGCCGCTGCTCCGGCCCGCTCCCACCCCCGTTCGTAGAACCCGCGCTCCTGTTCGTCGCACAGGCCGGTGAGGCGGAGGCCCAGGCCGGTGGGCCCGAGGAGGAAGGCGAAGCGGCCCACGCTCATCGCCCCGCCCATCGGGAGCACACAGACGCCCTCGTCGGCCAGGTCCCGGCCGTGTCGCTCGGCCAGCGCGTCGACGGCGGCGGCGTCGCTCGGACCTTCGAGGAGGACGACGGTCCGTACGGAGAGCCGTTCGGCCAGCTCCCGGGCGGGACCGGGCGGACCACCCGCCGCCCACGCGGTGACCGCCTCCCGGAACGCCTCCATGTCAGCCATGGTGCGAGTCTCCGTCCTCGGCGGCCGGGGCGGTATCGAATTTACGGTGACACACGGGGCGGGGAGGTCATGCGCGGGGCGGCCCCACCCGGCCCTACCGCGACCGACGCCCCGCCCTGCCCGCCCCGCCTCGCGTCAGTGGCCGGAGACCTCGCGGTCGGACTCACGAGCGGTGTCTTCCACGAACCGGCTCAGCCGCCAGGTGCTCAGCTCCAGCGGACGTCGACACAGCGTGTCGAGCCTGATGAGCGATTCGTCGACTCCTGCTTCCCGGAGCCGTCGCAGGTGTGCACGCACCTCTGCCTGGCCGGTGGTCTCCAGCACTACTTCCCACTGTCCGGCATCGGGCGCAGTGCGCGAGGCCGACCGTCGCCTCCCGGCGTCCTGCCGGCGCCGCCTCTTCGCTTGCTTCGGCATCGCGCCGTCCTCACGGGTCGGCGCGCTTCTCCGACGCGCTGCGGAACTGCAGAGCGACCTCAGCAGCTTCGGAGAGAGCCTCCTCGTCCACCAGGATGACCCGGCCCCACGTCGCGGAATCGATCCATGTGCACACGATCTGGCGCCCGTTGTCCGCGGGGATGAAGCCACAGCTCAACCGGCCGCCCGTACAGGTGGCGTTCCCGCGTACGCGGGGACCACAGGACGAGTCCCGCCCCTTGGACCGGCCCGGTGCTCAGTTTCTCGTTCGGGCGGCGGGCTGCCGATCCCCGCCGCCGCACGGGTTCCTGGGTACGCGGAACTCAGCCAGCCCCCTCACCTTCTGACCCGTATGCAAAAATTACGAAACTGCACATCAGGTGATCTGGGAAGGGGGCTTGCGCACTGATGACTGTCCATTCCGCCCGCAGACCGTGCCGCCGCTCCTCGGAGGTGACGGGGGCCACCGCCCTCGGCCCCACGGCAGGGGACGCCTCCGCAACGCCGTCGCAGTCGATCAACGGGTCGGTACCGCGATGCCGCTGACTCGCCGCACGATCCTGACCGCCGCGGCCGCCACGGTCGCGACGCATGTCGTCGCCTCCACGGGAACCGCCCAGGCGACCGGCCACCAGTTCACCCCCGCCTCTGCCCCCGTGGCCGAACCGCGGGTCGGGAGCAGCCTGCACGCGCGGAACCGGTTCGACCTGCGGGCCGAACCCGTCGATCTGTTCGGCAGGGAACTCCGGCTCACCCAGGGCAGGGTGCATCAGCAGGTCGCTTTCGACCCGGTGACGGGCCTGGCCTACGTCACCCAGATCATCAGCGACGGACGTCAACTCGCCGACGAACAAGCACCCGTACCCGGTATCGAGCGCGACCGCCGGGGCGATCTCTGCATCAACGAGGTCTCCCCCGACGGGACCGTCCGCGCCGCCATGTATCTGAGGGGCGTCGGCCACGGCGGCGGACTCGGCGTCGAGCACACCGACGGCCGGCCCTGGCTCTGGCTGGAGACCGACGCCACCCCCGTCACCAAGGGCTTCGCCTACGGCAAGCGCATCGGCCGTATCGCGTTCACACCCGACGCCGTCGTCGACGCCGGCAGCACGCACATCGAGGTGTTCAACCCCGTCCCGGCCTCCTCCGGCACCACCCCGTCCCTGGACATCGAGCACGGCCGGATAGGCGTACGCCACGGGTCGGCCGGCGCCGTGGAGTACCGCGTGTACGACCTTGCGGCCTTCAAGCGCCGCGCCTTCACCCCGCTGTACAGCTTCCCGTCCCTGTACCGCACCCAAGCATGGTGTCTGTACGGGGATCTCCTCTATCAGAACGAGGGCAGCGCCTACGGCCCCGCCAACCCCGCACCCGGTAATTCCTGGTGGAACGTCTACGACATCACCACCGGCCAGATGATCGAGCGGCGCTTCAACGCCACCGCTCTCCACCTGTCCCACCGTGAGACCGAATCCATCACCGTCCGCCGGACGCCCGACGGGCCACAGCTCGTTTTCGGCTTCGCCACTCAAGAACCAGGACCGCGCCGCATGGCCCTCTACGGCATCACCAGTACCACCGACGGCACGGGCGACCACGTCCCGTGGACCACCCTGGACTACAACACCGCCGTCTACACCCCCAACTCCGGCAACTACGTTCCTCAGTACCGCCAGGTCGGCAACCGCATCGACCTCCACCTCCGGCTGTCCCGTACGGACAAGGCTCCGTGGACCAACGGCGAGAAGATCCTCACCCTCCCGCCGCACATCCGCCCCAACCGCACCCAGGGCATGGTCGGTCAGACGACGGGCGCCGGGGTCTCCGGCTCTCTCACCGTCCGCTGGGAGGTCCTCACCGACGGCTCCCTTCACCTCTACGATCCGCGCGGAATCACCGGCTGGGTCGGGCTCGACGCCGGATACTTCACCAGCTGAGCGTCTCGGACGAGCGTGGAGCGTACAGGGAGGGACCGGGCGCACCGGGCCGCGCGCCGGAGGACGTGACGTGTTCCGCGCAAGCGCCGGTACGGTGACGAACTCCGCGCGACACGCTGTCCGTTCAGCCCGCGGGTGGGCTGAACGGGGCCGACCACGAGTACGCCGTCATCGATGCCATGGCGGAACGGGCCCGGGCTCGGAGGTGGGGGCCCGAAGCTCGAAACCCGAGGCCCGGGCGGACGCTCCCTCACCTCCGCCGGTACAACTCCTCGATCTCCGTCGCGAAGTCCCGCGCGATCGCCGCCCGCTTCAGCTTCAGCGAGGGCGTCAAGTGGCCCCGCTCCTCCGTGAAGTCCACCGGCAGGACCGTGAACCTGCGGATCGACTCCGCCCGCGAGACCAGGCGGTTCGCCTCGTCCACCGCCTTCTGGAGTGACGTGCGCAGTTCCTCGTCGTGGACCAGCTCCCTCAGCGGGACGTCCTGCTTCTTGACCATCCGGCGCCAGTGCTGGAGGCCGTCCTGGTCCAGGGTGAGGAGGGCCGTGATGTACGAGCGGTTGTCGCCGACGACCATGCACTGGCTGACCAGGGGGTGGGCGCGGAGCCAGTCCTCCAGCGGGGCCGGGGTGACGTTCTTGCCGCCCGAGGTGATGATGATGTCCTTCTTGCGGCCCGTGATCGTCAGGTAGCCGTCCTCGTCCAGCGTGCCCAGGTCGCCCGTCGGGAACCAGTCGCCGTCCAGGAGGTACGGGATGGGCCGCGCGCGTTCCGTGTCCCAGTAGCCCCGGAAGACCTGGCCGCCCCGCAGCAGCACCTCGCCGTCGTCCGCGATGCGTACTGAGGTGCCGGGGAGGGGCCAACCCACGGTGCCCAGGCGGGGTTTGAGGGGAGGTGTCACCGTGTGGGCCGCCGTCGTCTCCGTCAGGCCGTAGCCCTCGAAGATGCCGATGCCCGCGCCCTCGTAGAAGGAGGCCAGTCGGCGGCCCAGCGGGGAGCCGCCGCAGATCACGTACCGGACCCTGCCGCCCAGCGCCGCCCGGATACGGCGGTAGACCAGGGGGTCGTAGAGGGCGCGGGCCGCCCGCAGGCCCAGGCCGGGGCCCGGGCCCGTGCCGTGTTCGGCGGCCTCGACCGCCTCGGCGTAGCGCTGGGCGATGCGGGCCGCGCGGTCGAACGACGACGCCCGGCCCATCTTCTCCGCCGTCGCCCGGCCCGTGTTGTAGACCTTCTCCAGGACATACGGGATGGCCAGCAGGAAGGTGGGGCGGAAGCCCGCCAGGTCGGCCAGGAGGTCTTCCGTCCGGATGGAGGGGGCGTGGCCCAGACGGACCCTGGCCCGCATGCAGCCGATCGCCACCATCCGGCCGAAGACGTGCGAGAGCGGGAGGAAGAGGAGCGTCGAAGCCGGCTCCTTCGAGACCGACTTGAAGACCGGGTGCAGCAGCTCGATCGCGTTGTCCACCTCCGCGAAGAAGTTGCCGTGGGTGATCACGCAGCCCTTCGGGCGGCCCGTCGTTCCCGAGGTGTAGATCAGGGTGGCGGGGGTGTTCGGTTCCAGCGCGGCCCGGCGCGCCGCCACCGCCTCGTCGGGGATGTGCTTGCCCAGCGACTTGAGGTGGCCGACCGCCCCCGTGCCGAACTGCCACAGGTGCGCCAGGTCGCCCAGTTGCCTGCGCTCCTGGCTGATCAGGCGGCCCTGCTCCTTCGTCTCCACCGCGCACGCCACCGCCCCCGAGTCCTGGAGGATCCAGCGGGCCTGGAAGGCGGAGGAGGTGGGGTAGATGGGGACCGTCACCAGGCCGGCCGCCCAGGACGCGAAGTCCAGCAGCGTCCACTCGTACGTCGTACGGGCCATGATCGCGATCCGGTCCCCCGGCCGCAGCCCCTCCGCCAGCAGGCCCTTCGCCACCGCCAGCACCTCGGCGGCGAACTCGGCGGCGGTCATGTCGTGCCAGGCGCCCTCGGCGTCCTTCCGGCTCAGCACCGCCTCCGCCGCGGCCTCCCGGGCGTTGTCGAACGGGATCTCCGCCAGCGAACCCCGCAGCACCGGGGGAGCGAACGCCGGTACGGAGACCTCCCGGACCCTCCCGTCCGGGCCTCTCCTCTTCGTCGGTTCCACCAGGGTGGGTGTGGGGGTGGGCTGGGGGGCGGTGTTCGGCGTTGACACTTGCGGCTCCTCGGTGGCGGGCGGGGGGTCGTACATGTCTCGTCGCCGGGCCGTCCGTCCGGCGGGTCGCCAAAGGGCTTCGGGGAGTGTTCCCCACGGGTTGAGGGGTGTTCCCCACGGGTTGAGGGGCACTCCTGGGGTTCACGGGTGGCGCTCCCGGGGTTCAGGGGCGAGGGGCCGGGGGGCGGCGGGCGTGGACGTTGCCCTCACGCGGTGCGTCCGGGGGCGATCCCGCCCGAGTCGTTCATCTCGACCAGCTCCTGACCCTTGAGTAACCTTACTCTGGAGTAAATCTACGACCGCGCAGGGAGTCAGGACAATGGCCGATCGCTATCTGCACCTCGCCGCCACAGCACCCGGCCGCTTCCTCACCCGCCGCCTCGGTCTCCCGCAGCCCGCCCCGCTGCGCCGCTGGTCCCTGGAGACCCCGCAGTTGGAGGGACCGCTGCTGCACCTCACGGCAGGAGCGGCGGAGGGGGAATCGGAGGCCGGGGCCCTCGCGGGGCTCGCGGACGTGCTGGCCGGGGTCGGGCTCCCCGTCGTCGGCCGTGCCGACCGGCCCGGCGCCGTCGTCCTCGACGCCACCGGGGTCACCACCGCCGCCGGGCTCGGGGGTGTCCACGCCGCCCTGCACCCCGTCGTCCGCTCTCTCGCACCGGGCGGGCGGGTCGTCCTCCTCGGTACGCTCCCCTCCCCCGACGACCACCATCAGGCCGCCGCCCAGCAGGCGTTGGAGGGTTTCGTACGGTCGCTGGGCAAGGAGATCGGGCGGGGCTCCACCGTCCAGCTCGTACGGGTTCCGGGCGGCGGCGGTACGGCCCGGGGTGCCGCGTCCACCCTGCGCTTCCTGCTCTCGCCCCGCTCCGCCTACGTGAGCGGCCAGGTCATCGAGCTGACCGGCGCCGACCCCGAACCCGTCACCGACCCCGCCGCTCCGCTCTCCGGCCGCACCGCCCTGGTCACCGGGGCCGCCCGGGGCATCGGTGCCGCCGTCGTCTCCGTGCTCGCCCGCGACGGGGCCCGGGTCATCGCGCTCGACGTCCCGGGGGCCCGGGAGGAGTTGGAACGTACCGCCGCCCGGCTCGGCGCCACCCCGCTCCCCCTCGACGTCACCGCGCCCGACGCCGCCGACCGCATCGCCGCCGCAGCGCCGGACGGGCTCGGCGTCCTCGTCCACAACGCCGGCATCACCCGGGACCGCCGCCTCGCCAACATGCCCGCCGAGCGCTGGACTTCGGTGGTCGACGTCAACCTGGACAGCGTGCTCCGCACCACCGACGAACTACTGAAGGCCGGAGCCCTCACGCGCGGCGGCCGGATCGTCGCCACCTCCTCCATCGCGGGCATCGCGGGCAACACCGGCCAGACCAACTACGCCGCCGGCAAGGCCGGGATCATCGGTCTCGTCCGCTCGCTGGGCCCGCGTGCCGCCGCCGACCACGGCGTCACGGTCAACGCGGTCGCACCCGGCTTCATCGAGACGAGGATGACGGCGGCCGCCCCCTTCTTCATCCGCGAGGCAGGCCGCCGCATGAACTCCCTTTCCCAGGGCGGCCTTCCGGTCGATGTCGCCGAGGCCGTCGCCTGGTTCGCCCAACCCGACTCCACCGCCGTCAACGGCCAGGTGCTGCGCGTCTGCGGCCAGAGCCTGCTGGGGGCGTGAGCGCGATGGCCTCCCTCAGCGCCTCCCTCGTCCGGGGAGCCCTCGCCTCGCCCTTCCGTCGCGCCGGGCGGCCGGACGCCACCCTGCCCACCGGCCGCCTCACCCTCCCCGCCGTCCCCGCCGCCCCCGGCCCCCTGGCCGCGTACCGGAGCATCTGCGGATTCCCGGCGGCCGAGCGAGGACCGGCAGCGCTTCCGCTCACGTATCCGCATGTCCTGGCCTTTCCGCTCGCCATGCGGCTGATGGCCGGGCGCGGCTTCCCGCTCCCCGTCGTCGGGCTCGTCCACACCTGGTTCGACGCGCGTGGCCACCGTTCGGTGCGGGCCGATGAGATGATCCGACTGACGGTGTACGCGGAGGAGTTGACCGCGCACCGGCGCGGCACCGAGGTCACCATGGTGACCGAGGCGCGCGTGGCCGGGGAGCTGGTGTGGGAGTCGCGCAGCGGGTATCTCTCCCGGCATTCGACGAAGGCGGCGGCCGGGCGGCGTGAGGAGACCGGTGCCGAGGCGCTTCCCGCTCTCCGGGAGTGGCGGCTGCCCGGCGATCTCGGGCGACGGTACGGGGCCGTCTCCGGCGACCGCAACCCCATCCACCTCCACCCCCTCGCCGCCCGCCTCTTCGGCTTCCCCCGGGCCATCGCCCACGGCATGTGGACGGTGGCCCGCTGCCTGGCCGAGGCGCAGGCACAGGCAGAACCCGACGAGCCCGGGCATCAACTCCGTACCGTACGGGCCGACTTCAAGGCCCCCGTCCTGCTGCCCGCCACCGTGACCTACGCCGCCGAGCCGGGCGGGAACGCCTTCGCCCTACGGAGCGGCAGCGGGCGCGTACACCTCACCGGGGCGGTCACGCGGGGCTGCGAGTCCTGAGCACGGAGAGCCGGGGCAGGTCTCCCGGTCGGACGCTTCCTACGACGCCTCCGCCGGGGGCTGCCACGGGCGGGCGTGCATCAGGTTCTCCAGGCCCGCCCAGGCGAAGTTCATCAAGGTCGCCGCGGCCTCCCTCGCCGAGACGCCCGGGGTGTCGTTGGCCCAGCCCGCCAGCGACTCGGCGGCTCCCACCAGGGCCTGCGCCAGGCCCGCCACATCGCGGTCCGCCAGGGCGGGGTCGCGGTGGGCCTCGCGGGCGGCGGCGCCGATGAGGCCCGTCACGAACGCGACGATCTCGTCGCGCATCACCACGACCTCGCTGATGAACGGCTCCCCGTGCGAGCGGGCCTGGCGGTGCAACACCGCCCAGCCGTCCGGATGTTCGGCGGTGTGCGTGAAGAACGCACGGAGCCCCGACCAGAGTTGGCCGTCGGCGGGCAGCTCCGGGTCCACCCCGGCCCGCACCGCCGCCACCAGGGCCTCGGCCTCACGCCGGATGCAGGCGGAGAACAGGTCCTCCTTGGAGTGCAGGTACAGATAGACCAGCGGCTTGGAGACGCCCGCCATCTCCGCGATCTCGTCCATCGAGGCGGCCCGGTACCCACGCTGCCCGAACGTCCGGACCGCGGCGTCCATCATCTGCCGCTCACGCACGGCGCGTGGCATCCGTTTGCTCTTCACAGCACCCACGTCCGACTTCCTCCCCGCCCCACGGTCCTGCTCCCCGGCCAAGGGTACGGCGCCGGACGGGCCTCCGCCGGACGGAGCATCCACCGCGCGTACGCAAGCGCCCCTGGTCCGCCACACAAGGCGGGCCAGGGGCGCTCAGCGCTGTACAGGGGGGCGGCTGCCGCTAGGCGGTGGCCGGCACCGCGTCCTTCGGTTCCGGCGTACGGTCGCGGGCCGCATTCCGGTCGGCGTCGTCGGACGGGCCGAATGCGTCGATCGGGGAGGCCGAGGCCGAGTTGTACTTGTCGTGGTCGAGGATCTTCTCGCGGGCCGCGACGATGACCGGGACCAGCGCCTGGCCGGCCACGTTGGTGGCGGTGCGGATCATGTCCAGGATCGGGTCGATGGCCATCAGCAGACCGACGCCCTCCAGCGGGAGGCCCAGCGTGGAGAGGGTCAGGGTCAGCATGACCGTCGCGCCGGTGAGACCGGCGGTGGCGGCGGAGCCGATGACCGAGACGAAGGCGATGAGGATGTAGTCACCGAAGCCCAGCTGGACGTCGAAGATCTGCGCGATGAAGATCGCCGCCAGCGCCGGGTAGATCGCGGCGCAGCCGTCCATCTTCGTGGTCGCCCCGAACGGGACGGCGAAGGAGGCGTACTCCTTCGGGACGCCGAGGCGCTCGGTGACCCGCTGGGTGACCGGCATGGTGCCGACCGAGGAGCGGGAGACGAAGGCGAGCTGGATCGCGGGCCAGGCGCCCTTGAAGAACTGCAGCGGGCTGACCTTGGCGAGGGTGGCCAGGAGCAGCGGGTAGACGCCGAACATCACCAGGAGGCAGCCGATGTAGACGTCGGCGGTGAACGTGGCGTACTTGCCGATCAGGTCCCAGCCGTAGGTGGCGATGGCGTAGCCGATGAGGCCGACGGTGCCGATCGGGGCGAGACGGATAACCCACCACAGGGCCTTCTGCAGCAGCTCCAGGACGGACTGGCTGAGCGTGAGGATCGGCTGCGCCTTCTCGCCGAGCTTGAGGGCCGCGATACCGGCGACGGCCGCCATGAAGACGATCTGGAGCACGTTCAGCTCGGTGAACGGCGTGATCACGTTGGTCGGGACGATACCGGTCAGGAAGTCGATCCAGCTGCCGGTGCGGGAGGGCAGCTCGCCGTCCTTGGGCGTCAGGCCGGTGCCGGAGCCGGGGTTGGTCACCAGGCCGATGAAGAGGCCGATGGCGACGGCGATCAGCGACGTGATCATGAACCAGAGCAGGGTGCGGGTCGCCAGCCGGGCGGCGTTGTTGACCTTGCGGAGGTTGGTGATCGACACCAGGATCGCGAAGAAGACCAGCGGGGCGACGGCCAGCTTCAGCAGCTGGACGAAGATCGAGCCGATCTTGTCGAGCGTGGTGACGAGCCAGGAGACGTCCTGGCTGCGGGCCAGCCAGCCGAGCAGGGCGCCGAGCACCAGACCGGCGATGATCTGGGCCCAGAAGGGGACCCTGGGTATACGCGGACCGGGGCCGGAGCCGGTGGACGGCTGCTCGGCCTCGGGGGCGGCGGACGCGGAATTCGCGGACACGGACACACTCCAGTGGGGACGCATCGGGACGTACGAGGACAGACGTACGGACGTGCGGTGGAACGGGGACGGGGTCGCGGCGCCCGCGCCGAGGGCGGCGCCGCTGCATGATGCCGTATCAGACGTTGCGGCAACAGACCGCGGACATACAGCGGCAGAGATCGACGTGCAGGCGCGCCACGAGCGGGGTGCCCGGGGCATGGTGGAGGCGCACTGCTGTCTTCATGCCGAATACGTTAACACTTGAACTTTGAGAACCTCAAAGCTCTTCTTTGACCATGGGGCAGGGGCGCGCCGGCACCGCGGGCCACAGGAGCGTCGCCGAGCCCCCGGAAACGCCGAAGCCCCGGTACGGAAGCGGTGCGCTCCGGTCCGGGGCTCTCGGCGGGTGTGAGGAACCTTACTGAACGGCGTCCTCGCGGGTCCGGTTGGCGTCGAGGCGGGCCTTGGTCCGGTCGACGGTGGAGACGATCTGCGCGGACATCTCGTCGCGCTGCTTGCGCAGCAGCACATAGCTGAGCGGGGCGGAGAGCACGAGGCCGAGCAGGATCACCCAGACCATGTTGGAGCCGCCGAGGCCCGCGGGGACCAGACCGAAGTGCACGGCGACACCGGCGACGAGGAAGCAGCCGACGAAGATCAGCAGACGCAACGCCGTGTACCGGATCATCGCGCTCGGCTTGGCAACGGACACAGCAGGCCCTCTCTCTTCCCGTGGACTCTCGGTCTCTTCACACACTCCTGCCCGTCCAGTGAAGCATGGCCCGAATTCTCTCGGTTCAGGGGGTTGCCGGGCCGAGCGGGAGCAGCATGACGATGTCGTCGCGGTCGTCGCCGGGGGCGAGCCGGATCGCCCCGGGGATCCGGCCGACCTCCTTGTAGCCGCAGGCCGCGTAGAAGGTGTCGTTGCCGGTGCCGCCCCGGCAGGTGAGGCGGATGGCCTCGATGCCCTCGATGGAGCGGGCCGCATCGGCTGCGGCAGCCATGAGGTCGCGACCGTACCCCTGGCCCTGGTGGCGGGGGTGGACCATCACGGTGTAGAGCCAGAGCCAGTGGCGCATCAGCCGGTGGTCGTTGAGGGTGAGGAAGGCGGTCGCAGCGACCGCACCGTCACTGTCCCGCCCGACCAGCAGCCTGACCTGCCCCTTCTCGATGGCGAGGAGGTGCTTGAGCAGATCGGGGCGGATCTCCTCGGGGGTGACGGGCGGGACGAATCCGACGGCCCCGCCCGCGTTGGTGACGTCGGCCCACAGGGTGGTGACGCCGTCGCGGAGGGCGGGGGTGAGTTCGGGATCCAGCTCAAATGTAAGTGCCATAGATGGAGAGTAGCCATTACATACACCGTGGCTCAACCCCGTTCCCGTACGAAGAAGCCCCGGCCGGAGACGGCCGGGGCTTCTTCGTACGGGAACGGGGGGGTCAGACCCGCATCGGCTGCGGCGACTCGCGCAGGTCGGCGTCCGGGCCCGGGTACTCGCGCAGGATCTCGTACCGCGTGTTCCGCTCCACCGGCCGGAACCCGGCGTCGCGGATCAGGTCGAGCAGGTCCTCACGGCCGAGCTTGTTCGGCGTACCGAAGTCGTCGGCGTCGTGCGTGATCTTGTACTCGACGACCGAGCCGTCCATGTCGTCCGCGCCGTGCTGGAGCGCGAGCTGCGCGGTCTGCACGCCGTGCATCACCCAGAAGACCTTGACGTGCGGCACGTTGTCGAAGAGCAGCCGGGAGACGGCGAAGGTCTTCAGCGCCTCGGCGCCGGTCGCCATCGTCGTACGCGCCTGGAGCCTGTTGCGGACCTTGCCGTCCTTCATGTCGACGAAGTCGTGCTGGTAGCGCAGCGGGATGAAGACCTGGAAGCCGCCGGTCTCGTCCTGCATCTCGCGCAGCCGCAGCACGTGGTCGACGCGGTGGCGGGGCTCCTCGATGTGCCCGTACAGCATCGTCGCCGGGGTCTTGAGCCCCTTCTCGTGCGCGAGACGGTGAATGCGCGACCAGTCCTCCCAGTGGGTGTCGTGGTCGACGATGTGCTGGCGGACCTCCCAGTCGAAGATCTCCGCGCCGCCGCCGGTCAGCGATTCGAGACCGGCCTCGATCAGCTCGTCGAGGATCTCGGAGGCGCTCAGCCCCGAGATCGTCTCGAAGTGGTGGATCTCCGTCGCCGTGAACGCCTTGAGCGCCACGTCCGGCAGGGCTTCCTTCAGCGCGCTGAGCGAGCGCGGGTAGTAGCGCCAGGGGAGGTTGGGGTGGAGTCCGTTGACGATGTGCAGCTCGGTGAGGTTCTCGCCCTCCATCGCCTTGGCGAGGCCGACCGCCTCCTCGATCCGCATCGTGTACGCGTCCTTCTCGCCCGGCTTGCGCTGGAACGAGCAGTACGCGCACGAGGCGGTGCACACGTTGGTCATGTTGAGGTGGCGGTTGACGTTGAAGTGCACCACGTCACCGTTCTTACGGGTGCGCACCTCGTGGGCCAGGCCGCCGAGCCAGGCCAGGTCGTCGGACGCGTAGAGCGCGATCCCGTCCTCGCGGGTCAGCCGCTCGCCGGCCCGGACCTTCTGCTCCAGCTCGCGCTTGAGTCCCGCGTCCACCTGGCCGCCTCCATTCCTCCGTACAACAGACCCCGCCAACCGTACTCCCCCGCCCTTCGGGCAGGAGGGGCCCCCTTTGCGGCGCTCCGCGCCTACGCCTCTTCGGGAAGTTCCCCGACCCGGTTCTCCCACTTGGTCGAGAGCACGATCGTCGTACGGGTCCGGGAGACGCCCTTCGTGCCGCTCAGGCGCCGGATCGTCTTCTCCAGGCCGTCGACGTCGCCGACGCGCACCTTGAGCATGTACGAGTCGTCGCCCGCGATGAACCAGCAGTCCTCGATCTCCGCGAGGTCCTTGAGGCGGCGCGCCACGTCCTCGTGGTCGGCGGCGTCCGAGAGCGAGATCCCGATCAGCGCGGTGACACCGAGGCCGAGGGAGGCCGAGTCGACGGTGGCGCGGTAGCCGGTGATGACACCGGCGGATTCCAGCCGGTTGATGCGGTCGGTGACGCTGGGCCCGGAGAGCCCCACGAGCCGCCCCAGCTCGGCGTACGAGGCCCTGCCGTTCTCCCTGAGGGCCTGGATGAGCTGCCTGTCCACCGCGTCCATGTGACTGAAACCTTCCATTGTTCAGCAGTACCGCGAGTCTACGTGTAGAATCTAAGGCATGCAGGGCCGACGCCCTGCAAATCTTCTAGAACATCCAAGAAACACTTTCGAATCTTCAGGAGTGAACTTCACCGTGTACACGATCGAGATGGCCTACGCCCGGATGCGCGAGCTGCAGGACCTGGCCAACCGCTCGCGTGCCCACCAGCCCGCCGCCGCCCACCGCGTCGACAAGACCCGCGCGCCGCGCACCGCCAAGAAGCGCTGACCCGCGCGTGCCTCCTTCAGCCCTCGGGGCTGCGGGAGCCGCCACCCAGCTCTCCCTCCCAGCGGCGGTACAGCCGGTGTTCCACCCCGGCCGCGTCCAGCACCCGCCCCGCGACGAAGTCCACCAGGTCCTGGATGTGCGTCGCGCCCGCGTAGAACGCCGGGGAGGCGGGCAGCACGACCGCGCCCGCCTCGTCCAGGGCCACCATCTGCTTCAGCGTCTGGCCGCTCAGCGGGGTCTCGCGCACCGCGACGACGAGCGGACGGCGCTCCTTCAGCGTCACGCTCGCGGTCCGCTGGAGCAGGTCCTTCGACAGGCCGAGCGCCACCCCGGCCACACAGGCCGTCGAGGCCGGCACGATGAGCATCCCCTTCGCCGGGTACGACCCGGAGGACGGCCCGGCCGCCAGATCACCGGCCGGCCAGTGGCGTACGCGCTCCAGCTCCGCATCGCCCACCGCGAAGGCGTCCGGCTTCCCGTCGGCGCCGCGTTCCAGCCAACAGCGCAGGTCCTCGCGCCAGTGCCCGTCCCGGAAGGCGATGCCGGTCTCGTCCAGCAGGGTGAGCCGCGATGCCCGGCTCACCACCAGGTCCACGCTCTCGCCGCCCGCCAGCAGCCCGCGCAGGACGGCGGCGGCGAACGGGGTCCCCGAGGCACCGGAAACCCCGACAATCCAAGGCCGCCGCTGCTGATGAGTCACTGAAGTCCCGGATTCCACATCTGCGAGCCTATCCGGCACACCCCGGCGACCCGCACTCGGAACCCGACGGCGGCCCCGGACGTTCAACGGATGACAGGCAACCCGGGGGCAGGGGCAGACCGTGGGCGATTACTGGACGACCGGCCGCGACACGAACTCCACCGTGTCCGGCAGCACACGCGCGCTGACCGCGGGCATCGTGATGGTCAGCTGGGTGGCCCTGCTCTGGCTGCTCGAAGGCATCGACGTGCTGACCGGAAACGCGTTGGACACCTATGGGATCAGCCCGCGCGAGATGGCGGAGCTGCGCGATGTGGTGCCCGCCGCCTTCCTCCACAGCGGCTGGGAGCATGTCGCGTCCAACAGCGTCCCGCTGCTGGTCCTCGGCTTCATAGCCGCCCTCGGCGGGCTGCGCCGGTTCGCCGCCGTCGTCGCGACGGTCATCGTGATCAGCGGTCTCGGCGTCTGGCTGACCGCCCCGGCCTTCACGGTGACGCTCGGCGCCTCCGGCGTGGTCTTCGGGCTGCTGGGCTATCTGCTGGTGCGCGGCTTCGTGGACCGGCGGCCCTGGGACGTCCTCATAGGCATCGGCGTCGCCGTGGTCTACGGCTCGCTGCTCTGGGGCGTCCTGCCCACCGACTCGGGCGTCAGCTGGCAGGGGCACCTGTTCGGGCTGCTGGGCGGGGTGGCGGCGGCCTTCTTCTTCCGCCGCCCGCCAGCCCGCCGAGGCCCGGACAACCTGGTCACGGTCTGAGGCGCCGGATCTCTACGGCGTGGACACCGCCAGAGCCTGACCGGGGTGAGGCCGCACACAGGGCCTGACGCACACAGAGCCTGACGGGGTCGGGCCGGGCGCCGGGCCTACGGGGTCAGGCCGCGCGCCAGCAGGTCCAGGAGCGCGCAGGCGAAGAGCGCCATCCCGATGAAGCCGTTGACGGTGAAGAAGGCCCGGTTCAACCGGGACAGATCATGCGGGCGCACCACGCGGTGCTCGTAGACGAACGCCACCGCGACGACCGCCATGCCGATCCAGTAGAAGACCTCGGCACCCGTCGCCAGGCCGAACCAGACCAGCATCCCGGTCGTCACCACATGGCAGACCCGCGCGCCCCAGAGCGCCGCCGGGATACCGAAGCGCGCCGGGAAGGAGAGCACCCCGTGGGCCCGGTCCGCAGCCACGTCCTGGCAGGCGAAGATCAGGTCGAAGCCGCCGATCCAGATGCCGACGGCCAGCCCCAGGACCACCGCGTCCCACGACCAGCTGCCGGTCACCGCGAGCCAGGCGCCGACCGGCCCCATGGCCTGCGCGATGCCCAGGATGGCGTGCGGATAGTTCGTGAACCGCTTGCCGTACGGATAGACCACCATCGGCACCACCGCGACGGGCGCGAGCACCAGGCAGAGCGGATTGAGCAGGGCGGCGGCGCCCAGGAAGACGACGAGCGCGACGAGCGCCCCCGTCCACGCCGACTTCACCGACACCGCGCCGGTCACCAGCTCCCGCCCGGCCGTGCGGGGGTTACGGGCGTCGATCTCCCGGTCGATGATCCGGTTGGCGGCCATCGCGAAAGTCCGCAGCCCCACCATCGCGAGCGTCACGAGCAGCAGGACACCCCAGTGGATCGTGCCGTCCAGCCGGAACATCGCGGTCAGAGCCGCGATGTAGGCGAAGGGCAGCGCGAAGACCGAGTGCTCGATCATCACGAGCCTCAGGAAGGACTTGACCCTGCTGCCGGCGGGTGCGGAGCCGGGGAGGGCCCCGGTCGCTTCTGCCGCGCTGCTCACAGCCCGTACTCCTTCCAGCGGCGGTCCACCTTGGCCGCCGTCTCCGGGTCGGACTCGACCATCTCCGGCCAGCCGCCGTCCCGGGTGTATCCCTCGGTGGGCAGCTTCCGGGTGGCGTCGATGCCCGCCTTGCCGCCCCAGAACTGCTGGTAGGAGGCGTGGTCCAGATGGTCGACCGGGCCCTCGGTGACCGTGAGGTCGCGGGCGTAGTCGGTGTTGCCGAGCGCCCGCCAGGCGACCTCGTGCAGATCGTGGACGTCGCAGTCGGCGTCGACGACCACGATCAGCTTGGTCAGCGACATCATGTGCGCGCCCCAGATCGCGCTCATCACCTTCTGGGCGTGCTTCGGGTACTTCTTGTCGATCGAGACGATCGCGCAGTTGTGGAAGCCGCCCGCCTCGGGGAGGTGGTAGTCCACGATGTCCGGCACGATGATCTTCAGCAGCGGCAGGAAGAACCGCTCGGTGGCCCGGCCCAGCGGCCCGTCCTCGGTCGGCGGGCGGCCCACCACGATGGACTGGAGCAGCGGGCGCTTGCGCATGGTGACGCAGTCGATGGTCAGTGCGGGGAACGGTTCCTGCGGGGTGTAGAAGCCGGTGTGGTCCCCGAACGGGCCCTCCGGCAGCATCTCGCCCGGCTCCAGCCAGCCTTCCAGGACCACTTCCGCCTGCGCGGGGACCTGGAGCGGGACGGTCTTGCAGTCGACCATCTCGATCCGCTTGCCCTGGACGAACCCGGCGAACAGGTACTCGTCGATGTCCCCGGGCAGCGGGGCCGTGGAGGCGTACGTCACGGCGGGCGGCGCGCCGAAGGCGATGGCGACGGGCAGCCGCTCACCGCGCCGGGCGGCGACCTGGTAGTGGTTGGCGGAGTCCTTGTGGATCTGCCAGTGCATCCCGATCGTGCGCTTGTCGTGGCGCTGGAGGCGGTAGAGGCCCAGATTCCGGACGCCGTTCTCGGGGTGCTTGGTGTGGGTGAGGCCCAGGTTGAAGAAGGAGCCGCCGTCACCGGGCCAGGTGAAGAGCGCGGGCAGCTTCTCCAGGTCGACCTCGTCGCCCTTCAGCACGACTTCCTGGACCGGAGCGTCGTCCGACTTCACCTTCTTCGGCGGTACGTGGACCATCGAGCCGAGCTTGCCGAAGGCTTCCCGCACGCCGACGAAGCCCTGGGGCAGCTCCGGCTTGAGCAGCCCGCCGATCTTGTCGCTGATGTCGCTGTAGGACTTCAGCCCGAGCGCCTTGAGGAGGCGCCGGTCGGTGCCGAAGACGTTCATGGCCAGGGGCATCGAGGACCCCTTGACGTTCTCGAAGAGCAGGGCGGGGCCGCCCGCCTTGTTCACCCGGTCGACGATCTCGCCGACCTCCAGGTGAGGGTCGACCTCGGCCTTGACGCGCTTGAGATCACCATCGCGTTCAAGAGCCCGGAGCAGGGAGCGGAGATCGTCGTAAGCCATGCGGTCCAGTTTGTCATCCCCGCCCGCGCCGCCCCGCCGGGGCTCCCCCGCCACCGCACCCCGAAAGTCCGGGCTGTTGCCGGAAAGTGCTGCTCCGGGCCGGGGATCGAAGGTGGCGAGCCGGTACCCTGGCCGCGACACCGGGGAAACACCGAGCCCCACCACCACTGACTGGGGGACGCACCATGTTGAGAGCCCTGATGTTCATCGTTCCGCTGGCTCTGACGATCTACGCGTTCATCGACTGCCTGAACACCTCGGAGGAGGACACCAAGCATCTGCCGAAGATCGCCTGGGTCTTCATCATCCTGCTGTTCTGGATCGTCGGCCCGGTCGTCTGGCTCGTCGCGGGCAAGACGCGCCAGAACGCGGCCGGTGGCACGGGCCCGGCCGGATGGCAGCGCAGCCGACGGCAGCAGTGGGTGGCCCCGGACGACAACCCCGACTTCCTGAACTCGCTCAAGGACCAGGAGCGCGAGGAGCAGGAGCGCCGCGAGGGCGGCAAGGGCCCGGACGACAAGACCCCGCCCGCCTCCTGAGGCGCGAGGCCGCCGACGTACGGAACGAACAGCGCCCCCGGACGGGATGTCCCGTCCGGGGGCGCTGTTCGTTCATCCGATGGGCCGCGGCCGGTGGCCCGGGCCGCGGCGTACAGGTGCCTCAGACGCCCGCGTAGGAGTGCAGGCCGGAGACGAAGATGTTCACGCCGTAGTAGTTGAACAGCCAGCAGCCGAAGGCGGCGAGCGCCAGGTAGGCGGCCTTGCGGCCCTTCCAGCCGGCGGTGGCGCGGGCGTGCAGATAGGCGGCGTAGGCGACCCAGGTGATGAAGGACCAGACCTCCTTGGGGTCCCAGCCCCAGTAGCGGCCCCAGGCGTCGCCCGCCCAGATCGCGCCCGCGATGATCGTGAACGTCCAGAGCGGGAAGACCGCCGCGTTGATCCGGTAGGCGAACTTGTCCAGCGAGGAGGCGGAGGGCAGCCGCTCCATGACGGAGGTGGCGAACTTCCCCGGCGTACCGCCGGAGGCGAGCTTGTTCTCGTAGCTGTCGCGGAAGAGGTAGAGGATCGTGCCGACCGCGCCGAGGTAGAAGACGGCACCGCAGAGGATCGCGGTCGAGACGTGGATCCACAGCCAGTACGAGTGGAGCGCGGGCACCAGCTGGTCGCTGTCGGTGTAGAGGACCGTGGTGGCGAGACCGAGGTCCAGCAGGACGGTGGTGACCAGCGGGAGGCCGATCCAGCGGACGTTCTTCTTCAGCGCCAGCAGCACCAGGTAGGAGCCGATCGCCACCGTGGAGAAGGTGATGGAGAACTCGTACATGTTGGCCCAGGGGGCCCGCTGCACCGACAGGGCGCGGGTGAGGACACCGCCCGCCTCCACGACGAAGGCGATCACGGTCATCGAGACCGCGATCCTCCCCCAGAGGTCGCCCTTGAACGTGCCGCCCGCGGCTCCCGGCCCGTCGGGCACGTCACGGGTGCCGGTGGCCGCCCGGGTGACGACCTTCGGCCGCTCCAGCACGGCGGTGGAGCCGCCCTGGACGACCACCGGGGCCGTGGCGGCCGAGCCACCGGACGCGGAGCCGGCCAGCGCGGCGGCCGTACGGCCGACCTTGCTGCGGCTGCCGAGGACCCACTCCGCGATGTGCGCGAAGAAGGCCAGCGTGTAGACGGCCATCGACGAGTAGATCAGCACATTGCTGATCTCCGCCAGGTTCTCGTTGGTTGCGGCGGCGAGATTCACTTCTCAGCCCCTTCGGCAGGTGCTTCAGCAGGGTGTACGGGCCGGCTCCCGGCCTCGTTGGTGGCGTCGTCCTCGTCAGTGGCGTCGTCGGGCCCTTCGGACGAGGCAGAGGCGTCCGAAGCGGCCGGTTCCACCGGCTTCTCCGGCTTCTCCGGCCTCTCCTGGGCGACCGGCGCCGTGGTCAGCAGGGCGGTCGCGAGGTCGCCCAGCTCCTCGGGGAGCTTCGCGGACTCGCCGCGGCCCAGGCCCGCCATCTCCACGACGGTCACCCCGTCCGCGCCCCGGACCGCCCGCACCCACACCCGGCGGCGCTGGATGAAGAGCGAGGCGGCGAGTCCGGCGATGGCGGCGATGGCACCACCGAGCGCGAGCCCGTTGCCCGGCTGCTGCGAGATCTGGAAACTGGCCCACTCCTCGATGCCCTCGAAGGTGATCGAGCCCTCCCCGTCGGAGAGGTCCAGCTTCTCGCCGGGGCGCAGCATCTTCTTGAGCAGCTCGCCGTTCTCGTCCTTGAACTCCTCCATCTTGGAGGTGTCGAGCTGGTACACGTTCTGCGGCAGCCCGGAGTCCACCCCGAGGGAGCCGTGGTAGGCGCTGAGCGCCAGCACCGGGTACTCCGCGCCGGGGAACTGCGAGAACATCTCGCCCTTGCCGTGGCCCGCGAAGGTCGGCACGAAGAAGGCCTTGAAGCCGAGCTGGGTCTTCTCGCCGTGTCGGTCGCGGTAGCCGTCCATCACCTTGATCGCGCCGGTGGAGGTGATGTTGTTGTCGATCGGCAGCAGCGGTACGGCGTTGCGCGAGACGACCTTGCCCTTGCTGTCCCGGACGGTGACGACCGGGGCGTAGCCGTGGGCGATGAGATAGACCTTGGTGCCGTCCACGACGAGCGGTTCGTTGACGCGGATGACGGCCTTGCGGTCGGGACCGTCGGCGCCCTCGTTGTACGTCACGCGGGCCTCGAAGGTGCGGGGCGTGCCGCGCTGCGGGCCGCTCTCCTCGTACGTACCGACGAACTTGTCCAGGACGAAGCTGAAGGGGGCCAGTGTGTCCGAGTCGTAGAGCGAGCCCGACTTGAAGTCGTCGTACTGGGTGAGCGTGTTGGCGAAGCCGTCGCCCTCGACGACCAGCTTGCCGCCCTCGGACTTGAAGAGCTGGCCGGTGGCGAAGGCCACCAGCATCACGATCAGCGCGACATGGAAGACCAGGTTCCCGGCCTCGCGGAGGTAGCCCTTCTCGGCGGCGACGGCGTCGCCCACGGTGTGCGCACGGAACCGCCGCTTCCCCAGCACCCCGAGCGCCGCTTCGCGGACCCGCTCCGGGTCGGCGTCGGTGCGCCAGGTGGTGTACGCGGGCAGCCGGGTCAGCCGCCGGGGGGCGCCCGGGGGGCGGGAGCGGAGCTGGCCCACGAACTGGCCGGTGCGCGGGACGATGCAGCCGATGAGGGAGACGAACAGCAGGATGTAGATCGCGGAGAACCACACCGAGCTGTAGACGTCGAAGAGCTGGAGCTTCTCGTAGATCGGCGTGAGGGTGGTGTGCTGGTCCTTGAACTCCTGGACCTTGAAGTCGTCGACGCTCGTCTGCGGGATCAGCGAGCCGGGGATGGCGCCGAGGGAGAGCAGGAAGAGCAGGATCAGCGCGACCCGCATCGAGGTGAGCTGGCGCCAGAACCAGCGGACCCAGCCGATCACCCCCATGGCGGGGACGCCTGTGCCGGACCCGCTCCCGGTGCCGGACCCGCTCTCCGGGCCCTCCTCGCGGGGCGCGGTGGAGAGCTGTTCCCCGGCCGCGCGGTCGGCCCGCCGCTGCGCGCGCTCGTCAGCGCCGGTGTCGGTGCCGGTACGCGTACCGGCGTCGATGCCCGTGCCCGTGCTGCTGTTCGCCTTGCTCATGAACTCAGATCCCCACAACGAAGCCGCTGGACCAGCCCTGCATGTGCTGCATCAGCGTGGCCCACACGCCGGTCAGCAGCAGGAGGCCGGTCACGATCATCATGCCGCCGCCGATCCGCATGACCCAGGCGTAGTGGCGCTTGACCCAGCCGAACGCGCCGAGCGCCTTGCGGAAGGCGACGGCGGCCAGGATGAACGGGACGCCGAGCCCGAGGCAGTACGCGACGGTCAGTATCGCGCCCCGCCCGGCGGTGGCGCTCTCGGCGGAGAGGAACAGCACCGAGGAGAGCGTCGGGCCGATGCACGGCGTCCAGCCGATCCCGAACAGGGCCCCGAGCAGCGGTGCGCCCGCCAGCCCCGCCACCGGTTTCCTGTGCAGGCGGAACTCGCGCTGCGTCACCCCCGGCAGGAGCCCCATGAAGAAGACCCCCATGAGGATCATCAGGCCGCCGAGCACCTTGTTGAGTACGTCGGCGTGGAGCTGGAGCTCGTTGCCGAAGTAGCCGAAGAGCGCCCCGGTGGAGGCGAAGACGACGGTGAAGCCGAGGACGAAGAGCGCGGCGCCCGCCACCACCCTGCCGCGTCGGGCCTCGGCCAGGTCGGTCCCGCTGACACCGGTGACGTAACTCAGATAGCCGGGGACCAGCGGCAGGACGCAGGGCGAGAAGAAGGAGACCAGACCGGCCAGCAGGGCGATGGGAACCGCCAGCAGCAGGGCCCCGCCCACGACGGTCTCGTTGTACGAGGCCAGCGTGACGGGGCTGTCCGGTCCGGCGAGCAGGGCGCTCCCGGAGTGGGTGGCGAGCGGGATCACCGGGTCACTTCTCCGCGATGATCGGGTCGATCATCTTGCGCAGCTGGTCCGCGTCCAGCGACTGGAGCGTGCGGGCCGCGATCTTCCCCTCCCGGTCGACCACCACGGTGGACGGGATGGCCTTCGGGTTCAGGGTGCCCTTGGGGAAGCGGAGCATGAGCTTGCCGATCGGGTCGAAGTAGCTCGGGTAGGTGATCCCGTAGTCCTTCTCGAAGTTCACGGCGGGGTCCCGCTGCGCGTCCCGGGTGTTGATGCCGAGGAACTGCACGCCCTGGTCGGCGGTCTCCTCGGAGACCTGCGCGAAGTACTTCGCCTCCAGCCGGCAGGGGCCGCACCAGGAGCCCCAGACGTTGAGCACGACGACCTTGCCCTTGTAGTCGGCGAGGTCGAGCGGCTTGCCCTCCAGGCTCTCGCCCTGGAGCTTCGGAGCGTCGGGCCGCTCCCCCTTCGGGACCGTGGCGATGCCCCCGGTGCCGGTGATGAAGTTGGTGTTCCCGCCGCCCTGGGCCTTGTTGCCGTCCCCGCACGCGGAGAGGGTCAGGGCACCCGCCACGGCGACGGCGGCGAGCAGGGTGGAGCGGCGTCGGGATGCGCGGCCAAAGCTCATGTGAAAAGTTTCGCATGGCACTTCCGGGGATCTCCCGCACCCCCCTCGGTGCCCGTAAAGCCCCTTGTCAAGCCTGTTTAAAGAAGGAGTTCCAGCCACCCGCGGGCGACTGTCCGACCTCCAGGGTGCGGAGCTTGGCGAGGACGGCGGGATCCTGTACGTCGAGCCAGTCGACGAACTGCCGGAAGGAGACGAGCCGTACGTCCTTCTTGCCGGCGGTCTTCTTGATCACTTCTTCCACGGCGTCCATATAGATGCCGCCGTTCCACTGTTCGAAGTGGTTGCCGATGAAGAAGGGCGCGCGATTCGTCGTGTAGGCGCGCTCGAATCCGGCGAGATAGGCCTCGGTGGCCTGCTTGCGCCAGCCCGGATAGCGCGAGGGCATGCCCTTGGTCGAATTCTTCGACTGGTTGGCGAGGATGTTGTAGTCCATCGAGAGGACCTCGAAGGAGTGGCCGGGGAACGGCATGGCCTGGAGCGGCAGATCCCAGACGCCCCCGCGCTTCACGGGCCAGGTCTGGCGGCCGCCGGGCGAGCTGGCGTCGTAACGCCACCCGAGTTTGCTCGCGGTGGGCAGGAGATTGTCCTGGCCGAGCAGACAGGGGGTGCGTCCGCCGATCAGCTCCTTTCGGTAGTCGAAGGGGAGCGGGTCCTCGTTCTGCCAGCCGGTGTTGGTCCGCCATTCCGTGACGAAGGACACGGCCTGATCGATCTCGCTCTGCCATTGCGCGGGGGTCCAGCGTTCGACGGAACCGGAACCGCCGCAGAAGTGCCCGTTGAAGTGGGTGCCGATCTCATGGCCGTCCAGCCAGGCCTGACGTACGTACGTCAGCGTGTCCTTGACATGGTCATCGGTGAGATAGCCGATGTCCGAGGCACCGCGGGGGTTGTTCGGGGGACGGTAGAGGGATTTCTTCGACTCGGGCAGCAGATACAGCCCGGAGAGGAAGAAGGTCATCGCCGCGTCGTGTTCCTTGGCCAGTTTCAGAAAGCGCGGGAAGAGGCCGTTGCCGACCTCGCCCGCCCCGTCCCAGGAAAAGATCACGAACTGCGGGGGCGTCTGGCCGGGTTCGAGCCGGACGGGGGCGGCGGGCTGGTGGGGCTGCTTTCCGGTGTCGGCGGTGGAGCCGTCGCCGATCAGGCGGGCCTTGCCCTTCGAAGAACCGTTTCCTCCGCCGGTGCCGCCGTCCCCGGTGTCACCCTTGCCGCCGTCGCCCTTGTCACTGCCGCCGTCGGCGGAGCCGGAAGAACCGGAGAAGCCGCAGCCGGCGAGTCCGATCGCGGCCGCCGTGCCGAGCCCCGCGCCGAGCAGTCCCCTTCGATTGATGTCGCGCATGCCGTCCCCATCTGCGGTCGTTTTATCTCAAGGCCATACAAACTGCTGAAGGGTGAGAGGCCTGGAGCAACACGACGGTTCCGCGCCATGGGGGAATTTCATTGCGCTTTACCTTGCGGCTGGTGCCGCGGGGCGGTACGGGGCCTGGCGGGCGGCCTCCGGGCCGTGGCCGGGCCCGCAGCGCCGGCAGCGGCCGCTGGAGGAGGGGGACCGGATCGGCACTCCTGACGAAGAACGGGACCGACCGCGGTGGCGGTCGGTCCCGTATGTTCACGGCACCGCGTACGGCGACCGGCGGCCTACGCGCCGAAGGCCTTCGACTTCCCCTTCACCGGCTTCGCCCCGGCCAGCAGATGCGCGGGCACCAGGTCCCGGGCGGGCTCCGAATAGCCGACGGAGACGAGCTTGTCGCCCCGGTAGGTGAAGCTGGTCAACGACGCCAGCGTGCACTGGCGCTTGCGCGGGTCGTGCCAGAGCCGACGGCGCTCCACGAAGGAGCGGACGATCCAGATCGGCAGCTGGTGGCTGACGCAGACCGCCTCATGGCCGCGCGCCGCGTCCTTGGCCGCGTCCAGCGCGCCCATCATGCGGACGACCTGCTCGATGTACGGCTCACCCCAGGACGGCCGGAACGGGTTGGTGAGGTGTCTCCAGTTGCCCGGCTTGCGCAGCGCCCCGTCGCCGACGCCGAAGGTCTTGCCCTCGAAGACGTTGGCGGCCTCGATGAGCCGGGGGTCGGTGGCCAGGTCCAGGCCGTGCGCCTCGGCGACGGGCGCGGCGGTCTCCTGGGCACGCTCCAGCGGGGAGGCGACGACATGGGTGATGTCGCGCTTCCCCAGGTGGTCCGCGACCCGGTCGGCCATCTGCCGGCCGAGTTCGGAGAGGTGGTAGCCGGGGCGGCGCCCGTACAGCACACCGTCCGGGTTGTGCACCTCGCCGTGGCGCATCAGGTGCACCACGGTCAGCTGCTCGTCGCGGCTGCCGTTGCCGCCGCTTCCGGTCCCGTTGCTCATGCGGTGGCCTCCGATGCGGCACGGGCCGCGGCGGGCAGGGCGGCGGCGACGCGTTCGATCGCCCGCTCGTCGTGGGCGGTGGAGACGAACCAGGACTCGAAGGCGGAGGGCGGCAGGTAGACACCCTGCTCCAGCATCGCGTGGAAGAAGGCGGTGAAGCGGAAGGCCTCCTGCTTCTTGGCGTCCTCGTAGTTCCGCACCGGCTGGTCGGTGAAGAAGACGGAGAACATGTTGCTCGCCGAGGAGACCGTGTGCGCGACGCCCTCCTTGGTGAGCGCGTCGCCCACCAGCGTGCGCAGCTCGGTGGAGACCGCGTCGATCCTCGCGTACGCGGCGTCGTCCAGCAGCCGCAGCTGGGCGAGGCCGGCGGCGGTGGCGACCGGGTTCCCGGAGAGGGTGCCCGCCTGGTAGACCGGGCCGGCCGGGGCGAGGTGCGCCATCACATCGGCGCGGCCCCCGAAGGCCGCGGCGGGGAAGCCGCCGCCCATGACCTTCCCGAAGGTCATCAGGTCGGGGCGGACGCCGTCGACGCCGTACCAGCCGGCCTTCGACGTACGGAAGCCCGTCATGACCTCGTCGGAGATGTACAGGGCGCCGTGGGCCGCGCACAGTTCCCTGAGTCCGGCGTTGAAGCCGTCGGCGGGCGGGACGACGCCCATGTTGCCGGGCGAGGCCTCGGTGATCACACAGGCGATCTCACCGGGGTGCGCGGCGAAGGCGGCACGCACGGCGTCCAGGTCGTTGTAGGGCAGGACGACGGTGTCCCCGGCCGTGGCGCCGGTGACGCCCGGGGTGTCGGGCAGCCCGAAGGTGGCGAGGCCGGAGCCGGCGGCGGCGAGCAGGGCGTCCACATGGCCGTGGTAGCAGCCGGCGAACTTCACGACCTTGGCCCGGCCGGTGAAGCCGCGGGCCAGCCGGATCGCCGACATCGTCGCCTCGGTGCCGGAGGAGACCAGCCGCACCTGCTCGACGGGCTCGATCCGCGCCACGATCTCCTCGGCCAGCGCGACCTCGCCCTCCCCCGGCGTGCCGAAGGAGGTGCCACGGGCGACCGCCTCCTGGACGGCGGCGATGACCTCCGGGTGAGAGTGGCCGAGAATCATCGGCCCCCATGAGCAGACGAGGTCGACGTACTCGCGCCCATCGGCGTCGGTGAGGTACGGACCGGTGCCGGACACCATGAACCGGGGCGTACCGCCCACGGCCCGGAAGGCACGCACGGGTGAGTTCACGCCGCCGGGCGTCACGACGGACGCCCGGTCGAACAGCGACTGCGAAACTGGGGCTTCGTATGAATACGCCACTTTGGTCCTGATCTGCGGTTCGGGTATCGGGAGGCCGGGCCGGAAGATCCAAGGTAGTCCCGGCCACCGGTGAGCGCGGAGCGCGCTCCCCTCGTATCACGGAAGAGCGTCGGCCCCCTCACGTCTGCGAAACTGGGGCGACACAGGGAGAGCTCACACATGCCATGGTGTCAGAGGCACGGACGGTCTTGCGGACAGGTGTTTCACCGCACGCCCGCGGGGGAGGTCACTGACACGATGATCGGGTTGCGCGCCGGGGGCTGTGGCTCCTAAGAAGTAGTCGGGTGGATGAGATATGCATCGCGGTGGCGGAGTGGGCGAAGGGACCGACGACCTGGGGCCCGAGCCTGCCCGGCGAGGGCGGCACCGGCGCAGGGCCGAGCGGGCCCAGAGCAGGGGCGCGGAGAGCACACCGCCCCCCGGGATCAGGAGCGGGGGCGGGATGGGGGTGACCTACAAGTACTTCGGTGCCCCGGACGGGGCCACCGCCGCACGCGTGCCCATTTCGATGCGCCCGGAGGAGCTCGGCGGCGACGAGCTGGGCATGGGCGGCATGTTCACCAAGATCAAGCCGGAGACGGTGGCCGCCATGGTCCTCACCGGCATCCAGGGCATACCCCTGCACAAGGTGCCCCCGCTGGAGCTGGTCGTCCTCCACCCCGACTACGCGGTGGTCAAGCTCCCCATGACCGTGGTCGACCCGCTGCGCGGCGTAGGCGAGGAGTCGGTCGGCGCCGCGGCCTTCATCTGGTCCACGGTCCCCGACCGCGGCGGCCCGCGCGACGCGTTCAACGTCTACCGGCTGCTCCACGAGTGGCAGGACTTCTCCCACCGGCTGCATGACGCGGGACACCAGGCGTACTGCCTGGTCTGGCCCTGACAGCGGGGATGCCCTCCCCCGGTCGGCCTCCCCGCGCGGCGGTACGGGGCCGGGGACACGGGCCGGCAGCGGGCGGGCAGCGGGCGGGCACCCCGAGGTGGCGGGCATCACCCTCGGCCTCCGCGCCCGGACGACCGGGCGCGGCCGGTCTGCGGAATGCGGTTCCGGTCAGGCGGCTCCCACCCGTTCGCGCCGGAGCACGCCCTGAGCGGCCTCACGGGGTGCCGGATCGGCGCTGCCGAGGCACTGCGTACGCAACCCGAACCCCACGCGGCCCTCGACCCGGACGACGAGCCGCGCCGGGCGCCCGCCGGATCGCTCCGACGCCGCGCCCTCGCCCGGGGGCCCGCCGCAGCCGCAGGAGCCCGGCCACCTCCGTGAGCCCGCCCCAATTCCGTGGCGACCCGCCCCTCCCCGGTGGCATCCTGGCCGGGTGAACGGACCCGAGATCACCCTCGAAGTGGCCCCTGAGCTGCGGCTCTTCGTCCCCCATGAGCGCCGCGCGGGCCGCACGCCGCTCACCACCGACGGCGCCTCCACCCTCGGCCATGTCGTCGAGTCCCTCGGTATCCCGCTCACCGAGGCCGGCACGCTCCTGGTGGACGGTGCCCCGGCGGACCGCTCGCACATCCCGGGCCCGGGCGAGCACATCGACGTCACCGCCGTCGAGCGCCCCCAGCGGGTCCCCGGCGCACCCCTGCGCTTCCTCCTGGACGTCCACCTCGGCACGCTGGCCCGCCGGCTGCGCCTGCTGGGCGTGGACGCGGCGTACGAGAGCGAGGACATCGGAGACCCCGCGCTCGCCGCCCTCTCCGCACGGGAGCGACGCGTCCTGCTCTCCCGGGACCGCGGGCTGCTGCGCCGCCGGGAGATCTGGGCGGGAGCGTACGTCTACAGCGATCGCCCCCAGGAGCAGCTGCGCGACGTCCTCGGCCGCTTCGCCCCGGCACTCGCCCCGTGGACCCGCTGCACAGCCTGCAACGGCACGCTGGCACAGGCCGACAAGGACACGGTGAGCGATCTGCTGGAGCACGGCACGCAGCAGGCGTACGACGTGTTCGCCCAGTGCACGGAGTGCGCCCGGGTGTACTGGCGGGGCGCGCACCACGGGCATCTGGAGACGATCGTCGCGGAGGCGGTACGGGAGTTCGGCGGCGCGGCGGCGTAGCCGTGCGGTCGCCGTCAGCCGACGATGTGGCGCAGGTAGGCCTGCGGGTCGGCCAGGTAGCGCCGCCAGTGGTCGACGAGTTCCAGGTCCGCCCACCGCACCCGCTCCATGCCTCCCTCCCCCAGCTGCACGATGTCCGCGCCCGGCAGCGCGGTGAGCAGGGGCGAGTGGGTGGCGCACACCACCTGGCCGCCCGCCTTCACCAACTGGTCGATGTGCCCGAGGAGTTCGAGGCAGGAGGCGAAGGACAGCGCGGCCTCCGGCTCGTCCATGACGTACAGCCCCGGCACCACGAACTTCTCCCGGAAGGCTGCGAGGAACCCCTCCCCGTGACTGCGGGTGTCCGGCTCCAGGCTCTCCCGCTCCAACGCGTCGAGGGCCGTCTCCGCACGCAGGAAGAACCCTTTGCGCGCGGACCGGCTGTAGGCCATGCGCCGCCCCCGGGGCGCGGCGTCGAAGCGGACGCGTTCACCGAGGAGGGACTTGCCCCGCGATGTCGCGTACTTCCAGTCGGCCGAGCCGCCGTAGCTGTCCAGCCCGAACCCCTCCGCCAACGCCTCCACGAGCGTGGACTTCCCCGACCCGTTCTCCCCCACCAGGAAGGTCACCGGCGCCCGGAACCGCAGCCCCTCATCGAGGAACTGCCGTACGCACGGCACCGACCAGGGCCACTCCCCCGGGTCGGGGGAATCCACATGGGCATACGCGCGTTCGACGATCACCGCTCCATGATCACCGGTTCAGAAGGCGTACGCATCTCCCGTGGCGGGCGCGAGCACCTCGTGCGTGTCGTTCGTGCGGTCGGCGTCCCGCGCCCCGCCGTGCCAGACGGTGTCGAGCCGTACGACGACCTCGTCCTGGCGGCTCGCCAGCCTCAGGTCGAGCGCGGTCTGCCGGGCCCCGCCACGGGCCCGCAGCCCGCCGGTCTCGCAGAGCACGGTGGCACGGCCGCCCCGGAGGCAGCCGTGCGGCAGCTCCTGCCGCACGGCGAGGGGCCCGGAGAAGCGCAGCCGCACGGTGGAGGCCGCGACGTCGGAGGGGCCCAGGTTCTCGCTCCGGATGCGGATCGCGACGTGGTCGCCCCAGACGGAGACGTACCCGTGATGGGCGAGATCCGCCGCAGGCACGGGGGCGGCGGGAGCGGACTCCGCGACCGGCACGGCTTCCGCGGCCGGGGCGGCCAGGGCGACCGAGGCCGCACGGTCGGCCAGGGCCTCGCGGTGGGTCTCGGGTGAGGCGGCGGCCTCCGGCACGGCGGCCGCCACCAGTACGGTCATCGCCGCCGCCGCGGCGGCGACGGACAACGGCATCAGCAGTCCTCTACGCGTCAGTCCCATGGCCGGAAGATACCGAGAGCGGCTAATTGTCCTATTGAAGGACGAACTCGACGCGCTCTCCCCCACCCGCACAGCCCACGGCCGGCCCCTGTCGGGCCCCGCCCGGTCCATGGAGGCGGGGCAGACCGGGCGGGCAACGGCTGCCTATCCTTCTCCCGTTACCGATCAACTGCCCGAGGAGATCGCCATGACCGCCACCCCCATCGCCGTCGTCACCGGCGCGAGCAGCGGCATCGGTGCCGCGACCGCCCGCACGCTGGCCGCGGCCGGCTTCCGGGTCGTGCTCACCGCGCGCCGCAAGGACCGGATCGAGGCACTGGCCGCCGAGATCGTCGAGGCCGGCCACGAGGCGACGGCCTACACCCTGGACGTGACCGACCGGGCGGCCGTCGACGAGTTCGCCACCGCCTTCCGCTCCCTGGCCCTCCTCGTCAACAACGCGGGCGGCGCACTGGGCGCGGACCCGGTGGCGACCGGTGACCCGGACGACTGGCGCCAGATGTACGAGACGAACGTCATCGGCACCCTCAACGTCACCCAGGCCCTGCTCCCCGCCCTGACCGCGAGCGGCGACGGCACGATCGTGATCCTCTCCTCCACCGCCGCGCTCTCCTCCTACGAGGGCGGCGGCGGCTACGTGGCCGCCAAGCACGGCGAACACGTCCTGGCCGAGACCCTGCGCCTGGAGATCGTCGGTACTCCGGTCCGCGTGATCGAGGTGGCCCCCGGCATGGTCAGGACCGAGGAGTTCGCCACCACCCGCTTCCGCGGCGACACCGAGAAGGCCGCCAAGGTCTACGCGGGCGTGGACGCCCCCCTCACCGCCGAGGACGTGGCCGACACGATCGGCTGGGCCGTCACCCGCCCCAGCCACGTCAACATCGACCTCCTGGTGGTCCGCCCCCGGGCCCAGGCCTCCAACTCGAAGGTCCACCGCACCCTGTAGCGGATGCGGTGGACCGGGTGACGGTGCTGGAGACGGCTGGGGCGACGGGGCCTCAGCCCTTCACACCGTCGGCTCACCCCTTGATGCAGATGACCTGCTTGAGCTTCGCGACCACCTCGACCAGGTCCCGCTGCTGCTCCATGACCTGCTCGATCGGCTTGTACGCGGCCGGGATCTCGTCCAGGACACCGGAGTCCTTGCGGCACTCCACGCCCCGCGTCTGCTCCTCCAGGTCCCGCACGGTGAAGCGGCGCTTGGCCGCGTTCCGGCTCATCCGGCGACCGGCGCCGTGGGAGGCCGAGTTGAACGCCTTCTCGTTGCCGAGACCCTTGACGATGTACGAACTGGTGCCCATCGAGCCGGGGATGATGCCGTACTCACCGGAGCCCGCGCGGATCGCTCCCTTACGGGTGACCAGCAGGTCGGCGCCGTCGTACCGCTCCTCCGCCACGTAGTTGTGGTGGCAGGAGATCTCCTGCTCGAAAACCGGCTTCGCCTTCTTGAACTCCCTGCGGACCACGTCCTTGAAGAGCGCCATCATGATCGCGCGGTTGTACTTGGCGTACTCCTGCGCCCAGTACAGATCGTTCCGGTAGTTGGCCATCTGCGGAGTGTCCGAGACGAACACCGCCAGGTCCCGGTCGATGATGCCCTGGTTGTGCGGCAGCTTCTGCGCGATCCCGATGTGGTGCTCGGCCAGTTCCTTGCCGATGTTCCGGGAGCCGGAGTGCAGCATCAGCCACACGCTCCCGTCACTGTCGAGACAGAATTCGATCATGTGGTTGCCCGATCCGAGCGTTCCCATCTGCTTCGTGGCACGTTCCTGACGGAACTTGACCGCCTCCGCGATCCCGTCGAACCGCCCCCAGAAGTCGTCCCACCCGGCCGTCGGGAACCCGTGCAGCCGTCCCGGGTCCACGGTCTCCTCGTGCATCCCGCGGCCCACCGGAATGGCCTGCTCGATCTTGGAGCGCAGCCGTGACAGGTCGCCGGGAAGATCGTTCGCCGTCAGGGACGTCTTCACCGCGGACATCCCGCAGCCGATGTCGACCCCGACCGCGGCCGGGCAGACGGCGCCCTGCATCGCGATCACCGAACCGACCGTGGCTCCCTTGCCGAAGTGGACGTCCGGCATGACGGCGAGACCCTTGATCCACGGCAGCGTGGACACGTTCCTCAGCTGCTGCATCGCCACGTCCTCGACGGACGCCGGATCGGTCCACATCCGGATGGGGACCTTCGCCCCCGGTACCTCTACGTACGACATAGCTCCTCGATTCCCCCGCGATTCCCCCGAAAAGACTGAAAGCGCAAAACCGGTGCCAAGGTCGGCAAACAAGTCGGCCGACCGGCATTCACAGCGGCGCGTGCGATACACATTGTGTCCATCGGCCGCCTCGCGGCGGCAACACCTTTTTCCGTACCGAAGGGAGCCTGGGACGGTGCGACACAAGGCCTACGTACCCGGCGTCGCACTCCTCGCGGCGCTCGCGGTCGGCTGCAGCGCCGGCTCCGGCGGCGGCGCGAGCGACGCCGACAGCAAGCCGGGCAGCCCCGTCGCGACCACCGCGCCCCCGGGCAAGTACCGCACCCTGCCCGCGCCCTGCCGGGCCGTGCCGGACTCCGTGCTCAAGGACCTGCTGCCGGGCATCGCGCAGCTGTCGCGGCAGCAGCAGGAGAGGGCGGTCCGGGGGAAGGCGATCATCACGTACGACACCGATCGCAAGGTCGGCTGCAGCTGGAAGTCCTCCGCGCCCGACTCCTCCCGCAACCTCACGATCGACTTCGAGCGCGTGGTGTCGTACGACCCCGCCGTGAGCGACGAGGACCGCGCACGCGCCCTGTACGTGAAGAAGGAGAACGCGGCCGAGCTGCCGGGGACGGGCGGCGGCCGCCCGGACCAGGGCAAGGGCGCGACGGCGAGCGCGGGAGGAGAGGGCAAGGGGACCTCGGAGCCCGGTGACGACCAGGACCCGGCGGACCCCTCGGTATCCGCCTCGCCCTCCCCGTCCGCCTCCACGTCCGCCTCCGGCACCCCGGCCGCACCCGGCAACGGCGACGAGGACCTCCGGCCGCGGGTGCTCACCGGGCTCGGAGATGCCGCATTTCTGGATGATCTCCTCACTCAGGCAGGTTCCACCACACAGCACCGCACGGTGAGCGTGGTATTCCGCACATCGAATGTGCTCGTGACCGTCCGGTACGGCGAGCAGCCGACCCTGGTCACCAAGGTGCCCGACAGCAGGGAACTGCAGGAAAAGGCCCGGTCGCTGGCTCGGAAGCTGGCCGAGGTGATCAGCGGGTAGGGCCGTTTCCCGGGGCGTCGGTCCACCGGTGACCGGGGCGCCGGGAACCCGTCGCCCGTCGTAACGTGGCTCCCCTGAGGACGTACCGACGAAGACGACCGACCGAGCCTCCACGACCGAGACCTCCGTGCCATCCGAGTGAAGGAACCATGCACCGTTCAGCTCCGCGCCTGTCCCGCATCCTCGCCTGCGCCGCCGTTCCGGTGATGCTCGTAGCCGTCGGCTGCTCGTCGGACTCCGGCTCCGGCTCCGACGCCAAGAAGAGTGCGGACTCCTCGCCGTCCGGCGCCGCCTCCACCGAGCCGACGAAGCCCGCGGTCGAGCCGGCGAAGTACGGCGACCTGCCCGACGCGTGCTCCTCGATCGGGAAGGGGACGATCGAGGACCTGGTGCCCGACGCCAAGAAGAAGGGCGGCACGGCGGGCCGCTCCAGCGATCTCTCGGTGCGCGGCAGCTGCTCGTGGAACGGCCTGAAGGACAACGGCGTCAAGGGCTCGCAGTACCGCTGGCTCTCCGTCTCCTTCACCCGCTTCGACTCCGACCAGTCGCTGGGCAGCGGGGCCGACCGTGCCGCCGAGGACTACACGAAGCAGGTCGCCAAGGAGAAGGCGAGCGAGGGCGCGCAGAAGGTCGCCGCCGCCGACGCCCCCGGCATCGGCGACGAGGCGACGGCGATCACGTACGGCCTCGACAAGTCGGACGAGAAGTTCGAGAACAGCACGGTCGTCGCCCGTACGGGCAATGTCGTCGTCACCCTGACCTACAACGGGGCGGGCTTCGCCGGGGCGAAGGCCCCGTCCGCCGCGGACATCCTCAAGGGCGCCCAGAAGGCGGCGAAGGAAGCGGTCACCGCGGTCGACAAGGCCGCCGAGGCGGAGAAGGCCGACGGCAAGTCCGACGAGAAGTCAGGCGAGCAGTCGGGCGACAAGAAGGACGAGAAGAAGGACGACGCGGAGGCCACGCCCAAGTCGTGACCTGAGCGGGGCCGGGAAGCCGAACTCCCCGGCCGTACGGCGTCCTTCCGGAGCCCGGCCCTCCGCCGAGGGCCGGGCTTCCGCCTCCCCGCGCAACGGAACTCGCACACATGTGCCAGGCTGTGCCAGCGCCGGACATGGATGCCGGTCCGGGAGAGAAGAAGTCGGGGAGGGGAGCGCCGGTGGCCGCCATACCGCTGACACGCACGCACCGGATACTCATCGGGATCGTCGTCGCCGGCGCGGTGATCATCGCCGCCATCGGGTTCGCGGGCTCCTACGCGGCCGTGCGCGAGCTGGCCGAGGCCAAGGGGTTCGGCCAGTTCTCCCTGGTCTTCCCCGTCGTTCTGTAGCCAGTGACCTGTTGCTGGGCTCGTCGTTATGGCGTGAGTGAGCACAGTTGATGTGGGTGGCGGGCGCTGGCGCGCGTACCGGTACAACCTGAAGACACAGAGCCCGGGCCCGTTACCCGAGGCGTGCACCCGGTTCGCGTCCGATCTCGTGTCGTGGGCCATGGCCCTGGGCGGGAGGCACGGGCAGTGGTTCCTGATCGGCCCTGACGGTCGTCCCGACCTGCGGGTGAACTCGTTCTTCGGGTCGCCGAAGATGAAGGGCCGGGCAGCGCGGACGAACCGGGACTATGCCTACTCGGTGTGTCTGTGGTTGAACTTCGTGGAGTCCTTGGGGCGGCGCTGGTAAGAGGCGTCCGAGGACGATGCGCGGGAGTTCCAGTTCTGGCGGGTGACCGATCCGCGTAACCCACGACGGGTGCAGCGCAGTTCGTTCTACCGCGACGCCGCGGGGCTGAAGACGTTCTACCGGTGGATGGGCGGACGCTTCCAAGTGGTCAACCCCTTCGAGGAGTTGGAGACCTCGCGGGGCCGCAAGCAGGAAGACGTGAAGTGGCTTGACCCGGCCGGCTACGCGCGGTGGCGGGACCTCGGGCTGCGCGGGCTGGATCTGGACGGCCGCGAGGACCCCGCGTGGGGTGGCCGCAACGAGCAGCGGGACGCGGTATTCGCCGACGGCTTGTACGGCACGGGCCTGCGACTGTCGGAGTGGGCGAGCGTGGTGCTGCCGGAGCTCCCGGAGGAGACGCGAGGGCGGGGCTACTACACGTGTGCGCTGGCTGACGCGTGCGCGAAGGGCGGTTACGGGCACACGTACTGGATGCCGCGTGCGGTGCTCTCCGACGTGTTGTCGTACGTGGAGGGGGCCCGGGCGCGGTCGGTGCGGCGGGCGCAGGTGGCGGGCCGCTATGAGCGGGTGCCTGAGCGGCGGATCGCGGTCGGTTTCGAGGGGCGTCAGGCGGTGACGCTCGAGGCGGAGAGCGGGGAACGGGAGACGACGGCGTGGAACGAGCTGGATCCTGCTGACCGAAGAATGCTGTTTCGGCGTACACCGCAGGGGCTGGAGCCGCTGGCTCTCTGGCTGAACGAGGACGGACTGCCCCGGGACGGGCACGGGTGGCATCACACCTTCGAGGCCGCGAACGAGCGGATCGCCGCGCTCGGGCTGAAGGACTTCAGCTGTACGCCGCACATGTTGCGGCACTCGCTGGCGCTGAAGTGGTACTCGGTCGCCAAGCTGGTGCAGGCCCGCCAGCTCGGGCATCTGTCGCAGGAGGAGACCCGCGACTTCAGAGAGCAGTTCGGCGATCACTGGCATCTGGTGCAGACGATGCTGGGGCACCGGCAGGTGGAGACGACCAAGAACGTCTACCTGGAGCCGTTTCGGAACCTGGAGGTGGAGCTGCTGCTGCGGCACGCCGACGGGTTCCCGGTGGAGCGGTTCATGGCGGATGTCTTCACAGGCCATCCCCGGGTGCGTACGGATCCGCTGGCGGTGCGGTGAGCCGCCGGGGACGCGAGGCCGCGCTGCCGCAGGCGGGAGCGGAGCGGGCTTGGGGCCTGCACCGGGTCGGCAGCACTCTGGTGGTGCGCTGCTTCGACGAGACGACGGGTGTGTCCAAGGATTACGGCTTCTCGCATCTGGGGGTGTCGCGGGAACTGCACGAGATGCTGGCCAGGGCGTTCGCGTCGCGGACGGCGCCCGGCGGTGGTCTGACCTCGTTGGATGCGATGAATCTGGCGTACCGCGCGGCGACGCAGTTGGCTGAGCACGTGGCCGGCCTGGTGTGGAGTCCTGTCCTGCCGGAGCATCTACTGCCGGAGCATCTGGACGGCCTGTTGGAGAGCCGGAGCGGGTTCGTCTCGGCGGCGCGGGACCTGGAGCACGTCAAGCTGCTGCTGGCGCACGCGGAGGGGCTCAGTGAGGCGCTGCGCGCCAAGCTCGGTGAGAAGGGACCGCGCCGGGCGGAAGGGAAGCGGAAGGAGAGTCTGAGCCGGGCGGAGTTCAAGCGGGTCGCCGAGGCGGCGCGGGCGGACCTGCGGGGTGCTGCGGCCCGGATTCGCGGTAACCGGGAGACGCTGCGGGCCTGGCGGGCCAGTGAACTGCCCGATGACGGGGATCTTGCCGGTCAGCGGCGCATGGAGCTGCTGGAGAGCGTGGACCGGGTGGGGGACGTGCCGCGCACGTGGGCCCAGTGCCATGGCCGGGAGGCCCCGCTGCCATGGGTGCACCGGTTCGGCACGGTGGAGGAGATCGTGTCGTCGCTGCATCTGACGCGGCGCGAGGCGGTGGCGGGCGCGGTGCTGATGGGGGTGCTCACGGGCGAGAACGCGAGTGTGCTGTGGGCGATGCCGGCGGCGCATCATCGTGCGGACGGATACACAGGTGATCTGGGGACGGCGATCGTGGCGGGCCGCAAGTCGCGCCGTGACCGTCATCAGCACATGAGTCTGGTGTTGTCGCAGGTGCCCGACTGGATCAGCATTCCGTCCGACCCGCAGAGTCTGTCGACGAAGGACGAGCTGCACACCGCGTTCGGTCTGTACGTGCTGCTGCACGAGCTCACGGACAGGTCACGGGAGCTGCTTTGCTCGCGGCGGTTGTTGGTACGACAAGCGCTGACCAGCCCGGATCTGCCGAGCCTGTCGGAGAACTTCGAGGACACCATGATCCAACCCTGGGCCCGCGCCCACGGGTTGCTGGCGGACAAGAAGGATGCCAAGGAGCGGCCGGTGCCGCTTCGGGTCACCTTGGGCATCATCCGGCTGACCCATCTGGAACTGCATCAGCGACCGGTGGCGCAATCGGAGCGGACCCTGGCCACCACCTATCTGGCGCGCAACCGGGGCAATCTCGCCGAGTACCAGAAGGTGGTGGCAGACGCGCTCGCGCAGGAGGTGGCCAAAGCGAAGGCGCGCGGAGCGATGGCCACCCTTTCCGAGGAGGACCTGCGGCAGGCGCAGGAGGAACCGGAGCAGGTCGCCGCCGCGTACGGCGTGGACGTGGCCACGCTGCAACGGATGATCGACGGTGAGCTCGACACCGTGATGAATGCCTGCGCGGACAACACCGGCGGCCAGTACGCGCCCGCCGGTCAGCCGTGCCGGGCGTCGTTCATGCTGTGCCTGGACTGCCCGTGCGCGCGGGCACTCCCCCGCCATCTCCCCGTCCAGGTCCTGGTGCACGACCGGATCGAGGAGCGGCGCGCGCAGATGCCTGCGCTGCAGTGGGCGCAGCGGTTCGCCGCCCCGCACGCTCAGCTCGCCGATCTGCTCGGCCAGCACTCCAAGACCGTGGTCGAGGACGCACGGGCCGGTGCCACCGATGACGACCGGGCCCTGGTGACCCGGTTCCTCAGCAGGGAGCTCGATCTTCGATGATGAGCCAATCCGCCATCGCGCTTCTCCGGAACGACGCTCCCGACGGGCTGCCCGAGGGCACGGAGTGGCCCGGGCCGGACACGCTGGTTTTGCTGCGCCGGGAATGCCGAGGGGGTACGGACCGTCGGGCGCTGTCGCGGTTCGGCGATGACCGGTGGATTTTGACCCCGGCCGTCTTCGAGGCCCACACCAAGGCCGTAAGCCTGAACTTCCGGCCCGTTCCGGCGCCTTGGCGGCTGGAGGTGAAGTACTACGTGTGGCAGCTGCTGAATCTCCCCCGCACCAGGAGCATGCGCAATTCCCGCGGGGAACGGATCTCCCCGCTCACGGTCTCCATCGTGTTCCCGCAGCTCAAGGCCTTCGTGCGATGGCTGCACCAGCAGCAAGCGACGTCGTTCGCGCAGGTCACCCCAGCCCATCTGGACCGCTACCTCGACGACCTCAGGGACGCGAAGATCTCTCTGGGGCTCAAGTACCGGCGGGTGGGCGAGGTCCGGCGGCTGTGGGCGCACCGGGAGATCCTGCCGCCGTTCATGCGGCTACCGTCCACCCCTCCGTGGAACGGCGAGGACCCCCGCGACCTGTTCAAGAAGGTCCGCCCGCAAATGGAGAACCGCACCCCCCGCATCGACGAGCGGGTGATGCAGACGCTGCTGGTATGGGCGCTGCGGTTCGTCGAGGACTTCGCCACGGACATCATGTCCGCGCACGCCGAGCACACCCGCTTGCACGCGTTGAGCCCCGAACTCATCCGCCGCCCGGCAGGCCAGCAGAGGCGCGGCGGCTACCTTCCGGGCCAGCTGCGCCGAGCGGTGATCGACTACCTCGACAAGCTGCGCACCGACGGGGGCCACCTGCCTGGGCATCTCTCCAACGACGGCAAGCTCCAGATCGACTGGCGGCACATCGAGCGCCTCTTCGTCTGCTCCGCCGAGATCAGACGCAACGGCACCGGCCGCCTGATCACCGAGTCCGGCCTGCCCATCGACCCCGACATCCCCCTGGACGTGTCCGTAACCGGGCTGCTTGAAGGGAGCCCTTGGCGCAGTTCAGCCATCGGATATCACGAGGCACCCCGGCTGGCCCGGCTGCTGAGCACGGCCTGCTTCATCGTCATCGCATACCTCTCCGGCGCACGCCCCGGGGAGGTCCTCTCCTTGCGCCGCGGCTGCCTGCGCAAGGATCCCGAGACCGGGATGCTGCTGATGGGCGGGCTCTACTACAAGAACGCCGTGGACGCCGACGGCAACAAGATCCCCCAGGGCGCAGAGCGCGCCGACCCCTGGGTCGTCGTGGCAACCGTCGCCCGGGCCATCGCGGTACTGGAAGAGCTGCACTCCAGCGAGCTGCTCTTCCCCACCTACATCGAGAGCTACCGCCGCCCCACCACCCGCCTGGGCGCGGCACGCGACGTCCAGAGTGCCGCCGAGGACATCACCGACCTCACCCAATGGATCAACGCGTACTGCGCCCGCCTCGAGCGCACCGACCGGGTCCCCGACGACCGGCACGGCCTTCTCTCCCCCTCCCGCTTCCGCAGGACGCTGGCCTGGTTCATCCGGCGCCGCCCACGCGGCCTGGTCGCCGCCGCCATCCAGTACGGCCATGTGCACGTCCAGATGCTCCAGGGCTACGCCGGTTCCTACGACTCCGGCTTCCCCGACGAATACGCCTTCGAGGACTGGCTGTACCGCATGGAGACCCTGGCTGAGGACGAACGCGCCCTGGCCGCCGGTGAGCACGTCAGCGGGCCCGCCGCCGACACCTACCGACACCGCGTGAGCGGAGCCCATCGCACCTTCGCCGGACGCGTCCTGACCAGCACCGCCCAGTCCCGCGACCTGCTCGGCAACCCCCTGCTCCAGATCCACCACGGCCCCGGCATGACCTGCGTCCTCAACCCGGCCACTGCCGCCTGCCAGTTGCGTGGCACCGCCGACGACCCCCTGATCACCCCCGACATCGACGACTGTCGGCCCAACTGCCGCTGCCTCACCCGCACCGACCGCGACATCGCCCACGTCGAACAGCAGGTAGTCGAACTCAAGGAGACCGTCTCCGATCCCCTCGCCCCGCCCATTCGTCACGCGCGCGACCAGCACGAACTCGCCCGCCTTCAAGCAATCCTCGATGCTCATCACGAGGGCAGGAAACCGACCCGATGAACGACTCCCCCACCACCGCTCCCGAGACCGACCCGGTCCGCAAAGCCATCCTGGCCGCCATGGACCGAATGCTCTCCGGCTCCCCCAAGCGCTCCACCGGTCGCCTCAGCGTGTCCCAACTCGCCATCGAAGCCGACGTCAGACGCTGGCAGTTGACCCACCGGCACACCGACCTGCGCGACCTCTTCCAGGACCGCGTCCGACAGGCCGAGGACTCCCGCGGCACACACCAGAAGACGGCCGAGGAACGGGACGACCTGCGCCGACGGCATTCGAAGCTGCAGCGCTACTGCTCAGAGCTTGAGGAACAAGTCCAGACGTACGCCACCGTGATCAACCTGATGGCGCTGGAGTACGAGGCACTGACCGAGCAGAACGCGGAGTCAGCACGCGTGCTGCCCCTTCCCTCCCGGCGGAGGACGCCTCGCACCTGAGCGCGACGGTCCGGGGCGCACACCGGCCAAGAGCAGCTACACCACATCAAGGGACGCCATCCACGATCGGCGCAGCCGCCTGCCGCCACGCCGCCTGGGCGAACGGCAGTTCGTCGGGCTTCTGCCCCAGGCGCACCAGCGTCCAAGCCGCTTCGTACGGGATCGAAGGCCCCTGGGCCGCCATCAGGCGACGTACACGCCACTGCGTCACGGGCGCGAGCAGCCACCGGACACTTCTGGTCTTCACGACACCCCTGCCTCAGTTCTCGGGTTGGACCGCGAGACGATCGTGAACTCGTCTCCGATGCCGACCGCGACCCCTAGGTTCTCAGCGTGGCTAGGCCCCGACGGCTCCTCTCTGGCTCTTGCTTACTGGAGAACTAGCCCAACAGCCCCATCCGCCCTCCCCTTCAAATGCTTTTAGCGACCCAACAGGTCACCCATCCCGGCCGCACGAACCAGCCGATGCTACTGGGAGGCACCGCGCGCCCTGCACCGAGTCCGAGTAGCCATCACCTCGCACCTCGGCGACTTTCGGCCAAGTACTCGCAACGAGGTATGCGGGTGTTGCCTGACGTACTTAGGGTGACTGCCACGCTCGACACGGATCAAGCCGAAGTCACCTGCAGCGCGATTGGCGGCTACGTCCGCATGTACACGGGGGAGAAGCGCTGTGGCCCGACTGACCGAAGCCGAAATCACCGCGCTGGAGAGCGCGTACCGGGAGAAGAGCAGGGCCTACGACCACGCCCTGGAAAGTTTGAAGGCCACGCGCTTCCAGCGGCGGATGTACTACCTGGTCGCCTTCGGCTCCATGATACTGACCGGCCTCCTCGGCTATACGGTCGTCATCGGACTCTGGGAAGACAAGCCGACCTTCACGCGGTGGGCAGGGCTCATCATCGTGGCAGCCCTGTGGGTCGGCGCGGGCGTCATGCTGATGTACAACCGGAAGACCAAGGTCGACCACACATCCGAACTGCGCAAGAAGCTCGCGGAGAAGCAGAACGCCGCTGCGGCGCTCCCTCTCGACTCCGAGGCCGCACTGCGGATCTATCGGGAGTCGACTCTTGAACTGATGGACGCGTACCGGGTCAGGGCAACCCGCAACCGACGCGTGAACAACGCGCTTCAGGCGCTCATCATCGCCGGGTCGATCGTCGCGTCGACCTTGGTCGCCATGGACAACACCGACGTCACACCGCTGAGCCTGGCAGCCACCATCCTTAGCGCCACGGTCGGTGTGTCCGCCGGCCTGTCGGGCTACTTCAAGTTCCGTGAGCGCGGCTTCAACTTGCAGTCCACCGCGGACGAACTCGAGAAGCACTACACCGCGGTCCAGTTCCACCTCGACGAGTACGAGTCCGTCGATCCCTCCCTCACGCCCGAGGAAGGCGAGAAGGAACGGCTGCGACGGTTCGCGCGCCTCGTGGAAAAGATCAAGGAAGAGCAGCGCAAGCGGGAACTGCAACTGGAGCAGTCACCTGAGCAACAGCGGAGTCAAGGGTAGGACTTTCGCACACAACAGGATCGTTGCATCGCAGCGGAGGGCAAGACCTCTTCTGACCTCCGCTGAAGCCGCCAGCACGGAGTAGCAACACCCGCAACAGGCAAGCGATATAACGATCGGCATCGACGCGGGCATCTGCGTCCTGCTCGCGCTGGACCTCCTGCTCACCTGGATGCGGATCCCCTTCCCGCTGCTGCGCCAGACCGCGTGGCTGCTGACCGCCGCGACCATCGCGTTCAACGGGGCCGCCTCCTGGCCCGATCCGCTCGGCACCGCGATGCACGCGGTGATCCCGGTCCTGTTCGTCGTCTCCGTGGAGGCCGCCCGCCACGCGGTGGGCCGGATCGCGGACATCACGGCGGACAAGCACATGGAGGGCGTGCGCCTCACCCGCTGGCTGCTCTCCCCCGTACCGACGTTCAAGCTGTGGCGGCGCATGAAGCTGTGGGAGCTGCGCAGCTACGAGCAGGTCATCAAGCTCGAACAGGAGCGGCTGATCTACCAGGCGCGCCTCCAGGCCCGGTTCGGCCGCAACTGGCGCCGCAAGGCGCCGGTCGAGTCGATGATGCCGCTGCGGCTGGCGAAGTACGGCGTCCCCCTCGCCGAGACCGCCCCGGCCGGGCTCGCCGCCGCCGGCATCGAACCGGCCCTGCTGCCGCCCGCCCCGAAGGCGGAGCTGCCAGAGCTGTCGTACGCCCCCCAGCAAGAGCAGCCCGGGCAGGCACAGGGACAGGAGCAGAAGCAGGGGCAGGAGCAGGGGCAGGAGCAGGGGCAGGAGCAGGGGCAGGAGCAGGGGCAGGGGCAGAGCCAGGCACAGCCGCAGGCACAGGCACAGCCCCAAGCCCAGCAGCAGCCGCAGCCCACGGCACTCCAGAAGCAGGCCCCCCAGCAGCACCAGGCCCCCTCGCAGCCCCAGTCCGAGCAGGCCTCGCACGCCCCCGAAGCCCCGGAGAACTCGGCAGCCCCCCAGGCCCCCGCCACCCCGGAGCCCTCCCCGGTCCCGCCCACCCACGACAGCCCCTGGTTCGCCGCCCAGAAGCTTCCGGAGGGCCCGCCCTCCAGCGCGTACGACCCCGAGTACGCCGAGGGCCTGGAGCCCACGCCCGCCGCCGTGCCCCTGGGGCCGGGCCGCACCCGCCCGCTCGGTGACGTCGGCACGATCGGCGCGGTCCCGCACCCCCGCCACGAGGAGCGCCCCCGGGTCCGGGCGCAGGCCCCCGAGGCGGCCCGCGTCCCCGAGCCCGATCCCGAGGAGGCCCCGCAGCTGGAGGAGTGGCCCCAGGAGGACGCGGAGTACGCCGAGCTGGCCTTCGAGGTGTTCACCGCGTACACCGATCAGGAGGGGCAGTACCCGAGCGTGGAGATCCTGGACATCCACCTCGCGGACACCCGGAACGTACGGCACCCCCGCTCGACCGAGCTTCTCCAGCGTCTGATGCCGCAGTTCAGGCAGGCGTACACCCCGGCGCAGTCGACGGCGGAGCAGAGCGCCTGACGTACGGTCGGCGCGCACCTTGACGCACCCCTGGCCTACGGTCGGCGCGCACCGTGACGTACCCCTGGCGTACGGCCGCGTGCCACCTGGGGGACACCTCGAATAGGCGTGGCGTACAACACGTTCGCGAGCTCTGCGCAACCATCTCGCAGATCCGCGGGTCGATTGTTGGTGACGGCTGTTCCGGGCCTGACCCGGGGGAGTCGAATCGCGCAGGAGGGCCAGGCTTCTCCTGTATCGTCCATCTTCGTATTAGCCCATAACCATTTATATGTTCGTATGAGACATCAGGTCACGGCAGCGATCCGGCCGCCGGACGCACCAGGGATGCCGCTCGGGGCGGCGGCGCCGGTGCCCACGCTCATCTCCACCGCACCCCGGGGAATCCACATCATGCACACCAGCATCACCAAGGCCGTCATCCCTGCCGCGGGCCTGGGCACTCGGTTCCTGCCCGCCACGAAAGCGACCCCGAAGGAGATGCTGCCGGTCGTCGACAAGCCGGCGATCCAGTACGTGGTCGAGGAGGCCGCTTCCGCCGGTCTCGGTGACGTCCTCCTGATCACCGGCCGCAACAAGCGCGCCCTGGAGGACCACTTCGACCGCAACTACGAGCTGGAGTCGGCGCTACAGAAGAAGGGCGACGCCGACCGGCTCGCGCGGGTGCAGGAGTCCAGCTCCCTGGCGACCACGCACTACGTCCGCCAGGGCGACCCCAAGGGCCTCGGCCACGCCGTGCTGTGCGCCGCCCCGCACGTGGGCGACCAGCCCTTCGCCGTGCTGCTCGGCGACGACCTGATAGACCCGCGCGACCCGCTGCTCGCCCGCATGATCGAGGTCCAGCAGCGGCACGGCGGCAGCGTCGTCGCGCTCATGGAGGTCGAGCCCTCCCAGATCCACCTCTACGGCTGCGCCGCCGTGGAGAACACCGAGGACGGTGACGTCGTCAAGGTCACCGACCTGGTGGAGAAGCCGGCCCCGGCCGACGCCCCGTCCAACTACGCGATCATCGGCCGATACGTCCTGGACCCCGCCGTCTTCGACGTGCTGCGGCAGACCGAGCCGGGCCGGGGCGGCGAGATCCAGCTCACCGACGCCCTCCAGGCGCTCGCCGCGGACGAGAAGATCGGCGGCCCGGTGCACGGCGTCGTCTTCAAGGGCCGCCGCTACGACACCGGCGACCGCGGCGACTACCTGCGCGCCATCGTCCGCCTCGCCTGCGAGCGCGAGGACCTCGGACCGGAGTTCCGCTCCTGGCTGCGCACCTTCGTCAACGAGGACGAGGCGGCGGCGGGCTGACACCGCGGCACGCGACGCGAAGGGCCGCCGCCCGGGAGGGAATCCCGGGCGGCGGCCCTTCGCCGTGCGGTGTGCGGTCCTACGCGCCCAGCAGCTTGCGTACCCGCTCCGCCCCCACCGCGAGCAGCAGCGTGGGCAGACGCGGCCCCGTGTCGCGGCTGACGAGGAGGCGGTAGAGCAGCACGAAGAAGGACCGCTGGGCGGCCTTCAGCTCGGGCGTCGGCTTGGCATCCGGCTCCAGCCCCGCCAGCACCTTCGGCACGCCGTAGACGAGCGTGGTGAGCCCGTCCAGCGACCAGTGCGTGTCCAGCCCCTCCAGGAGGAGGCGCAGCGAGTCGCGGCCCTGGTCGTCGAGCGAGCCCAGCAGCTCCTTGTCGGGCTCGTCGCGGACGATGGTGCGGGCCTCGGCCGGGACCTGGGTGGTGATCCAGTTCTCCGCGCGGTCCAGGCGCGGGCGCGCCTCGTCCAGCGAGGTCAGCGGGTTCTCCGGGTCCAGCTCGGTCAGGATGCGCAGCGTCTGGTCCTCGGCACCGGCCGTGATGTCCGCGACCGAGGCGAGCGTCCGGTACGGCAGCGGGCGCGGGGTGCTCGGAAGGTCCCCGGCCGCCGTGCGGACGGCCCGCGAGTACGCGGCGGCGTCGGCGGGGAGCACCGTGCCGTCCTCGACCTTGCGGACCAGCGAGTCCCACTCGTCGTACAGCCGCTGGATCTCCTGGTCGAATGCGATCTTGAACGACTGGTTGGGCTTGCGGCGCGCGTAGAGCCAGCGCAGCAGCGGCGCTTCCATGATCTTCAGCGCGTCGGCCGGGGTGGGGACCCCGCCCTTGCTGGAGGACATCTTGGCCATGCCGGAGATGCCGACGAAGGCGTACATCGGCCCGATGGGCTGCACGCCGTCGAAGACCTCGCGGACGATCTGGCCGCCGACGACGAAGGAGGAGCCGGGCGAGGAGTGGTCGACGCCGCTGGGCTCGAAGATCACGCCCTCGTACGCCCAGCGCATCGGCCAGTCGACCTTCCAGACCAGCTTGCCGCGGTTGAACTCGCTGAGCCGGACAGTCTCGGCGAAGCCGCACGCCGAGCAGGTGTAGTTCAGCTCGGTGGTGTCGTCGTCGTAGGAGGTGACGACGGTGAGGTCCTTCTCGCAGTTGCCGCAGTAGGGCTTGTACGGGAAGTAGCCCGCGCTGTTGCCGCTGCCGTCGTCCTCGGCGGCGGCGCCGGAGCCCTCGGCGGCCTCCAGCTCGGCCTCGTCGACCTTCTTCTGCTGCGGCTTCCTGCCGCCCTTGGCCTGGGCCGCCGGGTCCTTCTTGGTCCGGTAGCGGTCGAGGACGGCGTCGATGTCGGCGCGGTGCTTCATCGCGTGCAGGATCTGCTCGCGGTAGGCACCCGTCGTGTACTGCTCCGTCTGGCTGATCCCGTCGTACTCGACGCCCAGCTCGTCCAGGGCCGCCGTCATGGCGGCCTTGAAGTGCTCGGCCCAGTTCGGGTACGCCGAGCCGGCCGGGGCGGGCACCGAGGTCAGCGGCTTGCCGATGTGCTCGGCCCAGGACTCGTCCACGCCCGGGACCCCGTTCGGGACCTTGCGGTAGCGGTCGTAGTCGTCCCAGGAGATCAGGTGGCGCACGGTGTACCCGCGGCGGCGGATCTCGTCCGCGACCAGGTGCGGGGTCATGACCTCGCGGAGGTTGCCGAGGTGGATCGGGCCGGACGGGGAGAGGCCGGAGGCGACGACGACCGGTTTGCCAGGCGCACGACGCTCCGATTCGGCGATGACATCGTCCGCGAAGCGGGAGACCCAGTCGGTCTCGGTGCTGGTCTGACTCTCGGCCACGGTCGGCACGTCCTTCTCTCGTCTGTCGGTTCCCGGTGGGATACCGACCATTCTCCCAGCTACCCCCCGTAGCGCGAAAACGGCTTTACGCCCCGTGGGATACTGGACCGAATCCCCTGTACCCCTACGGAAACGGCAGCCCGTCCCATGCCTGAGCACGGCTCGGTCCCTTCCCTCGCTTCCACGCTCCAGCAGCAGCTGGCGGACGCCCTGACGGCAGCTCTGCCGGACGCCGGCACCGCGGACCCGCTGCTGCGCCGAAGCGACCGGGCCGACTTCCAGGCCAACGGCATCCTCGCGCTCGCCAAGAAGCTCAAGGGCAACCCCCGCGAGCTGGCCGGCCAGGTCACCGCCGCCCTCCCGGCGGGTGAGCTGATCAAGGACATCGAGGTCTCCGGCCCCGGCTTCCTCAACATCACCCTCGCGGACAGGGCGATCGTCGAGACGCTGGCCGCCCGCGCCGCCGACCCCGAGGGCCGCCTCGGCGTTCCGGTCGACCCGGCCGCCGGCACCACCGTCATCGACTACGCCCAGCCCAACGTGGCCAAGGAGATGCACGTCGGCCACCTGCGGTCGGCGGTCATCGGTGACGCCATGGTCCGGATCCTGGAGTTCACCGGCGAGGAGGTCGTCAGGCGGCACCACATCGGCGACTGGGGCACCCAGTTCGGCATGCTCATCCAGTATCTGATCGAGCACCCGGGCGCCCTGGAGCACGAGGGCGGCGCGAGCGACGGCGAGGCCGCCATGTCGACGCTGAACCGGGTCTACAAGGCGTCGCGCGCGCTGTTCGACTCGGACGAGGAGTTCAAGGCGCGCTCCCGGGACCGGGTGGTGGCCCTCCAGGCCGGCGACCCGCAGACGCTGGAGCTGTGGCAGGGCTTCGTCGACGAGTCGAAGATCTACTTCCACTCGGTCTTCGACAAGCTCGACATGGAGGTCCGCGACCCCGACATCGTCGGTGAGTCCGGCTACAACGACATGCTGGAGGAGACCTGCCGGATCCTGGAGGAGACGGGCGTCGCCGTCCGCTCCGAGGGTGCGCTCTGCGTGTTCTTCGACGATGTGAAGGGCCCGGACGGCAACCAGGTCCCGCTCATCGTGAAGAAGACCAACGGTGGTTACGGCTACGCGGCCACCGACCTCTCCGCCATCCGCAACCGGGTCCAGGACCTCAAGGCCGACACCCTGCTGTACGTGGTCGACGCCCGGCAGTCGCTGCACTTCAAGATGGTCTTCGAGACGGCCCGCCGGGCCGGCTGGCTGAACGAGGACGTCAAGGCCGTACAGCTCGCCTTCGGCACCGTCCTCGGCAAGGACGGCAAGCCGTTCAAGACCCGTGAGGGCGAGAGCGTGCGGCTGGAGGACCTCCTCGACGAGGCGGTCTCCCGGGCCACGGCGGTCGTGCGGGAGAAGGCCGGGAAGGTGGGCCTGAGCGAGGACGAGATCGTCGAGAACGGCCGGTACGTCGGCATCGGCGCCGTGAAGTACGCCGACCTGTCGACCTCCGCCGTGCGGGACTACAAGTTCGACCTGGACCAGATGGTGTCGCTCAACGGCGACACGTCGGTCTACCTCCAGTACGCGTACGCCCGGATCCAGTCGATCCTGCGCAAGGCGGGCGAAGCGGTCCCGGCCGCCCACCCGGAGCTGACGCTGGCCCCGGCGGAGCGCGCGCTCGGCCTGCACCTGGACCAGTTCGGCGAGGTGCTGTCCGAGGTCGCGTCCGGCTACGAGCCGCACAAGCTGGCCGCGTACCTGTACCAGCTGGCGTCCCACCTGACCACGTTCTACGACCAGTGCCAGGTGCTCAGCGAGGACAACGCGCCCGAGGTCGTCGAGAACCGGCTCTTCCTGGTGGACCTCACCGCCCGGACCCTGCACCGGGGCATGGAGCTGCTCGGCATCCGGACCCCCGGCCGCCTCTGACACCAGCGGCCGTACGTACGTCGGCCCCGGCACCTGTTCCGCAGGGCCGGGGCCGATCGCGTACGGGAAGGCCTCAGGGTGCGGTGAGTTCCACGACGACGTCGTAGACCGCCGGGTTCGGGGTGACAGGCTGTTTCGTCTCCTCGCGCGCGGCCCGGGTCCGGGAGGCGAAGTCGGGGTCGGCGGTCGCCGCCTCCCACGCCGCCTGGCTCTCCCAGTGGGAGACGTTGACGAGCTGGAAGCGGGAGTCCGAGGAACGGGCCCGGTGCATCCGGGAGTCGATGAAGCCGGGCTTGTCCCGCATGAGGCGGGCCCGCTGTTCCCACTTCTCGACGAACGCGTCGAGTTCGTCGGCGGCTATCTCGAAGACGTTGATGAAGGTGACGGACGAGTCGGTGGGATCGGTGGGGCCGACGGTGTCGGTGGTCACGCCGTTCTGCGTGGTTAAGCCGTTCGTGGTCATACGGCAACCCTAGGGTGTTGCCGACCGGCTACTGGGGACGGCCCAGCGCCCACCCCGACACATCGGAGAGGCGCCCGCGCCACAGTGTCAGGGAGACGGGGGTCCGGGACCCGGTGACGAGGGTGACGTCGCGCAGATGGATCCAGCGAGGCAGCCGGGCCGCCCCGGGCCCGTCCTCCTCCGCACGCAGCTCCCGTACGCCCTGGTCGACGGTCTCGGGGAACTCGGCGAGCAGGTCTGCCCCCTCGCCTTCCACCTGACGCAGGCTTCTGGCCCACTCGGCCTTCCACTGCTCGTGCCCGATGACGTCTCCGTGCAGGATGCCACCGGGGTGCGTGAGGGTGAGAGGCAGGCTGGAGCGGGGGTCCTCGTCGAGCAGCTGGATGAGCAACTGGAGCTGGAGGTCGGGCAGAGGCTCGGTGATCACCGTGGCGGACGGTGCGGACGGGGTCTCGGCGGTGGCGCTCATGGGCCCTTCCCCTCACATGGCGGGCGGCGGTCGTCCTCCCCCGTCTGCCCGCCGAACGCGCGGCCACGCCTCGGCAGGGCCCGGGGCCTCGGCGGATCAGAGGAAGCGGCGGATCGGTACGACGGCCGCTTCCCGGGCCCGCTGGAGGATATCGCGGCGCTTCCACCGGCCTCGCTCGATACGGACGCTCTTCGCCGAGGGAGCGAGGCGACCCGGTCCACGGTCACCGTCCTCGTGTGCATCATCGTGGGCTGGTACTGGTAGATCTCCACCCCGCGCCGGGCGGCGGCGCAGAGCAGACCGGTGCCGTAGTCGTCGGGGGCGAAGTAGGCGGTGGTGAGGGCGGATGCGCTCCTCGGCGGGCTCCAGGACGACCCGCAGCAGGGTCTGCATGTCCTGCCAGCCGAAGGAGGACGAGCCGCGCACCACCCGGACGACCGCGTCACCGTGCTGGTCGCCGGGGACGAACCGGTCGCGCTCGTCGGCACCGGACCGCGCGCACCCGAACCGCCCCCGGCTCAGCCGCCCTCGTACGGCTCCCACTTCACCTCGTCGTTGCCGTACGTGTACGCCGGCCGCCCCCGCATCCCGCTCGTCCGGAACGGCTTCCCGTGGTCGTCGATCCGCAGCATCCCCTCACGCCCGCCGCTGCTCCACTTCAGCTCCAGGTACCAGCTCACGTCGTACCCCACGGCCTTCATGTCCAGGTTGAAGACCTCCACGTCCTCGGAGGTCACCTTGAACGGGAAGGGCCTGGCCGGGATCGTGCGGTCGCCCTGCGTCCCGGGTACGGGGGTGATGATCGGGTGCCGCGTGTCGAGGTCGGAGGCGAAGGTCTGCGGCGCGATGCCGCTGCCGCAGCCGTTGCCCATGAGGTACGCCGACCAGGGCAGCGGCGCCTTGCGGGAGAGCACCCGCACGTACAGGCCCTTCAGGACGACCGCCTCGCGCGAGGTGCCCTGCACGGTCAGCTGGAGCAGCATGTTCCCGGCGTCGACCCCGCCGTACGACTCGGCCCAGGCCCGCCGGTCCTGCGGCGGGGGCGGCGGGGACACGCCCTCGGGCCCCCGGTCCAGCAGATAGAACTGGCCGCAGGGCTCGTCCCAGTTGTACGAGGAGATGGTGACGGCGGGTGGCGCGCCGAACCCCGTACCGCCGCCCTCGGCCCCTTCCCCACCGGAACCGGAAGCGGAACCGGAACCTGCGGGCCCGGCCGACGGCGTACCGGAGGACGGGGACGGCGACGGCGGGGAAGCTCTCGGGGACGGGGCGCCCGGGGGCGGCGAGGCGGAGGCCGGGGCGCGGGACGGGGGCGCGAGGGGCCCGTCGCCCTCAGGTCCGCCCCGGTCGGGAGCGGCGGCCACGTCCCCGGACCGCGACCCCGCGAGATCGGCGGCGACCACGGCGGTCGGCACGAGGAGGGCGGCGACCCCGGCGGCGGCGATCAGGACCCGCGTACGCCGGGAGAGCCGGGACCAGCGGGCCGGGCGGCCACTCCGGTCACCGGCGGGCGACGGCGGACCGGTGACGAGGGCGGTCGGCGCGGACCCGGGTCCGGTCTCCGGTACGGAGGCGGGCGCGGTCTCCGGTACGGGCGTGGTCGCGGGCGCGAGCTCCGGTACGAGCGCGGGCTCGGACGCGGTCTCGGGTACGCGCGCGGGCTCGGGCCCACTCCCCTCTACGGGCGCGCTCCCCGGTACGGGCGCAGGCTCGGCCGCAGGCGCCGGAGCGACCGGTTCCGTGGCCCTCCCGCCCACCGCCGCCCCCGGAGGCCTCCGCCGGGCCGCGTCCGCCACGATCCACCGCCGGTGCACCTCCACCAGCTCGTCGCCGCTCGCCCCGCAGAGCCGGGCGAACCGCTCGACGGGGGCGTACTCGTTGGGCACCGCGTCCCCGTTGCAGTAGCGGTGCAGGGTCGACGTGCTGACGTGCAGTCTTCCGGCGAGCACCCCGTAGCTACGCCCCGAACGGCCCTTCAATTCCTTCAGCAGGGCCGCGAAGTGCTCGGCCTCCGGCGTCGCCACGACGGCGTTCCCCTCCCTGGTCCGTCCCGGAACGGCGTTCCAGGGACGCGGAATTCCCGCAGGTCACCGTATGCGTAGACGTTCCGGCACCCCCAATGGTTCGCCGGGCGTTGCGTCCGGAACCGGCCACGCCACAAGCTCGGACCGACCGATCCACAGCACCGTCCGCACCACCGAACACGGGGAGTACCACCGCCATGCGCACCCACCGCTTCCGCACCACCATGCTCGCCGCCACCGCACTCGTGGCCGCCCTCTCGCTGACCGCCTGCGCCGGGAACGAGGGCACGAAGAGCGCGGGCCCGGCCCCCGCCGCCTCGACCCCGGCGGCGACGGGCACGGACGCCGCCCCGGGGCCCGCCGCGTCGGAGACGGCGGAATCCTCCGCGTCGCCCGCCGCCCCGGCGTCCTCCGGCGAGAACACCGCGCCCCACAGCGCCGCCACCCAGGCGCCGCAGGCGAGCAAGGCGACCCCGGCCGCCTCCGCGGCCCGTACCGCCTGCACGACGGCGAACACCCGGGTGACGGTGGCCCAGGTCTCCCGCCCGATCAACCACCTGCTGCTCACCCTGAAGAACACCGGTTCCGGCCTCTGCGACGCCTACTACGCACCGCATCTCGGCTTCGACGGAGCCCAGTCCGTCTTCCCGATCCTGGAGGACAGCAAGCCGCAGGCCGTCGTCACGCTCGCGCCGGGCGAGGAAACGTACGCGGGCATCAGTCTCAGCGGCGAGCCCGGCCAGGGCACGCTGAACAAGAGCAAGACCCTGTCGGTGTACTTCGCCGAGCGGAACGGCTCGACCAACGACAAGCCCGCCGCACTGAAACTCCCGTCCGAGACGCACTGGGACGAGAACGGATTCGTCACCTACTGGCAGTCGGACCGGGCGACGGCCCTCACGTTCTGATCCCACCGGAGACGCGGTCCCGCGCTCCCTGGAACACCGCTGGCCAGCACCTGACGTGCCGTAACCCTGCGCGACCCGTACAGATTTGTTGTACGGGTCGCGCAGGCGTGAAGTGGGTGCCGGAGTGGGAGGGGGAACCGTATGCACCCCAGAAAGCGACCGCGTAAGAACGCGTCGGCGATGAAGCTCGTGGGCAAGCTCCTGGCCCGGTTCCGTACCGAGGCGGGCATGACCCAGGCCGAACTGGCCCAGGCCGCGGGCGTACAGGAGGACACGATCGCCTCCATCGAGCAGGGCAGACGCTCGCTCGTGCCGGATCTGGCGGAGACGGTCGACGATCTGCTGGACACCAAGGGGGCGTTGTCGACGGCGGTCGACAACATGCCGGAGTTCGACCTGATCCCGCTGTGGGCCGAGCACTACCTCAACATGGAGCACGAGGCGCTGGCGCTCTCCTGGTACGACAACCAGGTCATCCCGGGCCTGCTCCAGACGAAGGCGTACGCGGACGCGGTGTTCCGCAACAGGATCCCGGTGTACAGCCCGGAGGAGGTCGAGACGCACACGGCGACGCGGCTGCAACGCCAGCAGATCCTGGACCGGAAGAAGCCGCCGACGATCAGCATGGTGATCTGGGAGCCGGTGCTGATGATGAAGCTGACGTCGGACGAGGACCACCAGGAACAGTTGCGTCACCTCTACGAGATGGCCCAACTCCCGGGTGCATGCCTTCAGGTGCTCCCGCTCGACAGCACGGCCCACGCGGGCCTCAACGGCCCCTTCACCCTCCTGGAGACCCCGGACCACCAGCACATCGCCTACACCGAGACCCAGCGCGGCAGCCACCTGATCTCCGACCGGAACGAGATCAGCATCCTCGCCCAGAAATATGCGATGCTGCGAGCCCAGGCGCTCACCCCTTTCAAGACCCTGCGCCTGCTGGCCCGTTCACTGGGAGAGACATGAGCACCGCACTGAACTGGTTCAAGTCGAGCTACAGCGGCGACGAAGGCGGCCAGTGCCTCGAAGTCGCCTACGACTGGCGGAAGTCGAGCTACAGCGCCAGCGAAGGTGGGGCGTGCCTCGAAGTCGCCTACAACTGGCAGAAGTCGAGCCACAGCAGCGACGAAGGCGGGCAGTGCGTCGAGATCGCCGCGCACCCCGCCGCCGTCCATGTCCGGGACTCGAAGGACATCGAGGGCCCGACCCTCGCCGTCGCGCCCTCGGCCTGGTCGGCGTTCGCCACCTACGCGGCCACCGCCTGACGACGACCGTCACCCCTTCTCAGACCCTGCGCCTGCTGGCCCGTTCACTGGGAGAGACATGAGCACCGCACTGAACTGGTTCAAGTCGAGCTACAGCGGCAGCGAGGGCGGCCAGTGCCTCGAAGTCGCCTACGACTGGCGGAAGTCGAGCTACAGCGCCGACGAAGGCGGGGCCTGCGTCGAGATCGCCGCGCACCCCGCCGCCGTCCATGTCCGGGACTCGAAGGACATCGAGGGCCCGACCCTCGCCGTCGCGCCCTCGGCCTGGTCGGCGTTCGCCGCCTACGCGGCCACCGCCTGACCCCTGCCCCTGCACCTGCCCATCACCGTAGGCCTCATCCCCGGACCGTCTCGTAACGGAGCATCGCAACCCCGTTCCCGAAGGTCCGGGTCTCCACCAGCCGGAGCCTCTGCCGCTCCTCGCCGTCCCGGAAGAAGCGGCGGCCCCGGCCGAGGATGACGGGGTGGACGTAGACCCGGTACTCGTCGATCAGATCGGCCCGCCGGAACGACTCCAGCAGATCCGCCCCGCCGACCGCCAGGTCCCCCTGGGCGGCGTCCCGCAGACCGCGCACCTGCTCGGGGTCGACCTCGTGGAACAGGGTCGCGTTCGGCCCCACGCTCTCCAGCGTCCGGGAGAAGACGAACTTCGGCATGTCCCGCCAGATGCCCGCGAATTCGGCCATCGGACCTTCGTTGGCCGGGTCCTGATCGGCGGTCGGCCAGAACTCCTCCATCAGCTCGTAGGTGACGCGCCCCTCGACGAAGCCGCCCATGGTCCGGAAGTAGTCGTTGAAGTGCTGGTGCAGCTCCTCGTCGACGGTGTGCCAGTCGATGTCGTGGTCGGGCCCCTCGAAGAACCCGTCGAGGGAGAGCGAGACGGACGTGATGATCCTGGCGGCGCGGGGCCCGGAACCGTCCGTGGAGTGGCTCATGAGGGGGTTCCTTCCTGCCGCCGGACCATCTCGGCGATCCAGACGGGTGCGTACGGGGACGTGCAGTTCGGCGGGGTCGGATAGTCCTTGAGCACCTCCAGCCGCTCCCCGATGGCGACGGCACGGGCGCGGTGCCCGGGGTGGTGGATGCCGATCTGGGCCAGGCAGTGGTTCATCGCCCACTGGAGGCGGTCGGGGGCGTCCTTCATCTCCGCCTCGACGGTGTCCAGCAGCCCGTCGAGATCCAGTCCCTCGGGCTTCTTCGCCACCCGCTCGGCGGTCAGCGCCCATCCGGCGCTCGCGACCACGGGGTCGGGGTCCTCGGTCCAGGCAAGGCGCAGCTCCTCGGCGTACGGGCTCTTCTTCACGACGTAGTTGACGAGCCAGTCGTGCACCTTGGGGGCGCGGGCCTCGCGGAGCATGGTGTCCAGCTCGTCCCGGCCGTAGGCCTTCGGCCGGGAGACCAGGACGGCCAGGAGGCGGGCGGCGGTGTCGCCGGTGGCCCAGAGTTCGCGGGCGAGGTCGGGCTGCGTCTTCAGCCGCCTGGCGAGGGTGCGCAGCTTGCCGAGGTGGACGCCGTGGTCGTCGCCGTGCCGCTCGTTGACCGCGCGCATCCTCGGATCGTCGAGTCCGGCCAGCTCGGCCATGACCTCCGCCACCGTTGTCCCGGCCATCGGGTCTCCCGTCGCTCACACGTGGGTCCAGCCTAGGCTCGATGGCGGCCTCCGCACCTCGGCGGCGCAAGGCGTAGTCCCCGGGCTCCGGGGCCGGGACAGGGCGCGGTCTCCGTGCGCTCCGGCACAAGGCGTTGACGCTCCTCCTGGCTGTCAGTGGTGCCGCCTAAGGTCTGGTTCATGGCGACGCTTCCGAACCCCCTGCCCGATCTGGCCTCCTCCGGCCTGGCCCTCCCGCCCGGCTCCCTGGTGGACGGGACGCTGGACGGCCCCTGGCACGAACCGCTGCTCTGGTACGCGGACGGGCCCGCCGCACCCCGCGACTGGACGGCCCTGCGCACGGCCGGGCGGCGGCTGGGGCTGCTGCCGGTGCTGGTCACCGGCGGCGCGCGCGACCAGTGGCCCGACGCGTGGGACCTGCACCCGGGCGGCACGTCGTATCCCGGCGACCACGACGCCGACGAGGTGCTGGCGGGCTACTGGACGGACTACGCGCACGAGGAGGTGGACCTCGACTCCGACGGGTCCGGCTCCGAAACCGGCACGGGCTCCGACGGCTCCGGCCCCGAGGCCGGCTCGGGCTCCGGCGCCGGGGTGTCCACCGCCGACTCCGGTGACGAGGACGGCCGCGGCTCCTGGCCCGGTCTCGCCCCAGCCCCGGCGGCGGAGTCCGGCGAGGACCCGGACGAGGCCGCCGCGGGCCTGGCGGGCGTGATCACGGCCGACCCGGACAGCTGGTTCGGCGGGGCCCGGATGGCCCTCGTCCCGGCCCGCCGCAGCGCGGACATACCGGCGGCGATCGGCTGGTCGGGCCCGATGAACCACGAGAACGACGTGGCCCGGCTCTGCGCGGTGCTCCGCTCCTGGGAGGACCGGTACGACGCCCGGGTCGTGGTGCTCGGCTTCGACACCATGATCGTCTCCGTGGGGCGCCCGCCGAGCACCCCGGAGGAGGCCCGCGCGCTCGCCGCCGAGCACTACGCCTTCTGCCCGGACAACATCGACCAGTCCCCGCCGTACGACCTGGAGGTCTACGCGCAGAAGCGGCTGCTCGACCAGGAGGTGTGGTCGTTCTGGTGGGACTGACCACGGGCCGTGGAGCCACGGGGCGCCCTGACCCGGCCCGGGCCAGGGGGTAGCGGCGGCGGCCTGCTGAGCCCCGGCTGAGTCCCCGTACTCATGCGGGGCCCCGCACCGCGCGGTTCACTCGTACGCATGCCCGACACCACACGCGACCCCCGTGCCTGGATCGCCCCGCTGGTCTGCACTCTCGTCACGCTGCCGATGGGGCTCGTCGCCCTCTTCATCGGCGGGCTCACCCCGATGGCGTGCGACGCGTGCAGCGGGGCCGAGGCCGACCGCTTCGACGCGAGCTTCGCCCCGGCGTGGACCGTGCTCTGCGTGGGCCTGCTGCTGACCCTGATGGTGCTGGCCGCGAGCTGGGCCATGCCCTGGGGGGTCCGCAACACGGCCCGGCGCGTGGGCCTGTCCCTGGCCGCACCTGCCACCACGATGGTCACTTTCGTAGCATTCATGGCACTGGTCGACTGGCCCTGACAGAAAGTGTCCACCCCCATGAACGACACGAACCTCCCGACCACGACGGAAGCCACCTCCGCGACGGAAGCCACCTCCGCGACGGAAGCCACCTCCGCGACGGAAGCGGCCGAAGCCGCAGAACGTCTCATAGCCGAGTACCGCGCGCTGCCCCCGGGCAGCGACCGCAAGCGCGAGATCATCACCGAACTGGACGCCAACGCCCAGGCGCTGCCGTTCCTCGTCTCGGTCGTCGCCGACGCGGGCGAGTACGACCTCGCCCGCGTCGAGAGCGCCACCGTCCTGCGGGTCTGGCCCCCGGCCGACCCCGACCTCCGCCGCCGCGCCGGGCGCGCCCTGCTCACCGCCCTGCGCGAACCGGAGGAGGACCTCGTCCGCCAGTACGCGGCCATGTCGCTGGCGCCCTACACCTCCGACCCGCTGGTCGCGATGGCCCTGGACTCCACCGCCCGCGCGGACCAGGACCCCCTGGTACGGGACAGCGCCCGCTTCTCCCTCGAAGAGGCCCACCGGCTCCAGGTGACCGGAGCCGGTGGGCCCTGAGAACGCTCAGTCCCGGCCACGTCCGAGCCACCGGGCGACCTCGGTCGCCCAGTAGGTGAGGATCATCTGCGCCCCGGCCCGCCGGATCCCGGTCAGGCTCTCCAGGATCGCCTTGTCCCGGTCGATCCAGCCCTTCTCGGCGGCGGCCTCGATCATCGCGTACTCGCCGCTGATCTGGTACGCCGCGACCGGCACGTCCACCGACTCCGCCACCTTGGCGAGGATGTCCAGATACGGCCCGGCGGGCTTGACCATGACCATGTCGGCGCCCTCCTCCAGGTCGAGCGCCAACTCCCGCAGGGACTCCCGGGCGTTGGCCGGGTCCTGCTGGTAGGTCTTGCGGTCGCCGGTCAGCGAGGAGCCGACGGCCTCGCGGAAGGGGCCGTAGAAGGCGGAGGAGTACTTCGCGGTGTAGGCGAGGATCGACACGTCCTCGTACCCGGTCTGGTCCAGCGCGTCCCGGATGACGCCGACCTGACCGTCCATCATCCCGCTGGGGCCGACCACATGGGCCCCGGCGTCCGCCTGGACCTGGGCCATCTCCGCGTACCGCTCCAGGGTCGCGTCGTTGTCCACCCGGCCGTCCGCCGTCAGGACCCCGCAGTGGCCGTGGTCGGTGTACTCGTCCAGGCACAGGTCCGACATGACGACCAGGTCGTCCCCGACCTCCTCGCGCACCGCCCGCAGGGCGACTTGGAGGATGCCGTCCGGGTCGGTGCCCGCCGTCCCCCGGGCGTCCTTCTTCGCGTCCTCCGGCACCCCGAAGAGCATGATCCCCGAGACCCCGGCCGCCACCGCCTCGACGGCGGCCTTCCGCAGGGTGTCCAGGGTGTGCTGGTGCACCCCGGGCATGGCCGAGATGGCGACCGGGGCGTCGATGCCCTCCCGTACGAACGCGGGGAGGATCAGGTTCGCCGGGTCGAGACGGGTCTCGGCGACCATCCGCCGCATCGCCGGGGTCGTCCGCAGCCGCCGGGGGCGGGAGCCGGGGAAGTTTCCGTACGCAGTCATCCTTCGACGATAGACCCGCCCACATCACCCGCTTACCGACACCGGTGCCGGAAAAGACGGCCACCGGGAGCACGACGGAACGGGCCCGGCCGCCGAAGCGACCGGGCCCGCCCACCGCCGTACCTCTTCTACGTCGTCGTCCGGCGCCTGCGCGCACCCGGGCGGCGCTCGCTCGGCCGGGTCACGGGGTCACCGGCCTCCTTCGCCGCGTCCCGCCGCTGCGCGCCGAAGGCGGCGAGCGCCTCGGCCAGCTTGTGCACGGACGGCTCGGGGGACAGCACGTCCACACGCAGGCCGTGCTCCTCGGCGGTCTTCGCGGTGGCCGGGCCGATACACGCGATGACGGTCACGTTGTGCGGCTTGCCCGCGATGCCGACCAGGTTCCGGACGGTCGAGGACGAGGTGAACAGGACCGCGTCGAAGCCGCCGCCCTTGATCGCCTCGCGGGTGTCGGCCGGCGGCGGCGAGGCACGGACCGTGCGGTACGCGGTGACATCGTCGACCTCCCAGCCCAGCTCGATCAGCCCGGCCACCAGGGTCTCGGTGGCGATGTCGGCGCGCGGCAGGAACACCCGGTCGATCGGGTCGAAGACCGGGTCGTAGGGCGGCCAGTCCTCCAGCAGCCCGGCGGCGGACTGCTCACCGGAGGGCACCAGGTCCGGCTTGACGCCGAAGTCGACCAGGGCCGCGGCGGTCTGCTCACCGACGGCGGCGACCTTGATCCCGGCGAAGGCCCGGGCGTCGAGCCCGTACTCCTCGAACTTCTCCCGGACCGCCTTGACGGCGTTGACGCTGGTGAAGGCGATCCACTCGTAGCGGCCGGTGACCAGGCCCTTGACCGCGCGCTCCATCTGCTGGGGCGTACGCGGCGGCTCGACGGCGATCGTCGGGACCTCGTGCGGGACCGCGCCGTACGAACGCAGCTGGTCGGAGAGCGAGGCGGCCTGCTCCTTGGTGCGCGGGACGAGCACCTTCCAGCCGAACAGCGGCTTCGACTCGAACCAGGCGAGCTGGTCGCGCTGGGCGGCGGCGCTGCGGTCACCGACCACGGCTATGGCCGGCCGGTGCCCCTCCGGCGAGGGGAGCACCTTGGCCTGCTTGAAGACCTGGGCGATCGTCCCGAGGGTCGCCGTCCAGGTGCGCTGGCGGGTGGTGGTGCCCGCGATCGTCACCGTGAGCGGGGTGTCGGGCTTGCGCCCGGCCGAGACCAGCTCACCGGCGGCGGCCGCGACCGCGTCCAGCGTGGTGGAGACGACGGCGGTGGCGTCGCTCGCGCCGACCTCGCTCCAGCACCGGTCGGTGGCCGTACGCGCGTCGACGAAGCGGACGTCGGCGCCCTGCGCGTCCCGCAGCGGCACTCCGGCGTACGCGGGCACGCCGACGGCGTTCGCCACGCCCGGGACCACCTCGAAGGGCACCCCCGCGGCGGCGCAGGCGAGCATCTCCGCGCCCGCGTCCCCGTCCAGGCCCGGGTCGCCCGCCACCGCACGGACCACCCGCCTGCCGCCCTTCGCTGCCTCCATGACAAGATTGGCCGCATCCCTGAGAACGGGTACTCCGGCGGTTGTTGACGCCACGTCAACGACCGTCAGCTCAGGCGTGCTCACGCCTGCCCGCGCATGTCCGCGAACGACGTCGAGCACATCGGGCTCGGCGACAAGGACGTCCGCGCTCGCAAGCGCCTCGACGGCGCGCAGCGTCAGCAGTCCCGGGTCGCCGGGACCGGCGCCGAGGAAGGTGACCTGACCTCGGGGGGACAGGGGCGGAAAGTCGGATGCGGCGGGGCCGGTGGGGCTCAAAGTGCTCGCTCCCCCATAAGACCGGCCGCACCCTTGGCGAGCATCTCGGCCGCGAGTTCGCGACCGAGGGCCGCCGCGTCGTCGTACGACGTGGGGACGGGACCGGTGGTGGACAGCTGTACCAGCGAGGAACCGTCGGTGGAACCGACGACTCCGCGCAGGCGCAGTTCGTTGACAACCTGTCCGTCGACCAGGAGGTCGGCCAGCGCACCCACAGGTGCGGAGCAGCCGGCCTCCAGGGCGGCGAGCAGGGCACGCTCGGCGGTCACGGCGGCCCGGGTGTACGGGTCGTCGAGCTCCGCGAGCGCGGCGGCGAGGTCGGCGCTGGACGCGGCGCACTCGATCGCCAGTGCTCCCTGGCCGGGAGCGGGCAGGACGGTGTCGACCGGCAGGAAGTCGGTGACTTCACCGGTCCGGCCGAGACGGCTGAGCCCGGCGGCGGCGAGGACCACCGCGTCGAGCTCCCCCTCACGCACGAACCCGATCCGCGTGTCGACGTTGCCCCGGATGGGGACGGTCTCGATCCGCAGGCCGTGGGAGCGCGCGTACGCGTTGAGCTGCGCCATGCGGCGCGGCGAGCCGGTGCCGATGCGGGCGCCGTCGGGCAGCTGCTCGAAGGTCAGCCCGTCACGGGCCACCAGGGCGTCGCGGGGGTCCTCGCGCTGCGGCACGGCCGCCAGCACCAGCTCGTCGGGCTGGCTGGTGGGGAGGTCCTTGAGCGAGTGGACGGCGAAGTCCACCTCGCCGCGGGCCAGCGCCTCGCGCAGGGCCGCGACGAACACACCGGTGCCGCCGATCTGCGCCAGGTGCTCGCGCGAGACGTCCCCGTACGTGGTGATCTCGACGAGCTCGACGGCGCGCCCGGTCACCTCGCGGACCGCCTCGGCCACCAGGCCGGACTGGGCCATGGCCAGCTTGGAGCGCCGGGTGCCCAGCCGGAGCGGCGCGGCGCTCCGCGCGTCCGGCGTTGAGTTGTCGGTCATGACCGCCCTCTATTCGGGTCGTTCAGGTCGGCCCGGGAGACGGCGGCCACCGTCTGCGGGTCGAGGTCGAAGAGTTCGCGCAGCGCGTCCGCGTACCCGGCACCGCCGGGCTCGCTGGCCAGCTGCTTGACCCGCACGGTGGGCGCGTGCAGGAGTTTGTCGACGACGCGGCGCACGGTCTGGGTGATCTCGGCGCGCTGCTTCTCGTCCAGGTCGGGGAGGCGGCCGTCCAGCCGGGCGAGTTCGCCGGCGACCACGTCGGCGGCCATGGTGCGCAGGGCGACCACGGTCGGGGCGACATGGGCGGCGCGCTGGGCGGCGCCGAAGGCGGCCACCTCGTCGGCGACGATCGTGCGGACCTGGTCCACGTCGGCGGCCATCGGGGCGTCGGCGGAGGCGTCCGCGAGCGACTCGATGTCGACGAGGCGGACACCGTCGATGCGGTGGGCGGCGCCGTCGATGTCGCGCGGCATGGCGAGGTCGAGCAGGGCGAGCTTCACCGGCCCGGTGGACTGCGCGGGCAGCGTGACGCGGCGCGGGGCGGCCGGGGCCGCCGGGGCCTGCGGGGCGGAGGTGGCGGAACCGTTCTCCACCCACGCCGCGTGCTGGTCGACGTCGGCCGGGGCCGGGATCGGGGCGAGGGTGACGGCGGGCGCCTGGGCCGGGGCGTCCAGGGTGGTGCCGAGGGCGTCCGCGAGGGCGTCGGCGGTGAGGACGAGCCCGGTGGAGCCGGTGCAGGAGACCACGATGTCGGCACGTGTCAGTTCGTCACCGACCGCTGACATCTCGACGGCCCGGGCGCGCACGGTGGTGTCGTCGCCCTGCCGGAGGATCTCCACCAGCCGGTCGGCGCGGGCCCGGGTCCGGTTGGCGACGGCGATCTCCGCGACGCCGGTGCGGGCCAGGGTGGCGGCGGCCAGCGAGGACATCGACCCGGCGCCGATCACCAGGGCGCGCTTGCCCCGGGCCCAGAGGCCCGGGTCGGCCCCGGCGGCGAGCTGCTGGAGGCCGAAGGTGACGAGCGACTGCCCGGCCCGGTCGATGCCGGTCTCGCTGTGGGCGCGCTTGCCGACCCGCAGGGCCTGCTGGAAGAGGTCGTTGAGCAGCCGCCCGGCGGTGTGCAGCTCCTGGCCGCGGGCGAGCGCGTCCTTGATCTGGCCGAGGATCTGGCCCTCGCCGACGACCATCGAGTCCAGCCCGCAGGCCACCGAGAAGAGGTGGTGGACGGCCCGGTCCTCGTAGTGCACATAGAGATACGGAGTCAGCTCGTCCAGCCCGACGCCGCTGTGCTGGGCGAGCAGGGTGGACAGCTCCGCGACGCCCGCGTGGAACTTGTCCACGTCGGCGTACAGCTCGATGCGGTTGCAGGTGGCCAGCACGGCGGCCTCGGTCGCGGGTTCCGCGGCGAGGGTGTCCTGGAGCAGCTTGGCCTGGGTGTCGGCAGCGAGGGAGGCCCTCTCCAGCACGGAGACGGGGGCGCTGCGGTGGCTCAGCCCGACGACGAGGAGGCTCATGCGGGCATCACGGCGGGCATGTCCCCGTCGGGTCCCTTCCGGCTCGCGGGCGTGGCACGCATGGGCGGGGCCTCGGGGTCCTCGCCCTCGACGGGCGTGTCCTCGCCGGCCTTGCGCTGCTCGTGGAAGGCCAGGATCTGCAGCTCGATGGAGAGGTCGACCTTGCGTACGTCGACGCCCTCGGGCACCGAGAGAACGGTCGGCGCGAAGTTCAGGATGGAGGTCACCCCGGCGGCCACGAGCCGGTCGCAGACCTGCTGGGCGGCGCCGGGCGGGGTGGTGATCACGCCGATGGACACACCGTTGTCGCTGATGATCCGGTCCAGGTCGTCCGTGTGCTGGACGGGGATCCCGGCCACCGGCGTACCGGCCATGGCGGGGTCCGCGTCGATCAGCGCCGCGACCCGGAAGCCGCGGGAGGCGAAACCGCCGTAGTTGGCGAGGGCCGCGCCGAGGTTGCCGATGCCGACGATGGCGACCGGCCAGTCCTGGGTGAGGCCCAGCTCGCGGGAGATCTGGTAGACGAGGTACTCGACGTCGTAGCCGACGCCGCGGGTGCCGTAGGAGCCCAGGTAGCTGAAGTCCTTGCGGAGCTTCGCGGAGTTGACCCCGGCCGCGGTGGCCAGTTCCTCGGAGGAGACCGTGGGTACGGATCGCTCGGAGAGCGCGGTGAGAGCGCGCAGGTACAGCGGAAGCCGGGCGACGGTGGCCTCGGGAATTCCTCGGCTACGGGTCGCCGGTCGGTGTGTTCGGCCAGTTGCCACGGTGCTCCTGCGGGATGAGCGGGGCTGCAGGCGGCCGTATGTCCCAAGACCGCCCCGTCGAATGCAGGCTATGTCTTTGTGAACGCGTGCACAAAGATGGTGTCCGTTTTGTCCGGTCAAAGTGACCGGGGTCACGCACTTTCCCCGCGCGATCCCGGAACCAGGGACCGCATCATCCCGTTGCAGCCTCGAAGGGGGCAAAGCGGTACACACTCCTCACGTCTACTCCCCCGAGGCCACTCAAAACGCCCATGATGTTAACCGAGTTTCACTCAAGCCCCCAGCGCCTTGCGCAGCCTCGCGGGGTCCACCCGCCAGAACGTGTGCTGTTCGCCATCGATCAGCACCACCGGAATCTGCTCCCAGTACTCCTTGTGCAGCTCCTCGTCCTCGGTGATGTCCTTCTCCACCCACGAAGCGCCGATCTCCGCACAGACCGCGCTCACCACCGCGCGGGCGTCCTCGCACAGATGGCAGCCGGGTTTCCCCACCAGGGTGACCACCCGGTCGGCGGGCTTCTTCTTCGTACGGCGCAGCAGCGGACTCATGCCTTCATTCTGCGCCCGCCGTGCCGGGTTTCCGAGCCCGCGACGCCCGGTGGCCGGACATCGCCCGCCCCGCACCGGACCGTCCGGAATCGCCCGATTAACGGTTCCGCCCCGCAGAGTTCACGCCGTCGCATCCCGGCAGGTCGGGCGAGTACGGGCGGACTGGCTATGCTCACCGCATGGCCGCTCTTGGATGGCTCACCCCCCGTAGGCGTTCCGCGACCGCACGGAGCGTCCTGGCAGGCGAGGCCTCGGCCGAGGCCGCACGCAAGACCTCGGCCGAGGACGAGTCCGCCCTTCTGGCCAAGACCCCCGAAGAGGCCCCCGAGGAAGCGCGCGAGGAGCCCGCGTTCCCCGTCGCCGGGGACGACCGCGCCGCCGCCTTCTTCGACCTCGACAACACCGTCATGCAGGGCGCGTCGCTCTTCCACTTCGGCCGCGGCCTCTACAAGCGGAAGTTCTTCGAGCGCCGCGAGCTGACCCGGTTCGCCTGGCAGCAGGCCTGGTTCCGGCTGGCCGGCGTCGAGGACCCCGAGCACATGCAGGACGCCCGCGACAGCGCCCTCTCCATCGTCAAGGGCCACCGCGTCTCCGAGCTGATGTCCATCGGCGAGGAGATCTACGACGAGTACATGGCCGACCGCATCTGGCCCGGCACCCGCGCCCTGGCCCAGGCCCACCTGGACGCCGGCCAGCCCGTCTGGCTGGTCACCGCCGCCCCCGTCGAGACGGCCACCATCATCGCCCGCCGCCTCGGCCTGACCGGCGCGCTCGGCACCGTCGCGGAATCGGTCGACGGCGTCTACACCGGCCGCCTGGTGGGCGAGCCCCTGCACGGTCCCGCCAAGGCCGAGGCCGTACGCGCCCTGGCGGCGGCCGAGGGCCTCGACCTGGAGCGGTGCGCCGCCTACAGCGACTCGCACAACGACATCCCGATGCTCTCGCTGGTCGGCCACCCCTACGCGATCAACCCGGACACCAAGCTCCGCAGGCACGCCCGCGCCCGCGACTGGCGGCTGCGCGACTACCGCACCGGCCGCAAGGCGGCCAAGGTCGGCATCCCCGCCGCGGCCGGGGTCGGCGCCCTGGCGGGCGGCACGGCCGCCGCCATCGCCCTGCACCGCCGCCGCCGCTGACCACCGCCGCAAAGGGCGGCAGAGCGCCAGATCACGAAGCAATCCGATCAATAACTGATCACGATGTGCTACTCGATGCGTCACTTGGCGATACAAGAAACGACGTAATCGGTGATTTAGACAACTGGGTGTAGTGCCGCCTGCACGAAGCGTTATTCTCCTCAGACGCATCACGGAGACCGCTGCTCGCTACGACGAGTGACGTTTTTCGAACTGCTCGTGATGGAAGCTCTGCCTCTGGGAGTCCCGTGTACCCACACGTCGGGGTTGACGCCTCGGGCCTGGCTACGCTGCGTGCATCGGTCATCGACCGCTTGCGCGGCTTCGTCCCCACCGCGTACGCCGTCCCCGCCTTTGCCACCCCTGCACCTGTCGGCCCCTGCTACGCCATGGCCGAGCGCAGTGCGGCGGTCGGAAGACGCAGCACCCGCGCCGCCTCGACCACGTCGACCGTCCGCCGCCCCACGGCCGACAGCGACAGCGCGCGCATGATGGACCTCGTCGAGCGCGCACAGGCCGGCGAGGCGGACGCCTTCGGCCGCCTCTACGACCAGTACAGCGACACCGTGTACCGGTACATCTACTACCGCGTGGGCAGCAAGGCGACCGCGGAGGACCTCACCAGCGAGACCTTCCTGCGGGCGCTGCGCCGGATCTCCACGTTCACCTGGCAGGGCCGCGACTTCGGCGCCTGGCTGGTCACGATCGCCCGCAACCTGGTCGCGGACCACTTCAAATCCAGTCGCTTCCGACTGGAAGTGACCACCGGCGAAATGCTCGACGCCAACGAGGTGGCGCGCTCCCCGGAGGACTCCGTCCTGGAGTCCCTCTCCAACGCCGCGCTGCTGGACGCCGTGCGCCGACTCAACCCGCAGCAGCAGGAGTGCGTCACGCTCCGCTTCCTGCAGGGCCTCTCGGTCGCCGAGACGGCCCGGGTGATGGGAAAGAACGAGGGCGCGATCAAGACCCTGCAGTACCGCGCCGTACGGACGCTCGCCCGGCTGCTGCCGGACGACGCCCGCTGACCGGAACCGGCGCATCCAGCGCCGGTGAGTGACCGTCCCCTCACGCACTGGTCCGATCATCTTTCGTGCGTAACCCAAGTGCCGCGCCACTCGTTGTGCCGGTTGCAGGCCCCCTGCCGTCACTCCATGTCCGTAGCCACTCACTCCATCGAGTGGAAACGCTCAAGGTGTGCAACTTCCGGACCGCCAGGGGAGTCGACCGTCATGACGAGAGGAGGTGCCGCCAGTGATCGCAAACGTTTCGGCACACCGGCGGGCGAACGCCTTCGCCCAGGCCCTGGAGGAGCAGACGCCCCAGGGTGCGGCGGCCGTACAGCCCGAGGAGCCGGCCGACCAGGCCGACCGCGGACCGCTGTTGGCCCTGGCGAACGGCCTCGGTGAGCTACCGAAGCCGCAGTTGGACCCCGAAGTCAAAGAGGTGCAGCGAGCACAGCTCGTCGCCGCCATGGAGGCCATGTTCGCCGAGGGCGGCGCATCGACGGGCCCTACGGTGCCCGTGCAACGGGGCAAGGGGGCCCACCGGGCCTCCCCACTGCGCAGACTGCGTCCCCGCTCCCGCTGGGCGAAGGGGCTCACCGCCGGCGGCCTCACCGTGGGTGTGGCGGCCGGCGCCTTCGGCGGAGTGGCCGCTGCCAGCTCCGACGCCCTGCCCGGTGACTCGCTGTACGGGCTGAAGCGCGGGATGGAGGACATCAGCCTCGGCATGACCAAGGGCGACGCCGACCGCGGCGAGGCCTACCTCGACCAGGCCTCCACCCGCCTCAACGAGGCCCGCAGGCTCATGGAGCGCGGCCGGGCCGGCGAGCTGGACCACGAATCCCTCGGCGCCGTCAGACGCGCGCTCAACGGCATGTCCCACGACGCCTCCGAAGGCCACCGCCTCCTCCACTCCGCCTACCAGCGCGACGGCTCCATCGGTCCGATCCAGGCCCTGGACACCTTCTCCCGCTCGCACCGCACCACCTGGAGCAGCCTCCGCGACCGGCTCCCGGTCCAGCTCACCGACATCCGCGACCAGGTGAGTTCCGTCTTCCAGGCCATAGAGGACGACGTCGCCCCGCTCCAGTCCCTCCTCCCCCGCCCCCCGGGCAGCGGCGAGGAGAGCACCGAGCGCTCCGACACCACCACGCCGGCCCCCGGATCCCCCCGGACCGGCGCCCCCGCCCCCGCGCCCCCCTCCCAGTCCGACGGAAGCGCCGACTCCAGCACCGCGCCGAAGCCCTCCGGCCCGGCGGACCCCTCCGCCCCCTCCGGCTCGGCCCCGGCCGACGGCCTCGTCGGCGGCGGTACGGACGGTCTGCTCGACAACCTCCCCACGGACGGGCTGACCCAGCCGTCCCCGGAGAGCCGACCCAGCACCACACCCCGCCCCGCCCCGGACGTCACCCTGCCCCCGCTCCTCCCCGGCCTCCTCCCCGGCCTGGGCATCGACGGGGAGAACCTCAAGCCCAAGCCGTAACAGCGGGCAGCGGGAGGGGGGGGGGGGGGGGGGGGGGGGGGGGCGTTCTTTTTCCCCTCGGAGCGCCCCACGAGGGGGGATGGCTAAAAAAAAGAACCCCCACAGCCCAACAAATCTTCCACAGCGTGTTTGATATC
>NZ_JBWKCM010000002.1:0-7403 GCF_056436485.1 Streptomyces sp. NPDC043746 | reverse complement strand
CTTTCCCCCTCCCCCCCCCCCCCCCCCCCCGCCGCTGGCCATAGATGAGAAGACCTCAACCCCCACCCCGAAACCGCGGCCACTGAAGTAACTCCCCCCCCCCCTCCCCCCCCCCCCTTCCGCTGCCTTCGAGCAGCCCGGCACGCGAGCGGCTCAGAAGAAGACCGACCGCCGCTGCACCAGCAGCTTGTACAGCGTGTGCTGGATCTGCTCCCGCACCTGGTCCGTCAGGTTGAACATCAGCATCGGGTCCTCCGCCGCCTCCGGCGGATACGCCTCCGTCGGGATCGGCTCACCGAACTGGATCGTCCACTTCGTCGGCAGCGGCACCGCGCCCAGCGGCCCGAGCCACGGAAAGGTCGGCGTGATCGGGAAGTACGGGAAGCCCAGCAGCCGGGCCAGCGTCTTCGCGTTGCCGATCATCGGGTAGATCTCCTCGGCGCCCACGATCGAGCACGGCACGATCGGCGCCCCCGCCCGCAGCGCCGTCGAGACGAACCCGCCCCGCCCGAACCGCTGGAGCTTGTACCGGTCACCGAACGGCTTCCCGATCCCCTTGAAGCCCTCCGGCATCACCCCGACGATCTCGCCCAGCTCCAGCAGCCGCTGCGCGTCCTCCGCACAGGCCAGCGTGTGACCGGCCTTGCGCGCCAGCTCGTTGACGACCGGCAGCTGGAAGACGAGATCGGCGGCGAGCAGCCGCAGATGGCGCTCGGCCGGATGGTGGTCATGGACCGCGACCTGGAGCATCAGCCCGTCCAGCGGCAGCGTCCCGGAGTGGTTGGCCACGATGAGCGCCCCGCCCTGCGACGGGATGTTCTCGATGCCCTTCACCTCGACCCGGAAGTACTTCTCCGCCAGCGGCCGCAGAGCCGACATCAGGACCTGGTCCGTCAGCTCCTTGTCGTAGCCGAACTCGTCGACCTCGTACGCGCCGGTGACCCGCCGCCGCAGGAACGCCAGCCCGCCCGCGATCCGCCGCTCCCAGCCGCCGCCCCCCGCTCCCGCCTCTCCCGCCTCTCCCGGGGAAGCCTCCCGGGACGCCTGGGCCTCCGGGGACCGCCCGGCCTCCTCCACCCCCGCCCCGGCACCCTCCGAGGCCTCCGAGGAGGGCGATGAGGGCTCGGGAAGCCGACCGCCCGGCAGGGCGCTCACGGCGGCCGTGGAGCCGTCGCCCCGCCCACCGCCACTCCCCGTCCGGCGCCGGGCCGGACGCGATCCGCCACCGGACCGCGAACGGTCGTCGTCGAACGGAATGACCTTGGCGTCCGCCATCGTGACCGCGCTCCTCTACCTGCCGCCGTGAATCGTCTCTACCGCACCGGCCCCGCGCTCCCGCGCTCCGGCACCCCCCGGCAGCGCCAGCTCCGCCACCCGGTCCACCGCCCGGCCCACCGTCTCCGGCGGCAGCAGCCCGGGGCCCCGGCTCCGCGCGAACTCCGCGAAAGTCTCGGCCGTGGTGAACTCCGGCCGGAAACCGAGGGTCTCGCGCATCTGCACGGTCGAGACCACCCGGCCATGGGTCAGCAGCCGGATCTGCTCCGGCGAGAAATCGGACATCCCGATCGTGCGGAGCGCCGAGCCGACCCACGTCACGGCAGGCAGCAGCACCGGCACGGTCGGCCTGCCCAGCCGCCGCGAGCACTGCGAGAGCAGCAGCACCCCGTCCCCCGCGATGTTGAACGTGCCGCTGTTCAGCGTCCCGCGCCGGGGCTCGCGCGCGGCGATGCCCAGGACGTCGATCACGTCGTCCTCGTGCACGAACTGGAGCCGGGGGTCGTAGCCGAAGACGGTCGGCAGGACCGGCAGCGAGAGATAGTCCGCCAGCGGCGAGTCCGGACGCGGCCCCAGGATGTTGGCGAACCGCAGGACGCAGACCGCGACGTCCGGGCGGCGCCGGGCGAAGCCCCGTACGTACCCCTCGACCTCCACCGCGTCCTTCGCGAACCCGCCGCTCGGCAGCGACTTGGGCGGGGTGGTCTCGGTGAACACCGCCGGGTCGCGGGACGCCGACCCGTACACGCTGGTGCTGGACTTCACCACCAGCCGCTGCACGGCCGGGGACTTCTGGCAGGCACCGAGCAGCTGCATGGTGCCGATGACGTTGGTCTCCTTGATCGCCGTACGGCCGCCGGCGCCCAGCGCCCTGCCGGAGACGTCCAGGTGCACGACCGTGTCCACGGCGTACCGCGCCAGGATGCGGGCCAGGGCGGACTGCCGGATGTCCGCGCGCACGAACTCCGCGTCCCCCAGCGGATGCGCGGGCGCGACCGCGTCCACCGCGATCACCCGGTCCACCCCCGGCTCCCGCTGGACGCGCCGGACGAAGCGGCCCCCCAGCTGCCGGGCCACTCCTGTGACGAGGACGACCTTCCCCAAGACCCGCGCCTTCCGTCGGACCGGGAAGCGAGACCTGCTTCCCGCGGTGACTTCCCTGGCCGTCACCGTAGCGGGTGGACGCCGCCCTGTGACGACCCCGTGCCCGAAACGCACCGCAGCCCTCCCGCCGGAAGGGCGGAAGGGCTGCGGATCTCACGAACTGCGTTCGCCTACTTCTTGTTGCGACGCTGAACGCGCGTGCGCTTGAGCAGCTTGCGGTGCTTCTTCTTGGCCATCCGCTTACGCCGCTTCTTGATAACAGAGCCCACGACTACCCTCGCTCACTTCTTCTTCACTGGTGCGGGGCGTCTGGGCCCACACGACCTACGTCGGCCTAGCCTACCCGCCACCGCGTGAGGGACGTAATCCGAGGGCAAACCCCAGGCGTCCGAGGCCCGTCCTCAGGGTTCCGGACGGCAGTCCCCGAGGCTTTCGGGGGCGGCCTCAGGCTGATTCCACCCCCACAAAGGACTCGCGGAGATACGCGTGAACCGCTTGCTCCGGCACCCGGAAGGACCTGCCCACCCGGATCGCCGGCAGATGACCGCTGTGCACCAAGCGGTACACGGTCATCTTCGACACTCGCATGACCGAGGCGACTTCCGCCACGGTCAGAAACCTGACCTCGTTGAGAGGCCTTTCGTTGTCAGCAGCCATGACCCACCTGTACCTTCCGCACCGGACGCGCACCGGCTTCCCCTCCGGTGACTCTTCGTCGCTGTGCGCTCACTCCCCAGATTAGGGGCGGGTGATGCGAGTGGGGAAGAGGAGGGACGATCGGGCGGCTACGAGGACAGACCGGCCCGGTGGAGCACATAGCGCGTCAGTGGCCGGTAGTAGTGCGAGCGGACCCCGTCGTCGAGCGGCACGACGACGGAAACCCGCCCCTCGGCCTCGCCGACGAAGAGCGCGGGATCGTCCGTATCCGCCGGACCGATGGCCTCGATACCGAGCTGACCTGCGCCGCAGACCCACCCGTGATCCCCGATCACCAACTCCGGAAGCACGCCGTACCACTCGGCCGCGTCCTGGAGGGCCACCCGGACGGGCAGCGGCGAATGCGTGTGTGCGCCGGTTTCACCACCCGAGGGCCGCCCCCCGGGCTCACGGACCAGCGCGACCCCCCGTACGTAGTCGAGGCGGTAGGTACGTACGCCGAACCGCGTCGTTATGTCGATACATCTCCCCTGCGCCGGGGTGAGAACAGGACACCCCGCCGCCGACAAGGCGTCTGCCAGCGCGGCGTAGAAGCCCAGCAGCCGCTGCGGATGCCCGGTGCCGAGCAGCACCGGCGCCCGCAGCGCGGCCACCCGGCCCAGCCGCTCCGCGAACGCGTCCAGCGCCGCCAGCGTCCGCTCCGGGTCGATCGCGTCCGGCCCCGACACATGCGCGGGATCGGCCGAGACCCCGCACCGCTCCGCCATCAGCCGCAGCACCTCCGGCTCGCCCCAGGCCCGCTCGGGCGTCAGCCCCAGCAGCACCCGCGGATCGCGCGCGGCGAACAGCCGGTAGCTGCGCAGACTGTTCTCGCGCGAGGTGGCCACAGGCCCGGCCAGCCGGGCCGCCAGCAGATGGGCGCGCAACGCTCCGGTGCTCAACACCCGATGGATGCTGCCGTATCGCGCCGGCCGGGCGGCCGGATTCCCGCTTTCACCCCACCGTTGGCGTAACGGCCCGGCACAATGCCCCGCCCGACGGCTCCGGGCACCAGGCGCCGAGGTACCCCGGTTCATGCCCTGGTACGCCGGTTCAGGCGAGCAGCCCCCGCAGCGGGAAGGCCGCCCTACGGGTCGCGATCACCGCCTGGTCCAGCCGGTCCGCCGGGTCGTACCCGTCCTCCCAGGACTGCCAGGTGGGCGTACGTCCGTCGGTCATCCGGCCCGGCCCCAGCTGCCGCGTACGGGCGTAGACGAGGTCACGCCAGGACGGCGGCACCACCGACTCCGGGTCGACGGGCGCGTGCGCCGCGATCCCCACCAGATGCGTCCACGACCGCGGTACGACATCCACCACCGCGTACCCGCCCCCGCCGAGCGCCACCCACCGCCCGCCCTCGGCGTACTGGTGGGCCAGCTCGTGACAGGACTCCATGACCGCCCGCTGCGCGTCCAGCGAGACCGCGAGATGGGCGAGCGGGTCCTCGAAGTGCGTGTCGGCCCCGTGCTGGGTGACGAGCACCTGCGGCCGGAAGTCCGCCAGCAACTCGGGGACGACGGCGTGGAAGGCCCGCAGCCACCCGGCGTCGCCGGTCCCGGCGGGCAGCGCCAGGTTCACCGCGGACCCCTCGCCCGCCCCGGCCCCGGTCTCCTCCGGCCACCCCGTCTGCGGGAAGAGCGTACGCGGGTGCTCGTGCAGGGAGACCGTCAGCACGCGCGGGTCCTCCCAGAACGCGGCCTGCACCCCGTCCCCGTGGTGGACGTCCACATCGACGTACGCGACCCGCTCGGCGCCCAGCTCCAGGAGCCGGGCGATGGCGAGGGCGGGGTCGTTGTAGACGCAGAACCCGGCGGCCGCCCCCGGCATGGCGTGATGCAGTCCCCCGGCGAAGTTCACCGCGTGCGTGGTCTCGCCCCGCCAGACGGCCTCGGCCGCCCCGACGGAGAGCCCGGCGATCAGTGCCGACGCCTCGTGCATCCCGGCGAAGGCGGGGTCGTCGACGGTCCCGAGCCCGTAGGCCTGGTCGGCGGACCGCGGATCGGCCGAGGCGGCCCGCACCGCCGAGACGTAGTCCTGCCGGTGCACAAGCCGCAGGGTCGAGTCCCCCACGGGCTTCGCGCCCCGCACCTCCACCGCCGTATCGAGCCCGAACGCCCGCACCAGCCCCATCGTCAGGGCCAGCCGGACCGGGTCCATGGGGTGGCTCTCCCCGAAGTCGTAACCCGTAACTGCGTCATCCCACATCAGCTGTGCGCGGCCGCTCATGCCCGTCACCGTATCGGGCGCCCTCCGCCGCGAACGAGCGGGCATACACCAGTGTCACCAGCACCAGGACCATCGGGACGAGCATGGCGCCCCGATAGCTCCACGCGTCGCCCACAACGCCCACCAGCGGCGAACCCACCAGGAACCCCACATAGTTGAAGATATTCAGCCGGGCCACGGCGGCGTCGCCGGCCCCCGGGAAGAGCCGCCCGGCCGCCGCGAATGTCTGCGGGACGATCACACTCAGCCCGAGCCCCAGCAGGGTGAACCCGGCCATCCCCACCCAGGCCCCCGGCGCCACCGCCACCACCGCGAACCCCCCGGCCGCCAGCAGACTCCCGGCCCGCACCACGGCCACCGCCCCGCACCGCCGCACCCCGAGGTCCCCGACGGCCCGCCCGAGCAGCGTCGTCACCATGTAGACGTTGTACGGGACGGTCGCGAGCTGCTCCGAACCGCCGAGCACGTCCTGGAGGTACTTGGCACTCCAGTTGGAGACGGTCGAGTCACCGATGTAGGCGAAACACATGACCAGGCAGAGCGGCAGCAGCAGCTTGAACGACAGCGCCCCGCCCGCCCCGCCGGTACCGTCACCGCCGGGCTCCGGCGCCTTCCCCCTCCCCGCCGTGTACCACCGGCTGCCCACCAGCGCGGCGGGCAGCAGCACGGCCACCACCGGCAGGTACGACACGAGCAACGACAGCTCCCACCTCGCCCCGACCCAGGCCAGGCAGGCCCCCGCGATCCCTCCGAGGCTGAACACGGCGTGGAACCCCAGCATGATGCTCCGCCCGTACGCCCGCTGAAGGCTGACGCCCAGCATGTTCATGGAGGCGTCCAGCGCCCCGACCGCCAGCCCGAAGACGCCGAGCGCGACGGCCACCTGCCACATCTCCCGCCCGGCGCCCGCCCCGAGCAGGGCCACCAGGACGAGCGGTTGGGCCCACCGCAGGACGGTCCCCGGCCGCGCCCGGGTGACCACCTTCTCGGTGAGTACGCTGCCGACGCCCGCCAGGACCGGGACGGCGGCCAGGAAGGCGGGCAGCAGCCCGTCGGATATCCCGTACTGGTCCTGGAGGGTGGGGATACGCGTCACCAGGAGCGCGAACGCCACCCCCTGGACACCGAAGCTCAGCGCCAGCGCCGCCCTGCCGCGCCGTAGCGCCGGGTCGGTCCTGCCCGCATCGGTCACGCCGGAGTCCGCCGTGCCCGGGTCCGTCCCACCCAGACGTGTCATGCCCGCGTCTGCCATGGCGGCGAGCGTAGGCCCAGGCGCTACCCGTGGGTAGACGGATCAGGCGAGCAGTTCGGGGAGTTGGGACATGTCCGAGAAGTACCCGGTCACCCCGGTCAGCCGGTCGGCGGGCATCATCGAGGTGAATCCGTACACGTCCATCCCCGCGGCCCGGGCCGCCTCGACGCCGAGCGGGCTGTCCTCGATGACGACGCACCGCTCCGGCGCGACGCCCATCCGCTCGGCGGCGTGCAGGAAGAGGTCCGGCGCCGGCTTGCCCCGCCCGACATCCTCCGAGCTGAAGATCCACTCTTCCTCGAACCACTGGTCGAGCCCGGTCTTCCGGTGCCCGACCCGGATCTTCTCGTGGCTCCCGGAGGAGGCGACGCAGTAGTCGACCCCGTCGGCGACGAGCTTGCCGAGCAGTTCCTCGACCCCGTCCACGACCACCAGCTCCTCCTGGAAGGCAGCAAAGGTGCGGGCGTAGTAGGTGGCCTCGAAGTCGGCGGGGAGTTTCTCACCACTCCGCTCCTCCACCAGGTCGTGCACCCGGTGCATGGCGGCCCCCATGTAGTCGCGGAGCGATTCCTCGTACGAGGTGGGGTGACCGAGTTCGGTGAGGTAGCCGGCGAGGATGGTGTTGGCGATCGGCTCACTGTCGACGAGCACACCATCGTTGTCGAAGATGACCAGTTCGTAGCGCATGGTCCGACCCTAGACGTTCAGAACGCAGGAAAGCCCCGCACCATACGGTACGGGGCTTTCCCAGAAAAATTGTTCGGCGGCGTCCTACTCTCCCACAGGGTCCCCCCTGCAGTACCATCGGCGCTGAAAGGCTTAGCTTCCGGGTTCGGAATGTAACCGGGCG
>NZ_JBWKCM010000001.1:413228-445944 GCF_056436485.1 Streptomyces sp. NPDC043746 | reverse complement strand
TGGCGTTGACTTTTGGCACGCTGTTGAGTTCTCAAGGAACGGACGCTTCCTTCGGTCCCGTATCACCGGGGCCCTCCGGGCGCTTCCCTTCGTTTACTTCTGTATCCTGCTGTCTTGCGTTTCCGACTCTATCAGACTCTTCCGTGTCCGATTCCCGGTCGAAGCGGGATCCTGCTGTTCGCTTTCCAGAGTTCTTCGCTTTCGCGCTTTTCCCTTTCCGGCGAGTCCGACTCTATCAGGCCTTTCCTGTTTCCCTGACCACGTCCTGCGGGCATACCGAAGGAGCATTCACGGTTAGGATCTGGGCTTGAAGGTCGCCGCCGACCCCCGACTCAAAGTCGCGTTGGGGTCAGGCAGGAGTACGACAGTACAGGCCGCCGGGGATCGAGGCAAATCGCTCGCGGTGCACCCCTAGGCCTGTCAACCGGCCGGTCTCGGGCGGAACCGGGACTTCATATGACTTACGCTGCTGAGCAGTACGCCGTCCCCACATCAGCCGCGGCGGCGACACCTGAATCTCCACCCCCTGGGAGGCTCCCCATGACCAACGTGACGTCCCCTCTTGCCGGCCGCGCCATCGGACTCGCCGAGGTTCCCGACCCGGTCTTCTCCGGCGCGATGGTCGGTCCCGGTACCGCGATCGACCCCGTACGTGAGCCCTCCGAGGCCGTATCCCCCGTCGATGGCATCGTCGTCTCCCTCCACCCCCACGCTTTCGTCGTCGTCGACGCCGACGGGCACGGGGTGCTGACGCATCTCGGTATCGACACCGTCCAGCTCAACGGCGAGGGCTTCGAGCTTCTCGTGAACAAGGGCGACACCGTCTCCCGCGGCCAGAGCATCGTGCGCTGGGACCCGGCCGGCGTCGAGGCCGCCGGCAAGTCACCCATCTGCCCCATCGTGGCCCTGGAGGCCACCGCCGAGTCGCTCTCCGATGTACGCGCGGACGGGGACGTGAAGGTCGGCGACGCGCTGTTCGGCTGGCAGTGACTCCTCGGGCGCAGTGACAAGGCAGTTGCACAACCACCGCGGTGACACGGTCGCCGCACAACCGGAGACGGGTGAAATGGAGACAACGCTGCGAGGCGTCGGCGTGAGCCACGGTGTGGCCATCGGCGAGGTTCGGCACATGGGCACGGCGGTGCTGGAGCCGCCCGCCAAATCGATTCCCGCCGAGGAGGCCGAGCGCGAGCAGGGGCGCGCCCGCCAGGCGGTGGAGGCCGTGGCCGCCGATCTGATCGCGCGCGGCAACCTGGCCGGCGGCGAGGCACAGCATGTGCTCGAGGCGCAGGCCATGATGGCTCAGGACCCCGAGCTGATGTCCGATGTCGAGCGGCGGATCGCCGTGGGCAGCACCGCCGAGCGCGGGGTGTACGACGCGTTCGCCGCGTACCGGGCACTGCTCGCCAACGCCGGGGAGTATCTGGCGGGTCGGGTCGCCGACCTCGACGACGTACGGAACCGGATCGTGGCGCGGCTGCTCGGGGTGCCGATGCCCGGGGTTCCGGACAGTGACGAGCCGTACGTGCTGATCGCCCGTGACCTGGCGCCGGCCGACACGGCGCTGCTGGACCCGGCCCTGGTGCTCGGCTTCGTGACCGAGGAGGGCGGGCCGACCAGCCACAGCGCGATCCTGGCGCGGGCGCTCGGTGTGCCCGCCGTGGTGGCTCTGCCCGGCGCCGGTGAGCTGGCCGAGGGCACGGTCGTGGCCGTGGACGGCAGCACGGGCGAGATCTTCGTGGATCCGAGTGCCGAGAAGCGGGAGGAGATGCGGAGCGCCGCCGCCGCTCGTAAGGCCGCGCTGGCCGACTCCACCGGCCCGGGTGCCACCTCCGACGGGCACAAGGTGCCGCTGCTCGCCAATGTCGGCGGTCCGGGCGATGTGGCCGCCGCTGTCGAGGCGGGGGCCGAGGGCGTGGGGCTGTTCCGCACCGAGTTCCTCTTCCTGGACGACAGCAAGCAGGCTCCTTCCGAGGAGAAGCAGGTCGCGGCCTACCGCGCGGTGCTGGAGGCGTTCCCTGAGGGACGTGTGGTCGTACGCGTCCTGGATGCGGGGGCCGACAAGCCGTTGGACTTCCTGACGCCGGCCGACGAGCCGAACCCGGCGCTGGGTGTGCGGGGGCTGCGGAGCCTGCTGGACCACCCGGAGGTCCTGCGGACCCAGCTGACCGCGTTGGCCAAGGCGGCCGAGGGCCTGCCGGTGTACCTGGAGGTCATGGCGCCCATGGTGGCCGACCGCATCGACGCCAAGGCGTTCGCGGAGGCGTGCCGTGAGGCGGGGCTGCAGGCGAAGTTCGGTGCGATGGTGGAGATTCCGTCGGCCGCTCTGCGGGCGCGGTCGATCCTCCAGGAGGTGGAGTTCCTGTCGCTGGGCACCAACGACCTGGCGCAGTACACCTTCGCCGCCGACCGTCAGGTGGGCGCGGTGTCGCGGCTCCAGGATCCGTGGCAGCCCGCGCTGCTGGATCTGGTGGCGCTGTCCGCCGAGGCCGCTCGCGCCGAGGGCAAGAGCTGTGGTGTGTGCGGTGAGGCCGCTTCGGATCCGCTGCTGGCCTGTGTGCTGACGGGGCTGGGGGTCACCTCGCTCTCGATGGGTGCCGCGTCCATTCCCTATGTGCGCGCCACGCTGGCCAAGTACACGCTGGCGCAGTGCGAGCGTGCGGCGAACGCCGCCCGGGCGGCGGACTCCGCCGATGAGGCCCGCAAGGCGGCTCAGGCTGTGCTGTCCGGCGAGTAGGCACGCCGCGGGTGGTGTGTGGCAGGAGGGGCTTTCCGCCCGGGGGCGGACAGCCCCTCCTGTTGTGTGCCCGCGTCAGCGGTGCGGTTCCGCCGGGTCGGCTCCGATGTCGAACCCCGCGCAGTACTCCACGCCGGATTCCGGGGAGACGGGCTCTCCGGTGTCGGCGTCGGTGCAGTAGGCGTTGAAGACCTCGCCCGCGGTGAGCGGGGCGAGGGCGCCGTACGCCAGTCGCCAGCCGTGGACGCGGTCCGGGGTGTCGGGGGCGCTGGTGCGGAGGACCACTCCCCCGGGTGTCTCCAGCGCGATGGCCACCGCGAGGACCGTGGCGAACTCCGCTCCTTCCGAGGCGTCGATGCGGGCCGCTCCCGTGGTGTCGCGGTGGGTGTTGAGCGCGGCCAGGAGCTGGTCGTGCTCCGTGGGGGTGGAGCAGACCAGGTGGTGTGTGCCCGGGCCTGCCGTCTCCAGCAGGCGGGTGAGGAGGTGGGAGGCACGGTCGAAGGCGGCGCGTCCGATGTCCTGGCCGCAGTCGGCGCAGGCGCCGAGGTCCGCGAGGAGGAGCGTGGCGTACTCCCAGGTGGCCTGGCGGACCGCGCGGGAGACCAGGAGGGGGATGAGGTCGGCAAGTCGCTGGCCGGTGTAGGTGACGGTGGCTCCGGCGGCGGCGATCTCGGCGGTGAAGCGGCTGCGGCACGCTCCGGTGTCCGCGTCGAGTCCGGACTCCTCGCAGAACTCGGCGTACTCCTCGGGGTCGAAGAGGGCGACCGTGGTGTGGATGCCCTGGGCCGCCAGGGTCGTCAGCAGGCCTTCGACCTGCTGGAGGTAGGCGGTGTGGTCGTCGAAGGGGAAGGTGCGGTAGCGGCGCATGGCCGCGAAGTCCTGCTCGTCGGCCAGGAGGCCGACGGTGCTGGGGGCTTCGCGGCGCAGGACGCGTCGCAGGGTGGTGCCGTGCGGCGTGCGGCGTTTCGCGCTGTGCCGGGTGTTCGGCTCGGTGGTGCGCTTGGTGTTCTCGGTCTGTGCCATGTGTCGTGTCCCCCTGTGCACGGTGAATCCTTGCTCACTCAGCGTAATCAGGAGGACTGACAACGGGCCTGGGACGGCTTCTAGCGGCGGCGGCTCGCGGCCAGCTCGGCGTAGAAGTGGAGGAGGTCGAGGTTGTCCACCGAGCCCGGGTTGACCGCCTTGGCCAGCTCGGTGCCCTGGAGCAGGCGCTTGACCGGAACCTCGATGCGCTTGCCGGTGAGGGTGTGCGGGATGGCGGGGACCTCGATGACCTCGTCGGGGACGTGGCGCGGGGAGAGGTTCTCGCGGATGGTCGCCTTGATCGCGGCGCGGAGGTCGTCGTCGAGGGTGGCGCCTTCGGCGAGGTGGACGAAGAGCGGCATCCAGTAGCCGCCGTCGGGCTCTTCGAGGCCGATGACGAGGGACTCGCGGATCTCGGGGAGCCGTTCGACGGCCTCGTAGATGTCGGCGGAGCCCATCCGGACGCCCTGGCGGTTGAGGGTGGAGTCGGAGCGGCCGTGGATGATCACCGAGCCGCGGTCGGTGATGGTGATCCAGTCGCCGTGGCGCCAGATGCCGGGGTACATGTCGAAGTAGCTGTCGTGGTAGCGGCTGCCGTCGGGGTCGTTCCAGAAGCGGATCGGCATGGACGGGAGCGGGTTGGTGACGACGAGCTCGCCCACCTCGCCGGTCAGCGGCTTGCCCGAGGGGTCCCAGGACTGGAGGTCGGTGCCCAGGCAGGGGGCCTGGAGTTCGCCGATGTGGACGGGGAGGGTGGGGACGGCTCCGGCGAAGCAGGAGCAGACGTCGGTGCCGCCGCTGACCGAGGCGATCCAGAGGTCGTCGGCGACCTCGTCGTGGAGCCAGCGGAAGCCGTCGGGCGGGAGCGGGGAGCCCGTGGTGGCGACGCACTGGATACGGGAGAGGTCGAGGTCGCGGCCGGGGTGGATGCCGGCCTTGCGGCACGCCATGACGTAGGCGGCGGAGGTGCCGTAGAGGGTGGCACCGGTCTGTTCGGCGATCCGCCACTGGGCGCTGGTGTCGGGGTAGCCGGGGCTGCCGTCGTACAGCACGACGGTGGTGCCGGTGAGGAGGCCGGAGACGAGGAAGTTCCACATCATCCAGCCGGTGGAGGTGTACCAGAAGAAGCGGTCCTCGGGGCCGAGGTCGCAGTGGAGGCCGAGCTGCTTGAAGTGTTCGAGGAGGATGCCGCCCTGGGACTGGACGATGGCCTTGGGCAGGCCGGTGGTGCCGGAGGAGTAGAGGACCCAGAGCGGGTGGTCGAACGGGACCTGTTCGAAGGTCGGCTCGGTGTCGGCGGAGGTGAGGGCGGTCCAGGCGAGGGCGCCTTCGGGGGCGTCGGTGCCGAGCAGCGGGATGTGGACGACCGCGCGGAGGGTGGGCAGTTCGCGGCGGAGTTCGGCGACGGTCTCCGTACGGTCGTGCTCCTTGCCGCCGTAGCGGTAGCCGTCGACGGTGAAGAGGACGACGGGTTCGATCTGCTGGAAGCGGTCGAGGACGCTGCGGGCGCCGAAGTCGGGGGCGCAGGAGGTCCAGACGCCGCCGACGGCCGCGGTGGCGAGGAAGGCGACGACGGCCTGCGGGATGTTGGGGAGGTAGCCGCTGACGCGGTCGCCGGGGGTGACGCCGAGGGCGCGCAGCTCGGCGGCCAGCGCGCCGACCTGGCGGCGGAGGTCGGACCAGCTGATGGGGATCTGGGTGTGGGTCTCGTCGACGTACAGGAGGGCCGGGGTGTCGGCGCGGCCCGGGTCCTCGGCGGTACGCAGGGCGTGCTCGGCGTAGTTGAGGGTGGCGCCGGGGAACCAGGTGGCGCCGGGCATGGCGCGGTCGCCGAGGATGCTCTCGTACGGGGTGGAGAAGCGGATGTCGAACCACTCCGCCACCGCCTGCCAGAAGGTGTCCGGCTCGTCGACGGACCAGCGGTGCAGGGCCGCGTAACCGCCCTCGGCCGGGGCGCCGAAGCGGCTCGCGGCCCACCCCTGGAAGCGGGTGACGGCGGCAGCGGCGATGCGGTCCGGGCTCGGCTCCCAGAGGGGTGCGTCGGGCGTGGCTGCGGTCATGGGGCGGCTCCCTGGCTGGACGGGTACGCGGGTGGCGTGTCGGCGCGCACGGGCTGGGGTGTGCGCGTGAGCGGCTGACACGGACGATGCCATGTGATCGTCTTCGGCACCAGGGTGGGTCGGCATGACGGGGGGGGTCCGTAGGGCCGTGTGGGGGCGGGTCGGGGTGGGCGCCGGGCCGTCGGTGGTTCGGGGGCGGCTTTCCGGCGGAGCGGGTGAACGGGAGTTGAACGGGAGGTTCTGCGGTCCGGGCGGGTGGCATGGTGTGCGCCATGGACGGTCGTGACCTGGTGCGTCGGGTGAGTTTGGTCGGTTCGGTACGGGGTCTGCGTACGCTGCGCGCGGCCTGGCGGCGCCGGTCGGCGGATGCGAGGGCGCTGCCCGCGCGCGGTGCGGAGCGGGCCCGGGTGCCCGGTGCTCTGGTGGGGGCGGAGCCCGGGCCGGGCGGGGGTGTGGTGCGGTTCGCCCGTTCGTCGCTGCGGGTGCGGGTGGCGGTGGGCGGTGCGGTGTTCTGGGCGTGGGACGGGGCTGATCCGCTGCCGTCGTACGCGTTGGCGGGCGAGGTGCCGGCGGTCGATCCGCGGGCGGTGTTGGAGCCGGGCCAGGACGGGGGGTGGCAGGTGGTCTCCGAGCGGCTGACGGTGGTGGTCTCGCGGACGGGTGCGGTGGAGCTGCGGACGCCCGGTGGGGTGCTGTTGCGGCGGGAGCTGCCGCCGCGCTGGTGGGAGCCGGTGGGCGGGGGCCCGGTGCGGTGGGTGCAGCGGTCGGAGGTGCCGGCGGACGCCCGGTTCTTCGGGCTGGGCGGGCGGGCGTCGGGGCCCCGGCTGCGGGACGGGGCGTACGGGCTGTGGAACACCGATCCGGGCGGTCGGTTCGGACCGGGGGACGATCCGCTGTATCTGACGATGCCGGTTCAGGTGGTGGTCTCGGACGCCGGGACGCATCTGGCGTTCCACGACAACACCTGGGCGGGCCGGGTGGTGGTGCGTGAGGGTGCGGAGGGCGCCGGCTCCGGGCACGACCGGCCGGGCACGTGCGAGGTGCGGATGGAGGGCGGGCCGCTGCGGTGCTGGGTGGTGACGGGGACGCCGACCCGGGTGCTGCGAGGGTGGACGGCCTTGACGGGCGCGCCCGCGGTGCCGCCGTCGTGGGCTCTGGGGCCGCAGCACGCCCGGTGGGGGTTCGGCGCCGAGCGGGAGGTGCGGCGGGTGGTGGCCGGGTACCGGGAGCGGGGGCTTCCGCTCTCCGTGCTGCATCTGGACATCGACCACTACGACGGCCACCGGGTGTTCACGGTCGACCGGGAGCGGTTCCCCGATCTGCCCGGACTGGCGAAGGAGTTGCGGGCGGAGGGGGTGCGGCTGGTGTCGATCGTGGACCCGGCGGTGAAGGCCGAGCCGGGGGACGCGGTGTTCGACGCGGGGCTGGCGGTCGGGGAGCGCGGGGCGTACGTCCGGGACGCGCGGGGGCGGGTGGTGGTGGGCGAGGTGTGGCCGGGGGCCTGCGTCTATCCGGACTTCACTGATCCGGTTGTGCGGGAATGGTGGGGATCTCTGTACGGGGAGCGGCTTGCGCAGGGCTTCTCGGGGGTCTGGCACGACATGAACGAGCCGGTGTCGTTCACCGCGTTCGGGGACCCGTCGCTGCCCCGTTCCGCCCGGCATGTCCTGGAAGGCGCGGGCGGCGACCATCGTGAGGCGCACAACGTGTACGGGCTGGCGATGGCCCGGGCCGGTTACGAGGGGCTGCTCCGGCTGCGCCCCGAGGAGCGGCCGTTCCTGTTCTCCCGGTCGGGGTGGGTGGGGATGCAGCGGTACGGGGGCACCTGGTCCGGGGATGTCTCGACCGGGTGGCCGGGGCTGCGGGCCTCGCTCTCGCTGGTGTTGGGCCTCGGGCTGTGCGGGGTGCCGTACTCGGGTCCGGACGTGGGCGGGTTCGACGGGTCCCCGTCCCCGGAACTGTATCTGCGGTGGTTCCAGATGGGCGCGTACCTGCCGCTGTTCCGGACCCATGCGGCGATCGACGCGGGGCGCCGGGAGCCGTGGGAGTTCGGGCCGGAGGTGCTGGAGCACGCGCGGGCCGCGCTGGTGGAGCGGGAGCGGCTGCGCCCGTACTTCGTGACGCTGTCGCATGTGGCGCGGCTGTCGGGGGCGCCCTATGTGCGGCCGGTGTGGTGGACGGCGCCGGGTGACCGGGCGTTGCGGGGGTGCGAGGACGCGTTCCTGCTGGGCGATGCGCTGCTGGTGGCCCCGGTGATGGAGGCGGGTGCGGATCGGCGGGTGGTGCGGCTGCCACGGGGGCGCTGGTACGACACGGCGACCGGGCGGGCGTACGAGGGGCCGGGGTCGGTGGCGGTCGACGCCCCGCTCTCCCGGATTCCGGTGCTGGCTCGGGCGGGGGCGGTCATCCCCGTGCGGGACGCGGACGGGGATCTGGAGCTGGAGGTTTGGGCCCCGGCTCCGGGGCGAGCGGGGGGCGGGCTGGTGGTCCGGGACCCCGGTGACGGGTGGGCGGAGGCCGAGCTCGAACGGTATGTGGCGCGGTGGGAGGGGGACCGCGTGGTGGTGGAGCGGGACGGTGGTGGGGAGGGGGACCCGGTCGGGCTGCCCGTGCGGGTGCGGGGGGCGGTGGAGGGGTAGAGGGCCGGGCGGTGGCGGGCGTCGGGCGGAGAGCGGAGAGCAGGCGGGCGGAGAGCAGGCGGGCGGAGGGCTTGGCGGGCGGAGTCCCGTACGCCCCGGGGCGTGGCGGGGCCCGGGTACTCGGGGCGTGGTGGCGTCCCCGTCGCTCGGGGCCGCCCCCCTCAGCCGTAGCGGCCCGCGAACCAGGCGTTCGCCGCCTCTGTGTGCAGCGGGAACGTCAGCGGGCGCGGGGCGTAGAGGATCTCGTACCCCGATGTCTCATGGGTGGGGACGGAGGGCGGCAGGCTCGACAGGGGGCGTTGCGGGAGGAGCCCGAAGAGCAGGAGGTGGCCGGCGGTGTCGCTCAGGGCGTCGGCGAGGCGGACGTCCCCGGTGGCGGCCTCGATCCCGGTCTCCTCGCGCAGCTCGCGGACGACCGCGTGGCGCCAGTCCTCCGCGTGGTCGACGAAACCGCCGGGAAGGGCCGTGCCGCCCTTCTGCGGTTCGATGGTGCGCGTGATGACGACGAGTCCGGTCGAGTCGGCGGAGGCCACGGGGAGCAGGGCCACGGCGACCGGGAGGGGGTTGCGGTAGGCGGTGGTGCCGCAGCGGGCGCAGGCGCGGGGCCAGGTTCCGGGAGAGGCGAGGGCGGTGTACGGGGCTCCGCAGGTGGAGCAGTGGGAGTCCCTGACATAGGGGGACGGTCCTCGGGCGGGCTGCGGGGCGGGGCTGCGGGTGGGCTCGGACACGGGCGGACTGTAGCCGATCGTCCTTCCGCCCGGGGCGGGAAGCTGGTAGACGGTGTGCCCATGACGGGAATGCGTACCGCTCTCCGCGCCCTGGCCACCGCTGCCGCCACCGCCCTGCTCGCGGGCTCGGCCGTCTCCCCCGCTCCGGCGCAGGGCCCCACTCGGCCTGCGAAAGCACCGGAAGGGTTCGTGGCGTTGCGTTCGATGGATCCGACGATCATTCAGGAGATGCGCTACACCACCGCGCACACCTTCCTCGGTGAGCGTGTCGACGGCTATCGGCAGCCGGTCTGCATCCTGGCCCGGCCCACCGCCCAGGCGCTGCACCGGGCGCAGCAGCGGCTGCTGCGGCAGGGCTATTCGCTGAAGGTGTACGACTGTTACCGGCCGCAGCGGGCGGTGGACCACTTCGTGCGCTGGGCGAAGGATCTCGACGACCAGTCCATGAAAGGGGAGTTCTATCCGCGGGTCGACAAGTCCCGGCTGTTCGAGGACGGTTACATCGCGGAGAAGTCCGGGCACAGCCGGGGCAGCACGGTGGACCTGACGCTGGTCCGGCTCCCGGCGCCGCCGACCAGGCCGTACCGTCCGGGCGAGAAGCTGACGCCCTGCTTCGCTCCGAAGAGCGAGCGGTTCCCCGACAACTCCGTCGACATGGGGACCGGTTACGACTGCTTCGACACCCTCTCGCACACGGACGACCCCCGGATCCAGGGGGTGCAGCGCGCCAACCGGCATTTCCTGAGACGGACGTTGGCCGAGGTGGGGTTCGTGAACCTGCCGGAGGAGTGGTGGCACTTCACCCACCGGCCCGAGCTGTTCCCGGACACCCACTTCGACTTTCCGGTGGCTCTCAGGTCGGTCGCCGGGCGCTGAGGGAGCGGGCGCCGGTGAGGGGACGGTGGGGGCGGCGAACGGGCGGACCGGGACCACCCCCGTGGGCTCCGGCCCGCCCGTTCTTCCTTTCGGACGCGCAAGGGGCGTGTTCGGTTGCCGACGGGGCGGCTACGGTGCCCGTATGCCACAGCAGACGTTCGATTCGTACGAGGAATTCTGGCCGTACTACGTCGCGATGCACTCCCGCGCCGCCACCCGCTGGGTCCATCTGGCCGGCACTCTGACCGGACTCGCGGTCTCCGCCTACGGGCTGGCGCGGGGCCGGAAGCGGTATCTGGCGGCCCTGCCGCTGATCGGGTACGGCGCGGCCTGGCCGGCCCACTTCCTGATCGAGAAGAACAACCCGGCGACCTTCGGGCATCCGGCGTGGTCGCTGCGCGGGGACGCGCAGATGATCCGGATGATGCTCGCGGGCCGCGACGCGGAGCTGGCGGAGACGGCGGCGAAGTGGCTGGCCGAGCACCGCAGCGACTGAGCGTCGGGGCCGCCGGGGGCGGAGGACTCCGCCCCCGGGGGTTCCGCCCGGGCTCTCGCCGTGTGCGGTCGCCCGTGCGCACTCCTGACAGCTCGCCGGACGGGGTCTCGGGGAGGGGCTTTGCCACGCACGCGCCTACCCGCCGTGGCCGGTTGGTTCGCCGAGGGCGCCCGCGAGGAGGCGTTCCGGCCGCTGGGCACCCGCCGCGCGCGCTGCTCTGGCCGATGCCGGCGTCGGGTGGCCCGAGGGGGGCGGTGGTGAGCGCACAGACGGTCCGGGGCGGCTGTCCGGGGTACGTGGCCGGGGCGACGTCCGCACGGGCGCTGGGGTGGCAGGGGGCACGGGTGACCTCCGTCTGCGCCGCGTACGCGTCGGGGGCGCAGACCATCGTCCAGGTGTGCGAGCTGACCCAGCGGTTGCGGGGCCGGGCAGGGGGCCGTCAGGCTCAGGGGTCCGTCAGGCTCAGGGGTCCGTCAGGCGCAGGGGTCCGTCAGGCGCAGGGCCGGGCGCCCGGGGGGCGTCACGGCCAACCAAGGGCTGCTCGGGCATGGTTCCGCGGTGATCGCCGTCCGCTGAGGAGTTCCTTGGAGGGGTTCCTTGCGAAGTTTCCTGTTGTCTACCCATGACTTGACGGTTCGTCACGATCGCAGAACACTCACAGCCCGGCCCGCCGGACGATGTGCGGCCCGTACCCCTGTCGGCGGGGGTACGGGCCGTACGCGTGCCGCCGGGCGTCAGGGGTTCAGGTGGCGACGGGCGGGCGGTCCCGCGCCGCGCGCTCCAGGGCGTGCTCGACCACCGCGACCAGGACGTCACGTACCGACGAACGGTCCCGCGCGTCGCACAGCAGCACCGGGACCTCGGGGTCCAGGTCGAGTGCGGCCCGCACCGTCTCGGCCGGGAACCTGCCAGCCCCCTCGAAGCAGTTGACGGCCACCGTGAACGGGATCCGGCGGCGCTCGAAGTAGTCGACCGCCGCGAAGCAGTCCTCCAGGCGGCGGGTGTCCGCGAGGACCACCGCTGCCAGGGCGCCCTGGGCCAGCTCGTCCCAGAGGAACCAGAAGCGGTCCTGTCCCGGGGTGCCGAAGAGGTAGAGGACCAGATCCTCCCGGAGCGTGATCCGGCCGAAGTCCATGGCGACCGTGGTGGTCGTCTTGGACTCGACGCCCGCGAGGTCGTCGACCGGGCGGCCCGCCTCGGTGAGGCGTTCCTCCGTGCGCAGGGGCCGGATCTCACTGACCGCGCCGACCGCGGTCGTCTTGCCCACCCCGAAGCCTCCGGCCACCAGGATCTTCAGGGTGATGGGCTCGACGGGCCGCTGCTTGGTGCGGCTAGAGCGCCCGAAGGCCATTGATCACCTCACGGAGAATGTTCACGTCCGGTAGTTCGGCCGGGGGAACGGGGCGGGTGACGTGCACCAGCTCGTCCTCGACGAGATCACCGACCAGGACCCGTACCACCCCTACCGGCAGGTCGAGTTCGGCGGCGAGTTCGGCGATCGACTGGGGCGCGTCGCTGCAGAGTTCGACGATGGTGACGTGTTCGGGCGAGAGCGTCTGGTCCCGGCCGGGGTCCTCGGCCGCCGGTTCGGGCACGACGAGCGCGATGAGGTCGAGCCGGTGCCGGGAGGCGCTGCTGGTACGCCCCCGGGTCATGGCGTAGGGGCGCACCACGGGGCCGGCCTCCGCGTCGTACCAACGCGAGGACTGGGGGTCGGCGGTGGCGGACGGCTCGGCGGCGGTGGCCGCCAGGGCATCGGGGCCCCCGGCTCCGCCGTCCGTGCCGAGGCCGGGGGCCGGGTTGCGGGGGGAGTCAGCGCTCATGCCCGCCCCTCACCCTCCGGCGGGCAGACCGGTCGTCCGTGGGGCGTTGGCCAGGTGGGCCCCCACGCGCTTGACCATCAGCGTCATCTCGTACGCCACCTGGCCCACGTCGGAGTCCGCGTCGGCCAGGACGGCGAGACAGCTGCCGTCCCCGGCCGCGGTCACGAAGAGGAACGCCTCGTCGAGTTCGACGACGGTCTGGCGGACCCGGCCCGCGTCGAAGTGGCGCCCCACGCCCTTGGCGAGGCTGTGGAACCCGGAGGCGACGGCGGCCAGATGCTCGCCGTCCTCCCGGGTCAGATCCTGCGAGGCGCCGGTGGCCAGCCCGTCGCTGGAGAGCACCAGCGCCTTGCGGATGCTGGCGACGCGCTGGACGAGTTCGTCCAGCAGCCAGTTCAGTTCGCCCGAGCCCTGGCGTGCGGAGTCGGGTGCTGCGGCGTTCGGTGCGGTCATCGACCGTCCCCTCCCGGAGTGGTTCCTGGTGCTGTTCCCTCGGAGCCGGCCGCGTCCTCGGCGTTCTGCCGACGACCGCGCTGCCAGCCGCGCTGGAGTGAGGCCATGCGATTGCGTACTTCGTCCGCGTCACGGTCGAAGTCGTCGACCGTCTCGGCGGGCGCCCGGTACGGAGTCCGTTCGGCGGAGTCCTCACGGAGCTGGGGGACGAGGCTGGCCTGCCGGACCCGCCGGGGCAGGCCGCCCACGGTGTCGGGGGCGGGGCCGATCCTGGCCTCGGTGGTGGTGCGAGGTGCTTCTCGGTTGGTGCGGGGCGCTTTTGAGGTGTGCGGCGGCTCGGGTGTGGTGAGCGGGGCGGGGTTGCGCCGGGCGGCACGGGCGGCCCAGGGGGTGGTGTGCGCGACCGGGCCGGTCGGGGTACGGGGCGCGGTGGCGGGCGGCTCGTCGTCGGCGGCGGCGGCCGAAGGGACCTGCGGGGCCCGGTCGTCCACGCGGCGGCCCCGGTCGGTGACCAGAGTCGGCGGGATCCGGCGCGGCAGCGGTACGGGGCCCTTGGGGCGCATCGGGCGGACCTGCGCCTTGCGTCCCTCACCGTCGCGGTCGCGGTCCCGGTGGTGCTGGTCGCGGCGCGCGTCCCGGCTGTGGTCCTCGCGGCGCGTACCCCTGTCGTCGCCGTGTTGCGGGTCGCGGCCGTCCTCGCGGCGCAGGTCGCGGGCGCGGAAGATGCCGCCGCGCTCGCTCTCGGTGTCCTCCAGGTCGAAGACGCCGTCCAGCACCGGTCCCAGAGCGGGGTCCAGGGCCGGGTCGGTGGCGCGGTCCAGCGGGTCGCCGGCGAGGTCCAGGGGGCCGACCGGGGATTCCAGTTCGACCGGGCCGTCGAGCACCGCCGGGCCGGTGAGGCCGGTGGGGACCGGGGAAAGGACGGTGGACCTGCCGTTGGCCCTGCGGTCCCCGTCCGACGGCGCGGTGCTCTGCGCCTTCCGCGCCGCGTCGGCTCCCCGGCCGCTGCCGATCGCGCGCTCGGCACGGCGGTCGAGCCGGAAGCCGGTGCCATGGGTGTCGGGGGCCTCGGTGAGGAGGGCGGCGGGGATGAAGACGACCGCGGTGGTGCCTCCGTACGGCGATTTCTGCAGGGAGACCCGGACGTTCTGGCGCTGGGCGAGGCGGCTGACCACGAAGAGGCCGAGGCGGTCGGTGTCGGAGAGCTCGAAGTCGGGGGTCTCCGCGAGCCTCAGGTTGGCGTCGAGCAGGACTTCGGGTGGCATGCCGAGGCCGCGGTCGTGGATTTCGAGGGTGAAGCCGTTGGAGACGCGTTCGCCGTGCACCTGGACCGCCGTGTGCGGGGGCGAGAAGACGGTGGCGTTCTCCAGGAGTTCGGCGATGAGGTGGGTGAGGTCGGCGACGGCGGGGCCGCCCACGCCGATCCGGGGCAGCCGTCGGACCTCGATGCGCTCGTAGTCCTCGACCTCGGCGACGGCGGCCCGTACGACGTCCATGAGCTGGATCGGCTTGCGCCACTGGCGGGAGGGGGCGGCGCCGGAGAGGATCACGAGCCCTTCGGCGTGGCGCCGCATCCGGGTGGTGAGGTGGTCCAGCCGGAACAGGTCGGCCAGTTCGTCGCTGTTCTCGGTGCGGCGCTCCATGGTGTCCAGCAGGGTCAGCTGGCGGTGCAGGAGGACCTGGTTGCGGCGTGCGAGGTTGACGAAGACCTCGGAGACGCCGCGCCGCATGTCCGCCTGCTTGACGGCGGCCTCGACGGCGGCGCGCTGGAGGGTGTTGAGCGCCTGGCCGACCTGGCCGATCTCGTCGCGGTCGTAGGTGAGGTGCGGGGCCTCGGTCTCGACGTCGACCTGCTCACCGGCGGCCAGCCTGCGCATGACGCTCGGCAGCCGGACGCCGGAGACCTCGTGGGCGTCCTTGCGGAGCCGGGAGAGGTCGCGGGCCAGCTCACGGCCGATCCGCACGGAGACGAAGATCGAGACCATCAGGGCCAGGAATCCGAGGACGCCGGCGGCCCCGGCCTGGGCGAGGACCCGGTATCCGGCCGGTTCCGCGCGGTCCTGGAAGCGGTCGCCCATCTCCGTGGCGTCGGCCGCGAGCCGGTCGAGGACGGGCGGGGCGGCTTCCTGCCAGCGTGCGGTGTCGACGGCGCCCGGGCGCTTGGTGGGTCCGGCGGCGATCAGGGCGTCCTCGGCGGTGCGCAGCGGTTCGGCGTCCGGGCTGCTCCAGAACTGCTCGACGCGGCGGCGCTCGGCGGCGGGGAGGTTCTCCAGGCTGACGTCGTAGAGCAGTTGCCGCTGGGCCACCAGGCCGGACACCTGGCGCAGTTCGGCGGTGGTGAAGCGGCCCGCGACAAGGCCGGAGGCGACGAGCGCGTCCTCGCGCGACAGCATCTCGCGGGCCCTGGATATGCCGACCAGCGCCCGCATCTGCTTGTCCAGCGAGCCGTTCTCCGTGGTGTGGAGCCCGTTGAGGAAGCGGTACGCCGGGTCGACGAGGCCGTTGTAGAAGTCCAGCGCCTTCGCCCGGCCGATGGTGCGCTTCTCGACCGACTCGCGCAGCGACCCCAGCCCGTCGACGGCGCTCAGGATCGCGTCGAGGCGGGTGCGGGACTCGGGGTCCAGCGCCTCTCGGACGTCGTCCTGCCGGGCGCTCTCCCTGACTTCGGCCACGATCCGGTCGGTGTCGGCGCGCTGGCTCAGCAGCAGGGGCAGGGCGTCGGAGGCGCGGGGATCGGCCAGGAAGACGAGGGTCTGGCGGCGCTCGGCCTGGACGGTCCGGACCGCCTCCTCCAGAGGTCCGGCGACCTTCTCGACGATGTTGCCGACATTGATCAGCTCCGCCGCCTGGCGGCCGGTCACGTAGGTGGCCAGGCCCCAGAGACCCGTGAGGGAGACGAGCGGCACCAGCAGCAACGCCACGATCTTCCTGCGGATGGACTTCCCGCGAAAGCGCATGGCCTCCCCCAGATCGACCCCGCTCCGCGGGGGTGGTCTTCTCCCGGTCGCCCCTCGACCCCGCCCCGACGTTCGCCCCGCGTACACCGGTGCGCATCGGGCCGACGCGGGCGAGGGTCCGTCCTACGTCAATAAACGGCGCGAGCCTACTACTGACACGGTGACAACTCGAAGAGACGTCCGGATGATTTTCAGCCGTTCGGACGGGATTTAGTGGTGGGTTGCCCCGGTATTCCCGGAGATGAAGTTCGCGAAAGCGGCAGAGGGTGCCCAACGACCCCCCGGGCTGGGGCCCATATCAGTTGGCTGGAATTATTCGTTCCGTGGCCTTCTGAGCCCTGAGGCGGCTTTGAGGGGGAATCTTCGGGGCGGGTAGTTCGTCCATATGTACGGGGTGGACGCACGACGGGGCACGCGCGGCAGTACGAGTTCGTCCGCCCGCGTAGAACCGGCGCAAGCCGGGCAGCCACCCTGAAGTCGGACAGCGGTGGGGAGTTGAAGGACGTGAGCACGCAGGAGCGCGGAAGCGCCGGAGCACCGGTCGGCGCCGCGAGGGCGGACGCCGTGGACGAGGCCCGGGTTCCGCGGCAGTTGTGGGTGGAGGAGCCGACGGGCAGACGGCGGATGCCGGACGCGGTGCGGACGGCGGCGGTGCGCGCCGTCCTCATCATGGCGCTGACGATCATCCAGGCGGTCATCGCCTTCCTGTGCACCCTGGCCGGCTCCTGGCTGGCCTTCCCGATGGTGCTCAGCGGTGTGGCCAGCACGGTGGTCGCCACCTGGGCGGTGCTGGACGTCTGGGTCACCCGGCAGGTGTGGAACCAGCGGCACGGCGTGGTGTCCGAGCCGAGCAGTACGGCCCGGCAGATGCGCCGGGAGCGGCGGCGGGCCCAGCGGGCGGCGCGAGCGGCGGAGCGGGACGAGACGGACGGCAGGATACGGGGGCGGCGGGGGACCGGTGATCTCTCCCGGGCTTGACCTCCATCGGTGTGGCTCGCCCGGGGGTGAGGCAGCACCGCCGCACCGCAGGCCCGACGGAAGGTCATCGGGCCTGCGGGAGACGGGGGTCGCTCCTCGGGCCGTGCGCTGTGGTGCCGCGGCCGGGCGTCACGCCTCCGGGTGCCGCTGCGCCTCCAGGTGCGACTGCGGCTCCTCGGTCTGCGCTGCGCTCCGCTTGAACATGCGGGTCGCCGTGATCTCGCCGTGGACCGTCTCGCCCTCCGGGTCCTGCTGGGGCAGGCCGGGGCGCAGATGCTCCTCCACGCTGATGTACTTCAGCCCGGCCCGCAGGTCCGCGTCGTTGCGCAGGCGGATGACGAGCGGGAATTCGGCGAGCGCGGTCGTGTCGAAGAGACCGGTCGTGTAGAGCAGTTGGACGCCCAGCGCGTCGGAGACCGCGCGCTGGAGTTCCAGCAGATACGTGGCGTTGGCCCGGCCGATCGGGTTGTCCAGGAACAGCGTGCCCGCGTGCCGGTGCCGGTCGCGGCCCCGGTCGTTGCTGCGCAGCGCCGCCATCGTGCAGTAGAGGGCGATGGCTGCGGTGAGCAGCTGGCCGCCGGAGAAGACGTCGCCCATCTGTCCGACCGGGACCCGCTCGGCGCGGAGCACGGCGTCCGGCTTGAGGATCTCCACGGCGATGCCCTTGGGCCGCAGGGCCGCCTCGACACCCCGCAGCAGCAGGGACATGCCGTCCCGACGCAGGTCGGAGTTCTTCTTGAGGGCGGCGCGCGTCGCGTCGTCGATGACCTCCCCGAGCCGCTCGGTCAAGGTGGCCTGGTCGGGCTCCTCGAAGCGGATCCTCAGGAACTCCTGCCCCGACCACTCCCCCAGCCCCTCGGGCAGCTGCGAGAGCCGCTGGGCGGAGCGGAGCGTGGCGAGGGCCGACTCGACCAGTCCGCGCAGCCGGTCGACGATGGAGTCGCGGTTGCGCTCGAGCTGGACCAGTTCGTCGGTCAGGACGCGGAGCCGGGGAGCGAAGGCGTCGGCCCACTTCTGGGCGTGCTCCGGGAGCGCCGACGCGGGCAGTTCGCGGATCTGCTGGCGGGCCGGGGTGCGGACCTGCTCGTAGCGCGTGGAGTTGGCGTGCCGTACGAGGACGTCGCTCGCTTCCCGTACGGCACTCTCGGCGGCCGAGAGGTCGGTGGCGCAGCCGCGCAGGGAGCGGCGGGCCTCGGCGGCGGAGTGCCGGGCCTCCTCCAGGGTGCCCGGATACGGCTCGGGGGTCTCGGTGGCCTCTTCCGTGCCGTGGTCGCGGAGCAGGTCGCGCAGGAGGGCGGCGGTCTCGTCGAAGCCGCCCGCCGAGTCCTCGGCAGTGCGGTGGGCGTGGAGCAGCTCGCCGTGGGCGGCTCGGGCGGTGTCCAGAGCGGCGGTGGCGGCGGCCAGCTCGGCGGTGGCCGTACGCAGGAGGACCTGGGCCTGCTCGGCGTCGGCGGGGACCAGCTCGTCGGGCAGCTCGGTGTGGTGCGGCCGGTCGTCCCCGGGCGCCAGCCGCTCGGCCTCGCCGCGGAACCGGCCCAGCTGCTCGCTGGCGGTGGAGGCCCGGGTCTCCAGGAGCTGTACGTGGGACTCGGCGCGGGCGGCCGCCGCCTGGCGGGAGGGGCCGTCGGCTCCGTCGGTGCCTTCCAGGAGCTGGGCGGCGCGGGTGCGGACCTTGTTGGTCAGCCGGTCCAGCTCAGCGAGGGCGGCGCTCTCGTCGCTCTCGGCGCGGGCCTGTTCGGCGCGGAGGTCGGCGCCGACGCCGACCTTCTCGTACAGCTGGGATGCGGCCCGGTAGGCCTCGCGGAGGGTGGGCAGCGCCACGCGGGGCCTGGTCTCGTCGGGCTCCGGGAGGGCCTCCGGAGCCCCGGCGATCTCGGCGCGTTCGGCGCGCAGCGCGCGGGCGGTGCGACGGGCGTCGTCCCCGGCGCGCTGGGCGGCCCTGCGGTCCTCGTCGGCGGAGCGGGCGAGGTCCAGGCAGACGGCGGCGCGGGCCTCGGCCTCGGCGGCCTCGTCGGCCAGTTCGCGGAGGCGGACCTGCCAGCGGGCGCGCTCCCGCAGGCGGTGGGCGAGCCCGGCCAGCGCGTCGGCGACCCGGCGGGCGCGCTGGGCGGCCTCCTGGCGCTCGTCCCGGACCCGGGCGGTGTCGGCGGCGGCCTCGTCGGCCTCGACGCGGGCGGTACGGGCCTCCGCGAGGGCGGCTTCGGCGCTCTCAGCGGCCGTACGGGCATTGGTGGCGGCCTCGGCCAGTTCGGCGAGCATGCCGGGCGGGCAGTCGGCGCGCCAGGAGCCGATGCGGGCGGCGAGGGCGCGGTCGCCGGAGAGCCGGGCGGCGAGCGTGCGGATGTCCTCGTCGCGGGCGGCGGCGCGGGAGCGCAGGGCGTGGCGCTCCTCGTCGGCGGCGTGCTCGTCGTGCATGGCCGGGTTCGGCGGGACGAGGAAGACGCCGTCGTGCTGGGAGTCGGAGCCGGTGGCGGTGTCCGGGACGGGGGCGAGGAGGGCGGCGGCGGTGCCGACGGCGACGGCCGAGCGGGGCAACAGGGCCGCGGAGCCCAGGACTTCGCGGGCGCGGGTGTGGGCGTCGGGGTCGGTGATGACGACGCCGTCGACCAGCTCCGGGCGGGCGGCGAGGACGGCGGCGTGGTCGGCCGGATCGACGGCCTGGGCGAGATAGCGCCAGCCGGGCAGGGCCGGGATGCCGTGCTCGCCCAGGTATTCCACGGTGGCGAGGACGTCGGGGCCCGGGGGCAGCAGCCCGCCCTCACCGAGGGCACCGAGGATGCGGGCGTCGTCGGCGGCGGCGGTGCGCAGGTCGAACAGGCGGCGCTCGGCGGCGGCGACGGACTGGTCGAGCAGCTCGCGCAGTTCGTCGGCGCTGCGGTCGAACTCCTCGGCGCTGAGCGGCTGGTGGGCGGGGGCGGGCTGGTCGGCCAGGGCGACCGCGCTGTCCGGGGCCTCCTCCGCCGCGCGTACTCCGTGGCCGTCGTCGCCCTGCGGAGCCGTACGGGAGGCGGTGCCCCGGTCCGGTCCGGACGGCTTGTCGGCTGCTTCCCGGCGGGGGTGCGGTACGCCCGGGCCGGTGGGCAGGCCGAGCAGGTCCGCGAGGCGCGGGTCGGCGGCGATGGACTCGGCGGCCCTCAGCTCGTCCTCGTAGCTCTGCTCCGCCGCCTTGGCCCCGTCGGCGGCGCGGGCGGCGGCCAGCTCGGCGCGGCTCTCGGCGGCGGCCGTCTCACGGGCATGGTCGGCGGCGGTGCGGGCGGCCTCTCGGGCGGTGTCCCAGGCGGCGACGGCGGCCTGTTCGGCGTCGCTGGCGGCGAGGGCGGCGCGGGCCGGGTCGGCGTCGGGTGCGGTGTTGTCGAGCCAGCCGGCCCGGACGGCCTCGCCGGTCTCCTGCTCGACCTCCGCGAGCCGCTGGCGCAGATGACCGGCCTCGCTGCGGGCCCGCTGGGCCTCGGTGGCGGCGGTGGTGGCGTCGCGGTGGGCGCGCTCGCCGGTGGCCTGGAGGGCCTCGGCGCGCTCCTCCTGCTCGTTGGCGACGCGCTCGCCGTCCTCGGCGGCGAGGTGCAGCGCCCGGACGAGATCGGCGGCGGCGGTGGCGCGGGCGGCGAGGGCGGGGGCGGCGTCGCGCTCGGCCTCGCGGATGGCGGCGGCGACCCTGGCGGAGCGGTCGGCGGCGGCGCGGTGGCGCAGGACAGCCTCGGCGGCCTGCCAGGCGGCGTGCAGCGTACGGGCCTCGGCCAGCTCCTTGCGTCCGGCGGCGGCGCTCTTCTCGGCTCCGGCCAGGGCCAGGGAGGCGTGGCGGTAGGCGAGTTCGGCGGCGATCAGGGAGCGGCGGCCCCGGGCGGTCTCGGCCTCGGTGACGGTGTGGGCGGCGGCGGTGACCCGCTCGGCCAGCTCGGCGGCACGGCCGCGCTCCTCGGCGGCGCGGGCCGAGAGGCGGCGGGCCAGAGTGCGGGTGCGGCGCTCGGAGGCGGCGTGGATGTCGCGGCTGCGGGCGCGGGTCTCGGTGGCCTCGACGATCCGGCCGAGGAGGTCCACGGAGCCCGCGGTGAAGTCGCGTTCGGCGGTCAGCTCGGCGCGGCGGCCCAACTTGTTGCCGAAGCCGCTGACCAGGTCGGCCAGGCCGTCGGTGTCGCGGGTGTCGGTGACCGCGCGGAGCAGCAGGTCGGTGAAGTCGGAGTCCTTCTTGACCGCGAAGAGTCCGGCTGCCTCGCCCTCGTCGGCGTTCATCTCACGCTGGTAGCGGAAGAGTTCGGGGTCGAGCCCGAGGTCGCCGAGGTGTTCGTTCCAGCGGTCGTGGATCTCTTCCCAGTGCACGTCGAGGTGCTGGTAGAACTTGCCGGCGTCCACGAGGGCGTCGCGGAACCCCTTCATGGTGCGGCGCCTGCCCCGGGCCCCGGAGACCCCTTCGGCGGGGCGGCCGACGGCGGTGGCCTCCGCGACGGGCAGGCTGTCCAGGCTGAGCCCGGGGCCGGGGCGGAAGGAGTACCACGCCTCCGCGAACTTCCGGGGGTCGTTGGAGACCTGCCGCCCGCGCCACTCGCTGACCTTGCCCACGACGACGCATTCGCCGGTCAGGGTGTGCTGCCACTCCAGGGCGACATGGCCGCAGTCGTCCGCGAGCAGGAACTTGCGCAGGACGCCGGAGCTGGCGCCGCCGAGGGTGTTGCGGTGGCCGGGGAGCATCACCGAGAAGATCAGCTTCAGCAGGACGGACTTGCCGCCGCCGTTCTCCAGGAAGAGCACGCCGGCCGGGGCGGGGCGGCGCGGCGGGCCGACCGGCTCGTCCTCGAAGAACTCCGCCTGCGCGGGGGCCGGGTTGGGGACGGGTTCACCGACGCCGCGCAGGTCGAGGACGGTGTCGGCGTAGCGCGCACCGGCAGGCCCGATGGAGTAGAGGCGGACCCGGGACAACTCGTACATGGCGGCGGACTCTCGTCGTTCGGAGAAACGGTGGTGGAGCAGCAGATCGTGGCGGCGGGGCGGGTCAGGAGGCGTGGAAGGGCAGCCCCGCGTCGGCGGCCAGCTCCAGGTCGTCGGCGTCGGGCGGCGGCAGCAGGGTGGCGGAGCCGTCGGTGACGGGGACGACGCCCAGCTCCAGCAGCTCGGCCATGGCGGCGCTGCCCGCCATGTCGCGGACCTGGAGCTGGTAGCGGGCGGTGGTGCGGTAGGCGCCGCCCGCGTCGTCGCCGGTGCGCTGGAGGAAACCGGAGTCGGTGAGGAAGGCGACGGCCTTGCCGATGATGCCGGTGGTCGATCCGGCGAGGCGGCGGGCGTCCTTGGTGGCGCCGGTGGCGCTGCGGCGGGCGTAGATGCGCCAGCCTGATTCGAGGCCGGGGGTGTCGGTGGCGGGGTCGGTGTTGTCTCCCTGCTCCTCGGCGCGCTCCTCCAGCCGCTTGCAGGCCTGGCGGACGAAGGCGTCGACACCGTTGACCGTGATGCGGCCGATGTAGGTGTCGTCCGCGAGGTCCTCGGGGCGGGGGAAGGCGAGGGCGGCGACGGCGAGGTGGGCGAGGCCGTGGAGGAAGCGGTCGGCGGCGTCGGAGGAGGCACGGCGGGCGTAGTCGCCCATGCGGACGGCGAAGACGGAGTCCTCGGCGGCGGTGACGGCCATCCCGGCGCGGGGGGAGACCTCCAGGACGATGAGGCCGAGCCCGGTGGCGACGGCGTCCGCGAGCCGGGCGAAGGCGCCGTCCTCCCGGTAGCGGCGGAGCAGCTCGGCGTACTCGGCGTCCCGGGCGGGCAGCAGCTTGGGCTGGAGGCCGAAGGAGACCAGGCGGGCGGCGTCGGCGGCGTCGGCCGGGGTGAGGGGCGTCGGGCCGGTGGGCTGGGCGGGGTGCGCGGCGGAGTCGCCCGCGTACGGGGTGGCGGAGCCCGCGTACGGGGTGGCGGAGGAGCCTGCGTACGGCGTCGGGGAGGCGGCGTGCGCGGAGGGCTCGGTCCACGCGTCGGGGTGCTCGGCGTCGTGGTCGCTCACGGCTGGGACTCCTCGGTACGGAAAGGGTGGTGCGGGTGGGGGGAGCAGGCGGCGGGACCGGCGGCGACGGCAGGGGTGGTGGAGGGCGCGGGGCCGGTCATGAGGCCTCCTGGCGGTCCGCGGCCATTCCGGCGGCGTCCAGCAGGGCGGTGCCCACGATCAGGTCGGCGCCGCCGAATTCCGGGTCCTCCAGCTGCGTACCGTCGTCCACCGCGAAGAGCAGGCGGCGCTCGCCCTGGCGGTAGGCGGTGCCGACGGGCGGGCTGGCGGCGTGGACGGCGAGCAGGGCGACCAGATACGGCAGGTCGGGGTCGCTGCGGCGTGCCTCCGCGAGCAGCCCGGAGAGCCGGCGCGGGGCGTCGTGCTCCAGGTCGAGCAGGGCCATGGCGCTGCTCAGCTGGGCGTCGGTGAAGCGGCTGTCGTCCGGGGTGGCGATCAGGTCGGGCTCGGGCATCTCCATGCCCAGGTGCTCCCGCTCCAGGGGCGGGGTCAGGAGCATGTCCACCAGGTCCCCGACACGGACGGATGTGGGGGTGCGCAGGCCGGTGCCGTGGGCGAAGAAGGCGTCGGTGGCCCGGGTGGACCGCTCCACGGGAAGCGGCAGGAGCGGGGCGAGGAGCTGCCCGTACAGATCGAGGCCCGCGTGGGCGGCGGGGGTGGCGAACGCCTGCCGGTCCTGCTCGGCGCGGAAGAGGGGCCCGGCCTCCAGGAGCCGGGACTGGAGCTGGGTGTGGCGGCGGATGCAGTCCTTGACGATGTCGACCAGCTCGGCGGCGCGGCGCTTGTGCTCGGGTTCCTCGGCCTCGTCGCGCGCCTTGCGGATGTTGGTGAGGATGGCGTTCTCGTGGCGGTAGCGGTCGGCCACGTGGTCCAGGGCCTCGGCGATCATGTCCGGGACGGTGTTGAGCCAGTCGACCGCGCGGACGTTGCGCCGGGTGGCCTCCAGGGTGCGGCGCAGCGTCTCGGCGTACTGCACGGTGCGGTAGCGGGCCTGTTCGGCGGCGAGCTGGGCGTCCGCGAGGCGGCCCCGGCTGATCAGGACCTCCAGCTTGACCTCGGCGGCGATCTGGGCGCTGGTGACATCGGTGTCGAGGGCGCCGACGAGGACGTTGACCGCTTCGTCGGTGGCGCGGAGGTAGACCGTGCCGCCGTAGCCGGGGACCTCCTCGATCAGCTTGAAGTCGTAGTCCCTGCGGATGTAGACGCCGTCGGGGCCGAAGGTGCCGTAGACGGCGCGGAAGCCCCGGTCGACGCTGCCGACGTTGATCAGGTTCTCCAGGACCCAGCGGGCGACCCGCTCGTGCTCGGCGGCGGGACGGTCGGGGGCCTGGGCGGCGACGCGCGGCAGCAGCCTGGCCACTATCTGGTCGTGGTCGGCCCCGGTGTCGAAGTCCATGTTGAGCGTGACGTGGTCGATCGCGGCGAGGGCGACCTCGGCCATGGCGTAGACCGTGTACTCCCCGGCCAGATTCGCCTTGCGCGCGTCGAGGTCGTGCAGCGGCGCCGTGCACGCGAGCGCGCGCAGCCGACGTGCGAGCCCCTCGTCGGCGGCGGGGCCCGGGGCAGGCCTCGGCCCCGCGCTGAGCTGCGGCGCAGCGATGTCCGTGTCGGCAGGCGAAGTCACGAGGGACAGATTAGGTCCTCGCACTGACAACGGTCGAAACGGCGTTTATGCGACCGGCGCCGGACCGCACGACAACGACCGGACCGCACCCCACATCGGCCGGACCGCGCCACAACGATACGGAGCTACTCCCCCAACGCCCCGTACCCCCCGCCCCCCGGCGTCCGCACCACCAGCACGTCACCGGCGGCCAGCTCGGCGGTGGCGCACCCATCCAGCGGCTCCACCCCGCCGTCCGCCCGCTCGATGTACTGCTCCCCGAGCGCCCCCGGCTCCCCGCCACCCGCTCCGTACGGCGGGATCCGCCGGTGCCCGGAGAGCAGCGCCACCGTGACCGGCTCCAGGAAGCGGAGGCGGCGCTCCACTCCGTCGCCGCCGTGCCACCGCCCCGCGCCCCCGCTGCCCTCGCGGACGGTGAAGCTCTCCAGGCGGACGGGCAGCCGCCACTCCAGGATCTCGGGGTCGGTGAGGCGGGAGTTGGTCATATGGGTCTGTACGGCGTCGGTGCCGTCGAAGCCGTCGCCCGCCCCGGAGCCGCTGGCGATGGTCTCGTAGTACTGGACGCGGTCGTTGCCGAAGGTGAGGTTGTTCATGGTGCCGGAGCCCTCGGCCTGGCCGCCGAGCGCCCCGTACAGCGCCCCGGTGACCGCCTGGGAGGTCTCCACGTTGCCTGCGACGGTCGCCGCCGGGTAGGCCGGGTCGAGCATCGAGCCGGGCGGAATCCGCACGTCCAGGGGTTTCAGGCAGCCGCTGTTGAGCGGGATGTCCTCCCCCACGAGCGTGCGGAAGACGTACAGGACGGCGGCCATCACCACCGAGCGGGGCGCGTTGGTGTTGCCGGGCTGCTGCGGTGAGGTGCCGGTGAAGTCGATCACCGCGCCGCGGGCCTCCCGGTCGACGGTGAGCGCCACCCGGATCTCGGCCCCGCCGTCGGTCCCGTAACGGAAGCCGCCGTCCTTGAGCCCGGCGACGATCCGGCGTACGGACTCCTCCGCGTTGTCCTGGACGTGCCCCATATAGGCCGTCACGACGTCCGTGCCGAACTGGTCGACCATGCGGCGGAGTTCCGCGATGCCCTTCTCGTTGGCGGCGATCTGGGCGCGGAGGTCGGCGAGGTTGGTGTCGGGGGAGCGCGAGGGGTACGGGGCGGAGGCGAGGAGTTCGCGGGTCTCGGCCTCCCTGAGGTGCCCGTCGCGGACCAGGAGCCAGTTGTCGAAGAGCACGCCCTCCTCGTGGATCGTGCGGCTGAAGGCGGGCATGGAGCCGGGGGTGGTGCCGCCGATCTCGGCGTGGTGGCCGCGCGAGGCGACCAGGAACCGGGGTTTCCCGTCGTCGAAGACGGGTGTGACCACCGTGACGTCGGGAAGGTGGGTGCCGCCGTGGTACGGGTCGTTGATGGCGTACACGTCCCCGGGGCGCAGGGTGCTCCGGTTGCGCCGGAGCACCTCCTTGATGGACTCCCCCATGGATCCGAGGTGGACCGGGATGTGCGGGGCGTTGGCGATCAGGTTGCCGTCGGCGTCGAACAGGGCGCAGGAGAAGTCCAGGCGCTCCTTGATGTTGACGGAGTGGGCGGTGTTCTTCAGGCGGACGCCCATCTGCTCGGCGATCGACATGAAGAGGCTGTTGAAGACCTCCAGCATCACGGGGTCCACGCGGGTGCCGACGGCCGTCCGGCCGGGCCGGGGCGTGGCCCGGGTGAGCACCAGGTGTCCGGTGGGGGCGGCCGTCGCCTGCCAGCCGGGGTCGACGACGGTGGTGGCGTCGTCCTCCGCGACGACGGCGGGCCCGGTGACGGTGTCGGTGGGGCGGAGGTCCTCGCGCCGGTACAGGGGCGCCTGCCGCTCCCGTCCCTCGGCGTACAGGGCCACGGTGGCACGCGGGCGGGGAGGGCCCTCGCGCGGCTCGGGGTGGGGGGTGCTCGCGCGATGCTCCCCGGTGGTGCCCGTGGCCTCGACGGAGACGGTCTCGACCACGATCGGCTTGTCCATGATGAAGCCGAACCGGGTGCGGTGAGCGGTGCGGAACTCCTCGCTCATCACGGCCACCGTGCCGGGCTCCACGGCGAGCGCCGCGTCCGTCCCCGCGTACCGCAGCAGGATCCGGGCCCGCGTACCGATCGCGGAATCGGGCACTCCGTCGGCGCGCAGATCGTCCCGCGTCCGGTCGGCCAGCTCCGCGCGGAGCCGCTCGACCCGCTCCCGTACGGTCTCGTCCAGCTCGGCCTCCACGGACTGCTCGCGCATCGCGGTGGCGTCGGCCAGGCCGATGCCGTACGCGGAGAGCACCCCGGCGAGCGGCGGGATCAGGACGGTGTCGATGGACAGGGCGTCGGCGACGGCGCAGACGTGCTGGCCGCCGGCGCCGCCGAAGCCGGTGAGGGCGTAGCGGGTGATGTCGTGGCCGCGCTGCACGGAGATCTTCTTGACGGCGTTGGCCATGTTGAGGACGGCGATCTCCAGGAAGCCCGCCGCCACGTCGGCCCCGGCGGGCCGCTGTCCGGTGGCACGCCCGATCTCGTCGGCCAGCTCCGCGAACCGTTCCCGTACGACGGCGGCGTCGAGCGGCTGGTCTCCGTCGGGGCCGAAGACGGCGGGGAAGTGGGCGGGCTGGATGCGGCCGAGCATGACGTTGGCGTCGGTGACCGTGAGCGGGCCGCCCTTCCGGTAGCAGGCGGGGCCCGGGTCGGCGCCCGCGGAGTCGGGGCCGACCCGGTAGCGGCGGCCGTCGAAGTGGAGCAGGGAGCCGCCGCCCGCCGCGACGGTGTGGATGCTCATCATCGGGGCGCGCATCCGCACCCCGGCGACCTGGGTGCCCAGCTCCCGTTCGAACTCCCCGGCGTAGTGCGACACGTCGGTGGAGGTGCCGCCCATGTCGAAGCCGATGACCCGGTCGTGGCCCGCCTGCCGGGAGGTACGCACCATGCCGACGACTCCCCCGGCCGGGCCGGAGAGCACGGCGTCCTTGCCCCGGAACGCGGCGGCCTCGCGCAGCCCGCCGTTGGACTGCATGAACAGCAGCCGGATGTCTTCGAGTGGGGCGGCGACCTCGTCGACGTACCGGCGCAGCACGGGTGAGAGGTAGGCGTCGACGACGGTGGTGTCGCCCCGGGGCACGAGCCTGATGAGCGGGCTGACCTCGTGGGAGGTGCTGACCTGGGTGAACCCGGCCTTGAGGGCGGCTTCCGCGACGGCCCGCTCGTGGGCGGGGTGGCGGTAGCCGTGCAGGAGGACGACGGCGGCGCTGCGCAGCCCGTCGTCGTGGGCGGCGCGCAACTGCTCGCGTACCGCGTCGAGTTCGAGGGGCCGTACGGGGCGGCCCTCGGCGTCGATCCGTTCGGGGACCTCGATCACCCGCTCGTGGACGGGCTCGGGGAGGACGATGTGGCGGTCGAAGAGGCGGGGGCGGTTCTGGTAGGCGATCCGCAGCGCGTCCCGGAAGCCCTCGGTGATGAGCAGGACGGTCGGCTCGCCCCGCCGCTCCAGGAGGGCGTTGGTGGCGACGGTGGTGCCCATGCGGACGGCGGCGACCCGGTCGGCGGGCACGGGCTCGCCGTCGCGGAGGCCGAGAAGGAGGCGGATTCCGGCCACGGCGGCGTCGTCGTAGCGCCCGGGGTCGTGGGAGAGGAGCTTGCGGGTGACCAGTCGGCCGTCGGGGCGGCGGCCCACCACGTCGGTGAAGGTGCCGCCCCGGTCGATCCAGAACTCCCAGCGTCCGGTCATGGCGCCATTGTGTGCCCGCGGGCGCGAACCCGCAGGCAGGGACGGCGGCGCGAGGGCGCCTCTCCTGCGGGAGGAGCGCCGCCGGCCGGGGCAGGCGGCGGCGTAGGACGTCGGCGTCCCCACGTCCCGGGTCTCCCCGCCGGGCTCCGTGGGCTGGGAGGGGGGTCCGGCGATGCCCCCCTCCCGCGGAACACCCGGCCGGAGGCCGTGTCAGAGGGCCGGGGCGTCCGGTCCGATGCGGCTGCGGACCGCCGTCTGCACCTCGGCCTCCTCGGCCGGGTCGGCGGCGAGGCGGCGCAGCCGTTCGGCGACGCGGATGTCACCGGTCTCGGCGTGCAGGGCGGCCACCTCCCGGGTGGTCTCCTCGCAGTCCCACAGGCACTCCACCGCGAACCCGGTCGCGAAGGAGGGGTCGGTGGCGGCGAGGGCTCGGGCGGTCCGGCCGCGCAGGTGCGAGGAGGACGTCTCGCGGTAGATGTGGCGCAGGACGGGGGCGGCGCAGGCGATGCCGAGGCGGCCGGCCCCGTCGACCAGGCACCAGAGCCGGGGGGCGTCGGGTCCGTCGCCGCGTACGGCCTCCCGCAGGGCGCCGAGGACTTGGGGAGCGTCCTGGGCGGTGCCTCGGCAGGCGAGGATCCCGGCGGCGGAGGCGCCGAGGGCGTCGGGGCGGCGGGCCCAGCGGCGGGCGCGCTCCACGGCCTCGTCCCCGGTCATCCGCTCGAAGGCGGCGACAGCGGCGTCGGCCACCGTGCGGACGGGGCCGACGGCGGCGGTCTCGATGAGGTCGAGGACGGCGGGGTCGGCCGCCTCGGCCAGGTAGTGCAGGGCGGCGCAGCGGGCGCCTTCGGAGCCGTCGCGGGCGGCCCGGAGGATCTGGGCACGGTCCTCGGGTCCGGCGACGGCGGACAGGCAGCGGGCCGCGGGGACGTGCAGGGCGCTGCCGCGCTCCAGGGCCTGCTCGGCCCAGTCGAAGACGGCCTGGACGCTCCAGCCGGGGCGGGGGCCGCCGGGGCGCATCTGGCGCTGCCAGCGGTCGAACGAGCCCTGTTCCGTGGCGGCCCGCACGCGGGCGCCGACCGCTGCACGCGGGTCGTCGGCCCAGAGCCGCCAGGGGCGCGGCTCGAAGGAGTCGCGGACGGCGGCGGCCAGCGCGGCGGTGCCTTCCTCGGTGGCCGGAAAGCGACCCAGGACGGGGAGGGCGAGGGAGCGCAGGCCGGCGTCGTCGTCGCGCAGGGCCAGCTCGTCCAGGGCCCAGGCCCAGTTGGCTCCGGTGGCCGCGTAGCGGCGGAGCAGGGCCAGGGCGTCATCGCGTCCGTAGGAGGCGAGGTGGCCGAGGACGGAGAGCGCCAGTCCGGTACGGGAGTCGTCGGTGTCCGTGTGGTCGTCGGGGTCGCCGAGGTGGCGCTCGATCTCCTCGATACCGCCGTCGAGATCCAGGTACAGGCGGGCGTAGTAGAGGGAGCGGTTCTCCACCTGCCAGTCGTGGCGGGGGTCGTTCACCACGCAGTGGTCGAGGGCGGCGAGGGCCTCGGGGCGCGGTGCGGCGAGGGCGTGGAGCGTGCCGTCGCCGCGGCCCCTCTGCAGCAGGCCGAGCAGGGTGCCGCTCGGCGCTATGAATGGATCGAACATGGGAGAAAGCCTCACATCAAGCTGTCGACGCAACCGGGACTGTGCAGTGCCCCGTGCCGGTGGGCACGAGGGGGGTGTACGGGTGCACCCCTACGCCGCGCAGCCACATGATCGGCCGACCGCCGTCTTCCGCTTGGTGTAGAGCATCTTCCTCTGCCTCTCGTCGGTGGCCCGAAACGGACCCGCGACGTCATGATGACCCAGCCATTTCGCCACCGCGACCACATTTACGACGGACCGGTCAGCGGACCCGCTCCCGGGCAGGGCCGCCGGTGTCTCAGCGGGCACCGAAGCGTTCCAGCAGGTCGGCCTTGCCGAACATCCGCGCCGTGTCCCACGCGGACGGCGTTCCGGCGGCCGGGTCGGCGCCTGCGGCGAGCAGGGCGTCGATGACGGCGTCCTCGCCCTTGAAGACGGCTCCGGCCAGCGGGGTCTGGCCGCGGTCGTTGGCACGGTCGGGGTCGGCGCCGCGGGCGACGAGGGCGGTCACGGCCTCGGCGTGGCCGTGGTAGGCGGCCAGCATGAGCAGCGAGTCGCCCCGGTCGTTGGTGAGGTTGGCGGGGACGCCCGCCTCGACGTACGCGGTGAGTGCCTCGGTCTCGCCGGTGCGGGCCAGATCGAAGACCCTGGCCGCCAGCTCGACCACCTCGGGATCGGGAGTTTCGCTCATCGCGCGGGCCGCCTTCCTTGACCGTGCGGGCGGCCGGGGCCGCCGCTGTTGACCGGGGGGTGTACGGCAGGGGGCCGTACGAGTGAATCGACAGGGTACTGCTCCGGGTCGGACATGACCGGGCCCGGTCGCGGCAAAAGATCACCGCGGGTGGTTCCTGCCCGGCACGGGCGGCGACATACCGCGCGCGGGCCGCGGGTTACGCTCCGCCACTCAAGTGAAAATGCGTTTTATTCACCTGATTGCACCTTTTATCGTATAGATACTTCGCGTGATCCTGGAAGGACTCATGGTGACTGTCCCCTCAACCAGGAGATCCGCTCATGATTCTTTCCATCTCGGGCGTGGTACTGCTCGCCATCGTCGTCTTCCTGTTCTTCAAGAAGGACGGGCTCAAGGCGTCCCACGCCATCGTCTGCGCGCTGTTCGGCTTCTACCTGGCCGGCACCGCGATCGCGCCGAGCATCACGGCAGGCGGGGCGAGCCTCGCCGGTCTGCTGGGCGGGATCAAGTTCTGACGCTCCACGACCGCTCCCACCCCTTCAGGAGACAGCTGTGGCCCGGCGACCACTCCCCCGCGTTCTGAGCAGCGGCAGCGCCTCGATCACTCGCAGCAGAGAGATCGCGCGCACGGCCGCCGACAGTGCCACCGATGTGCTCCATCCGCTGATCACGATCCTCCGTGGTCTGCGGCTGCTGGCCGTCTCCGGCCGGCAGAAGTGGGTCGCGACCCCCAAGGAACGGCGTGGTCCCAAGCTGTTCCTGGCCGCGGCCTGTCTGCTCGCCGTGGCGCTCGTGCCGTACGGGCCGATCCTGGCCCTGATCACGGTGATGGGCGCCGCCGCGTGGAAGGGGCGGGAGCGGACCCCCGTGAAGACCGGTCCGGACGAGGCGGAATCCCTCCGTCTGCGCGCCCTGTACGAGGCACTCGTGCCGTACTTCTCGGTGCCCGACGACCCCGAACCGCTCTTCGCCCACGGCGGCGACTGGGAGAAGGCCTTCTCCGGTTACGCCTTCGACGGCGACGGACGCCTCACCCGCCTCCAGGTCTCCTACCCGGCGTACTTCACCGACGGCGAGGCCGCCGCGCGCTCCCGGATCGAGCAGCTGCTGCACACCAAGTCGGGGCGCGGCCGCGAGTACCACTTCGCCTGGGACGAGGAGGCCAACCGCCTCGTCATGACCGTCCTCGGCCCGCTCTCCACCTCGATCGCCGCCCAGCGCTTCGTCACCGCCCCCGGCGAGACGGTCCTCGGCTTCACCGACCCGGACGCGGTCCGCCGTACGGTCCCGGTCCGCGACGGCGGCACCACCGTGGACGCCGCCCCCGTCGTCTGGCGGACCGGCAACCGCTCCACCGAGCCCCACCTGCTGGCGGTCGGCCAGCCCGGCAGCGGCACCACCACCCTGGTCCGCTCCATCGCCCTCCAGGCCCTCCAGCAGGGCGACGTCCTCGTCGTCGACGGCAGCGGTACGGGTGAGTACGGCGCTCTCCTCGGCCGCACGGGCGTCCTCGCCGTCGAGTCCGGCCTCGGCGGGGCGCTGGCCACCCTGGAGTGGGCGGCGCACGAGACGGAGCGTCGGTTGATCTTCGCCAACCGGGCGCGCCAGGGCGGCCACCCCCTCCCCGAAGACATCAAGCGCCCGCTCTGGATCCTGCTGGACCGCCCCGGCGTCCTCGGCCATCTCGCGGCGGCCGACGGCAGGCCCGACCCGCAGGAGCTGCTCCAGGTGCCGCTGCGGCACGGGCGGGCGGCCGGGGTCACCGTGGTCCTGGCCGACCAGTTCGACGCCCTGGAGAGCCTCGGCGAAACCGTACGGACCCACACCCGGGCCCGGGTCGTCCTCGGCCCCGCCTCACCCGAGCAGATCACCGCCGTGCTGGGCGCCGAGCCGAACACCACCCCGCCGACGGAGGTCCCGGCCGGACGCGGTTACGCCCGTCTGGGCACCGGAGCGGTGCTGCGGCTCCAGGTCCCGGCGACCCCGGACCCGTACGACGAGGACGCGAGCGAGAGCCACCGGCAGGCGGTGCTCGACGTGCTGCCGGAGCGGCCGGGGGACGAGCGGACGGGCGTGGCCGCCCCGCAGCCGGGTGAGGCCCCCGAGGCCGCGGAAGCCCCCGACGACCAGGACCCCTCGGTGCCGGTGGCGGTCGAGGCCCTGCCGACCGGGCAGCTGGCCAAGGCGAAGGCGGCCATCGCGGAGGGGTGAACCGCCCCTCACGGAGGCGGGGTGGGGGGGGGGGGGGGGGGGGGGGGGGGGGGGGGGGGGGGCCGCTCCCTCCGCTCTCCTCCCCCTCCCCCCCCGACCCCCCCCCCTTCGCT
>NZ_JBWKCM010000001.1:407762-413218 GCF_056436485.1 Streptomyces sp. NPDC043746 | reverse complement strand
GCCACGACAGGATAACCGTGCCCAGGGGAGGGCGACCCCCCTCCGGGGGGGGGGGGGGGGGGGGGGGGTCCCGCCCCCCCCCCCCCCCCCCCCCCCCCCATACCGCCTCGGTGGAACCTCTCAGGCCACGAAGCTCCGCGGTGCGTCCGCCGCCGCACCCGCCCCCGACCGCACCAGCTCCACCGCCGCCGCGAGCCGGACCGCCGCCTCCTCCGCGACCGGTCCGCCCACCGTGAACGGCAGCCGCACATACCCCTCGAACGCCCCGTCCACCCCGAAGCGCGGCCCCGAAGGCACCCGTACGCCGACCCGCTCGCCCGCCACCGCCAGCCGGGAGCCGGAGATGCCTCCCGTGCGCACCCAGAGGGTCAGCCCGCCGCGCGGCACCGCGAACTCCCACTCCGGCAGCTCCCGGCGCACCGCCGCGATCAGCTGGTCGCGGTTGTCCCGCGCCTGGTCTCGCCGCATCTCCACCGCCTGCTCCCAGCCGCCCGTGCCCATCAGCCAGTTGATCGCGAGCTGTTCCAGGACCGGGGTGCCCATGTCGGCGTAGGCGCGGGCGGAGACCAGCGAGCGGATGACGTCGGGGGCCGCCCGGACCCAGCCGATCCGCATCCCGGCCCAGAACGCCTTGCTGGCCGAGCCGACGGTGAGCACCGTGCTGCCCGCCGGGTCGAAGGCGCAGACCCGGCGGGGCATGGCGACGCCGGCGTCGAGGCGGAGTTCGGTCATGGTCTCGTCGACGACCAGGACGGTGCCGGCCGAGCGGGCGGCGTCGACCAGGTCGCGGCGCTGCTGCTCGTCCGCGAGCGCGCCCGTCGGGTTGTGGAAGTCGGCCACCACATAGGCGAGCCGGGGCGCCGCGTCGCGCAGCACCTGGCGCCACCGGTTCATGTCCCAGCCGCCGATGCCCTCCTCCATCGCGACCGGGACGAGCCGGGCGCCCGCCTCACGCATGAGCTGGAGGATGTTGGCGTAACTGGGGGACTCGACCGCGATCCGTTCGCCGCGGCCCGCGAAGAGGTGGCAGATGGCGTCGATGGCGCCCATCGCCCCGGTGGTCACCATGATCTGTTCGGGCATGGTCGGGATACCGAGCGCGGTGTAGCGCTCGGCGATCATCTGCCGCAGGGCGGGCAGCCCGGCCGGGTAGTCGCCGTGCGTGTGGGCGTACGGGGGCAGTTCCTCGACCGCCCCCTGGAAGGCCCGGGTCAGCCAGGGCTCGGGGGCGGGCAGGGAGGCGCAGCCCAGGTCGATCATCGAGCCGAGCGACTCCGGGGGCAGCGGTTCCAGCCCCCGGGCGGGCAGCGGGTTGCCGGCCGGGACGGCGGTCCAGCTGCCCGCCCCGCGCCGCGACTCCAGGAACCCCTCCGCGCGCAGCGCCTCGTAGGCGGCGGCGACGGTGGTGCGGCTGACGGAGAGGGCGAGGGCCAGCTCGCGTTCGGCGGGCAGCCGGGCGGCGACCGGAACCCGGCCCTCCAGCACCAGGAGCCGTACGCCGTCGGCCAGCGCGCGGTAGGCGGGCGGCTTCCGTCCGCCGGGTCCGGTGGGCCGGGGCTGCTGGGCCTGGAGCTGCCGGGCGAGCTGGGCCGCCCCCACGGTCGAAGTCCACTGCGCCATCGAAATCAGTCCACCTTCCTCGAATTGGCCATGTCTGGTGGCCGATCCCCTGCCACAGAGTGACACGCAGCAGTCCACTACCACCACACCAGGGGGCAACACGTGTCCAGGACCACCGCCCGGAGCACCACCCACCTCACCCGGCGGCTGGTCCAGCTGTACGCCGGTCTGACGCTGTACGGGGCGAGTTCGGCGCTGCTGGTCCGCGCCGAACTGGGTCTGGAGCCGTGGGGCGTCCTCCACCAGGGCCTCGCGGAGCTGACCGGCATCTCGATCGGGGTCGTCTCCATCATCGTGGGCGCGATCGTGCTGCTGCTCTGGATCCCGATGCGGCAGCGGCCGGGGCTCGGCACGGTCTCGAACGTCTTCGTGGTGGGCCTGGCGATGGACGGGACGCTCGCCCTGGTCGGGGAGGTGGACGGCCTCGGGGCCCGGATACCGGTGATGGTCCTGGGGATCGTGCTCAACGGGGTGGCGACCGGCCTCTACATCGCGGCCCGCTTCGGACCGGGACCGCGCGACGGGCTGATGACCGGGCTCCACCAGGTGACAGGCCGCTCGATCCGGCTGGTCCGCACGGCGATCGAGGTGGCCGTCGTCGTCACCGGCTTCCTGCTCGGCGGCTCGCTCGGGGCCGGTACGGTCCTGTACGCACTGGCGATCGGCCCGCTGGCCCAGCTCTTCCTGCGGGTCTTCCAGCTCCCGGCGCCCACCACGACAACTACCGGGTCGTCGGACCCCGCTCTCCCCACGTCCACGACGGCGGCCACCCCCACGCCGCCCGCCGGACCCGCCCCTGTTGCCACCCCTCCATCCGGGCAGGCCATACTGCCGCAGTGAAACCGAGCCGCCACCCCTATCTCGACCACGCGACACCCCTCGCCTTCGCCCACCGCGGCGGGGCGGCGGACGGCGTGGAGAACACCGCGGCCGCCTTCCGCCGGGCGGCCGCGGCGGGCTACCGCTACTTCGAGACCGACGTCCACACCACGGCGGACGGCCGCCTCGTCGCCTTCCACGACGCCACGCTGGACCGGGTCACCGACGCCACCGGCCGGATCTCCGCCCTGCCCTGGAGCGAGGTGCGCCGGGCCAGGGTCGGCGGCACCGAACCCCTCCCCCTCTTCGAGGAGCTGCTGGAGGAGTTCCCCGAGGCCCGCTGGAACGTGGACCTCAAGGCGGAACCGGCCCTGGAACCCCTCCTGGAGCTGATCCGCCGGACCGACGCCTGGGACCGCGTCTGCGTCGGCTCGTTCTCCGAGGCCCGGGTCGCCCGCGCGCACCGCCTCGCGGGCCCGCGCCTGGCCACCTCGTACGGGGTGCGCGGCGTCCTGGGGCTGCGGCTGCGCTCGCTGGGCATCCCGGCCGCGCTGCGTACGGGGGCGGTCTGCGCGCAGGTTCCGGAGCGCCAGGGCGGCATCCCCGTGGTCGACGCCCGCTTCGTCCGCACCGCGCACGCGCTGGGGCTCCAGGTGCACGTCTGGACGGTCAACGAACCCGAACGGATGGCGGCCCTCCTGGACCTCGGGGTGGATGGCATCATGACCGATCACATCGAGACGCTGCGTACGGTGCTGAGCGCGCGGGGGGCCTGGTCCTGACGCCGGGCCCGTCCGCGTCCGCACGCGAGAACCGAGGGGGCGCGGGTTGAGCACCGGAACCACAGGAACAGCCGAACCGGCCGGCCGGCCGCCGGGCGACGGGGCGGCGACGGCCCGCAAGAGGGAACAGCGCGGCTGGTACTTCTACGACTTCGCCTGCTCCGTCTACTCCACCAGCGTGCTGACCGTCTTCCTCGGCCCCTATCTGACGTCGATCGCCAAGGCCGCTGCCGACCCCGACGGCTTCGTCCACCCTCTGGGCGTCCCCGTGCGCGCGGGCTCGCTCTTCGCCTACTCGGTCTCGGCCTCGATCGTGGTGGCCGTGGTCCTGATGCCGATCGTGGGCGCGGCGGCCGACCGTACGGGACGGAAGAAGCCGCTGCTGGCGGCGGCCGCGTACACGGGGGCGGCGGCGACCGCGGGGATGTTCTTCCTGGACGGCCACCGCTATCTGCTGGGCGCGTTCCTGCTGATCGTGGCGAACGCGTCGATCTCGGTGTCGATGGTGCTGTACAACGCCTATCTGCCGCAGATCGCCACCCCCGAGGAGCGCGACGCGGTCTCCTCGCGCGGCTGGGCCTTCGGCTACACCTCGGGCGCCCTGGTACTCGTCCTCAACCTGATCCTCTACACCGGCCACGAGTCCTTCGGGCTGGCGGAGTCCGACGCGGTACGGATCTGTCTGGCGTCGGCGGGTGTGTGGTGGGGCGCGTTCACCCTCGTACCGCTGCGCAGGCTGCGCGACCGGCGGGTGGCACCGGACGGCGAGGGGGCGGTCGGCTCCGGCTGGAAGCAGCTGACGGCGACCCTCAAGGACATGCGGCGCCATCCGCTGACGCTCTCGTTCCTGCTCGCCTATCTCGTCTACAACGACGGCATCCAGACCGTGATCTCCCAGGCCTCGCTGTACGGTTCCGAGGAGCTGGGTCTGGAGCAGTCCACCCTGATCGTCGCGGTGCTGCTGGTGCAGGTCCTGGCGGTGGCCGGAGCGCTCGGGATGGGCCGGCTCGCCCGGCTGTACGGCGCCAAGCGCACGATCCTGGGCTCGCTCGTCGTGTGGACCGCGATCCTGGTCGCCGCCTATCTGCTGCCCTCGGACGCGCCCGTCTTCTTCTTCGTTCTCGCGGCGGCCATCGGACTGGTGCTGGGCGGCAGCCAGGCCCTGTCCCGTTCGCTCTTCTCCCATCTGGTGCCTCGCGGCAAGGAGGCGGAGTACTTCTCGGCGTACGAGATGAGCGACCGGGGCCTGAGCTGGCTGGGGCCCCTGGTGTTCGGTCTGGCGTACCAGCTGACCGGCAGCTACCGGGAGGCGATCATCTCGCTGATCGCGTTCTTCGCCCTCGGTGCGGTGCTGCTCGCGAGGGTGCCCGTACGGCGTGCGATCGAGGCCGCGGGCAATCCCGTTCCCGAACGGATTTAGACGTTGAAGTCAAAGGCCGGTAGTGTACGCCTTTGGCCTGCCCGGAGGACCGTTACTGCGAGTGGAAGCGGCCCGACCGTTGGGTGACAACACCCACGAGAGGTGACAAACCGGGCAAGGGTGGGTACTCAACCCAGATACAGCAGCGGCACGAACGGGCGACGCATGACCGGCGACGGGAATCTTTGCCACCGACCGGACGTTGACCGGATGACGACGACAGCGACATTTTGTCCTGTGGGCGACAAGCCCGGGAGGCACGATTCATGAGTGAGCGAGCTCTTCGCGGCACGCGACTTGTGGTTACCAGCTACGAGACGGACCGCGGCATCGATCTGGCCCCGCGCCAGGCGGTGGAGTACGCATGCCAGAACGGACATCGGTTCGAGATGCCGTTCTCGGTGGAGGCGGAGATTCCGCCGGAGTGGGAGTGCAAGGCGTGCGGCGCCCAGGCACTCCTGGTGGACGGGGACGGCCCCGAGGAGAAGAAGGGCAAGCCTGCGCGTACGCACTGGGACATGCTCATGGAGCGGCGTACCCGTGAGGAGCTGGAGGAGGTGCTGGCCGAGAGGCTGGCGGTCCTGCGCTCCGGCGCCATGAACATCGCCGTGCACCCGCGGGACAGCAGGAAGTCCGCCTGACCCTCGACCGCGTACCACCGCCGCGTGATCCCGCACTCCGCGGGAGAGCGCACCGAGCGCGACAACAGCACAGCAGTCAGAGCCGCGGGGGGGGGGGGGGGGGGGGGGGGGGGGGGGGGGGGGGGGGGGGGGGGGGGGGGGGGGGGGGGGTGGAGCTGGTGGTGGTGTGGTGGG
>NZ_JBWKCM010000001.1:398106-407752 GCF_056436485.1 Streptomyces sp. NPDC043746 | reverse complement strand
TCCCCCCCCCCCTCCCCCCCACCCCCCCCCCCCCCCCCCCCCCCCCCCCCCCCCCCCCCCCCCCCCCCCCCCCCCCCCCCCCCCCCCCCCCCCCCGGCTCTGTGTCGTACGCCCCCTGGCCGCGCCTACAGCTGTCGCGCGTGCACGGCGGCCCACACCGGCCGAGGGCGAGCCGCCGCGCGCCGTCTCAGGGGGTGAGCGGCGGGCGCGGGCCCCGGGGGTCGTCGTCCGGACCTGAGGGCTCGGAGGGGGACCGTGTGCCGTCCTCGCGGATGACCTCGCCCTGGACGACCTTCCCGTCCGGCCGGTGCATCCGGGCCTGCTGGAAGGCGTCCGAGAAGCCGCCGGGGGACGCGGCCCGCATGCGGCGCTCCAGGGACTGCTCCGCCCGGCGGCTGATCAGGGTGCGGACCGGGGGGACGAGCAGGAGGAGACCGGCCGCGTCCGAGATCAGGCCGGGGATCAGGAGCAGCAGCCCACCGAGCATCAGCAGCCCGTTGCCCCGGCTGCCCCTGCCTCCGGCGACCTGCGGGGCCTCGGTGGCACCGGGCTGCCCCGGCATCTGCTGGAGGGTCTCGGTGAGGTTCCTGAAGGCGCGGCGCCCGGCGCGCTTGATCACCACGGTGCCCAGCACCGCCCCGGCCACCAGGAGCAGCAGGACGGTGAGCCCGCCCGCCGCCGAGGCGACCACGGTCAGGAGCCAGATCTCCAGGACCAGCCAGGCGGCCAGTGCCAGCGGCAGGAACCTACGGACGCGCGAGCGCCGGGGACGGATCGGGGGCGGGGTGCCGGTCGTCATGCAACCAGTGTGCCCGTACGGAGGTGGAAACGGCGTAAGGGGGTGATCATGGGCCGCCCGCACAGCAGTGACCGCGCTCGCCCCCCGTACGGACGTCGTCAGGCGCTGTCGGGCCTCTTGCGGCCCAGGACCTTGTTGGCGCGGGAGCTGATGCCCCAGCCGGTGACCCGCCACAGCGCCTCGACGAGGATGTCCCGGCTCATCTTGGAGTCGCCGACCTCGCGGTCCACGAAGGTGATGGGGACCTCGACGACGTGGTAGCCGGCCTCGACGGAGCGGCGGGCCAGGTCCACCTGGAAGCAGTACCCCTGCGAGGCGACCTCGTCGAGTCCGAGGCCCTGGAGGGTCTCGGTGCGGAAGGCGCGGTAGCCCCCGGTGACGTCGCGGACGGAGAGGCCGAGGGCGAGGCGGGAGTAGAGGCTGCCGCCCCGGGAGATGACCTCGCGGCTCTTGGGCCAGTTGACCACCCGCCCGCCGGGCACCCAGCGGGAGCCGAGGACGAGGTCGGCGCCCTTGAGCGCGGTGAGCAGCCGGGGCAGCTCCTCGGGCTGGTGGGAGCCGTCGGCGTCCATCTCGACGAGGACGCCGTAGCCGTGCTCGGTGCCCCAGGCGAAGCCCGCGAGATAGGCGGCGCCGAGCCCTTCCTTGCCCTTGCGGTGCAGGACGTGGACCTGGTCGTCGGCGGCGGCGATCTCGTCGGCCGCCTTGCCCGTGCCGTCGGGGCTGTTGTCGTCGGCCACCAGGATGTCGGCATCCGGCACGGCCGTGCGCACCCGGTCGACGATCGGCCCGATGTTCTCGACCTCGTTGTAGGTCGGAATGATCACCAGAACCTTGCCGAGCGGGCCGAACTGCCTCTGACCGCCGTCGTTCACTACTGCCCCTTAGAGTCCGTACACAGAGGGACACCATATCCAGCGCACGGCCACCGGGGGCCTACGCGGTCGTGTCTCGTGTGGCACAGGCCGGGCGGACGGACGGAACCGCGGACGGAACCGGGGCGGAACCGGAGGTTCGGGCGTGGCCGGACGTGCGGACGGAACTGCGGATCGGGGCCCGGCGCCCTTCGGGCCGACCTGGGACCCGCTGGCTGCGGGTCGACCGAGAGCCGTTGTCTACTGAACGTCCGGGCCCCACCCGGGTCGCACCCTCCGTCCGGCTGAAACCTTCCCTCGCCCCCGAGGCGCGGGCGCTGAACCTGGCTGTCAGTGGTGGTGGGCCGGTGCGGCACACCACCCCATGACCCAGCGGCGTTCGACGACTGCGTGGAGGTCCAACCGGTCGGACGTCCTGTGGTGGACCCGGCCGAACCTACCGGCCCGTGGGCGCGTTCTGTCAACACCCGTGCGACCTGCGGCTTTTGCCCAAATTGCCTGGTCAGTGCCGGGGATCCGCAGGTCGTGCACACGTGCCCGAGCCATCGATCGGCGGTACGGAATCCGCCGACGTCACTCGTTCGGGCGCACGTAGACCGTTTGTCCGGAGACCACCGTCCGCAGGCAGACCGGCAGTTCGGCGCCGGGGGTCAGATCCGGCAGTCCGGGCGTGCCGGAGCGGGGGTCGGTGGACCAGCGGGCGACCCGGTCGTCGGGGGCCTGGACCAGGAGTTCGGCGGTCCGCCAGACGGCGTAGTCGGCCGGGGCGCCCGGCACCAGCACTCCGGCGTCGTCACGGCCGATGGCCCGCCAGCCGCCCCGGGTGTGGGCGGTGAACCCGGCCCGGACGGAGATCCGGTGCTCGGGGGTGCGGTGGTGGGCGGCGGCCCGCACGGTCCCCCAGGGGTCGAGCGGGGTGACCGGGCTGTCGGAGCCGAAGGCGAGCGGGACCCCGGCGCGCAGGAGGGCGGCGTACGGGTTCAGGGTGGCCGCCCGCTCCGCGCCCAGGCGCTGGGCGTACATGCCCTCCGGGCCGCCCCAGGCGGCGTCGAAGGCGGGCTGGACGGAGGCGGTGAGGCCCAGCTCCGCGAAGGCGGCGATGGTCTCGGGGGTGAGCATCTCGGCGTGCTCCACGCGGTGGCGGGCGGAGCGGACCCTGGCCGGGCCGAGCGTCTCGGCGGCGGCCCGGACGCCTTCCACGACGGCGGTGACGGCCGCGTCCCCGATGGCGTGGAAGCCCGCCTGGAGGCCGGCCTCGGTGCAGGCGGTGACATGGGCGGCGATCCGGGCGGCGTCCAGGTGGGCGGTGCCGGTCCCCGCTCCGTCGGCGTACGGCTGGTGCAGGCAGGCGGTGTGCGAGCCGAGGGAGCCGTCAACGAAGAGGTCGCCGGCCGCGCCGATGGCGCCCAGCTCCCGGATGCGGCGGGCGCCCTTCTCGTCCGCGATCTCCTCGGCCCAGAGACCGAGGACCCGGGGCCCCGGCCGCTCGGCGGCGAGGGTCAGGAGCGCGGTGAAGTCCTCCTCGTCGGAGATCTCGGGCCCGCCGCACTCGTGGAGGGTGCCGATGCCGAGGGATGCCGCGTGGTCGAGTGCGGCGCGCTGGGCGGCGGTGCGCTGGGCGGGGGTGAGGGCGGCGTGCGCGGCGGCCCGGACGGCATGGTGGGCGTCGCCGGTCAGCGGGGCGTCGGGCCGGTATCCCGCCAGCCCGGTCACGCCCGGGACGAGGTCCAGCAGGGCGCTGGTGACGACGGCGGAGTGCACGTCGATCCGGGGCAGGTACAGGGGCCGTCCGCCGGCCGCCTCGTCGAGTTCGGCGCGCGAGGGGTGGCGCTGCTCGGGCCAGCGGGCGGCGTCCCAGCCGTGGCCGAGCAGGACGTCCCCGGTGCCGTGCCGGTTCGCGAACGCACGGACCAGGCCGAGGGCCTCGGGAAGCGTACGGGCGCCGGAGAGGTCGAGGCCGGTGAGGGCCAGACCGGTCGCGGTGGTGTGCACATGGGCGTCGGTGAACGCCGGGGTGACCAGGGCGCCTTCCAGGTCGACGACCTCGTCGACGCCGCTCGCGAAGGCGTCGGCTGCCCCTTCGGAGCCCACCCAGGCGACCTGCCCGCGCTCCACCACCATCGCGGTGGCGAACGGGTCGGCGGGACTGTGGACGTCTCCCCCGCGCAGGAGCAGGGTGCGGTGGTCGGGGGCGCTGAGGGGGCCGGTGATCTCGGTCATGGGACCAGTCTCGCGCCTGCCGGTGGCCGCGGGGTCCGCGCCCCCCTCAGATCCGCGGGGGCCGGGCCTCGTACGGGGTGGAGAGGACGACGGTCGTACGGGTCGAGACACCGGCCAGCGAGCGGATGCGGGTGAGCAGGTGCTCCAGCTCCAGCGGCGTGGCGACCCGCACCTTGAGGATGTAGTTCTCGTCCCCCGCGACGCTGTGGCAGGCCTCCAGCTCCGGCACCCCGGCCAGCCGCTCCGCGATGTCGTCGGGCGCGCTGGGGTCGAACGGCTTCACCGAGATGAAGGCGGTGAGGGGCAGCCCGACGGCCTCGGGGTCGACGACGGCGGCATAGCCGCGGATCACCCCGCGCTGCTCAAGACGGCGGACGCGCTGATGAACGGCCGAGGTGGACAGGCCCGTGGCCTTGCCCAGGTCGGTGTAGCTCATCCGCCCGTCCTTGACGAGCAACTCAACGATCTGACGGTCCAGCTCCTCCATGCGGATCAACCTATGGCCCCGGGCCCCTGTCGGCACAGTCGCACGGGTCACGGTTCGGCACCGGCGGGGCGGCATGTGACGAACACCACAGACCTACGGGTCGGTAGCGGACTCACTCGCGGTTATCGGCCGCGCGCGGAGGGAAGTGCTTGCTGTGGTCGAGGCCGTGGCGCTGTGCCGGCCCATCCGAGGGGGGAAGATCCCATGCAGAGCATGAAGCTCACCGGACGTACCGAACCGGAGCCTGTCGATCCCGACGAGGACGAAGGCGCCGACGTCTACGACATGTTCGAGATGTTCCGGGTGGTCTGCCCGGACTGCGCCCAGCCCATCGCGCTGCTGGCCGACGAGGACGTCCTGCCGGAGCACGCCCGGTGCCCCTCCCCGTGGAACCCCTTCGGGCTCACCGTCTGCTCCGGCACCGGCCGCACGGCGACGGACGCCCGGCCCGCCGACGAGACGCTGGACCCCCAGGAGCAGGAGGCGGGGCTGCTGCTGACGCTCCCCAAGGGGCTCGACTGGCGGATGCAGCCCTTCTCCCACGCCGGCGGCCCGGGCTCCCGCCCGCTGAGCGTGGACCGGATGCGGCGCGAGGCCGCCTGAGCCGCCGCCCGCGGCCGCACCCGACGTCGTACGTACGCCCCCGGGCCCTTCGCCGCACATGCGGACGGCCCGGTCCCTGCCGCACCACGACGGTCCGTCCGGCGTGGTGCCCGCAGAGCCGGTCTCCCGCGCCGGCACCGCACCCCCGGGCAGCCGCCGAACTGGCACGCGGATCAGGACGCCAGTGACCCGGGCCCGGCCCGGCGCGTTCACCCCGTATGACCACGCTGCATCCACCCGTCGGCTCGGGCCGCCGCCGACTCGCCCCTCCGGCCTCTGAAGAATCGGTTCAGCAGCCACAGCCGCTGCCCCGTTCGACCGGCAGTCCCCCGATGGCGTCCCCCGTCGACCCGCCCATCTACAGCGCTCTGCTGCGGCATTGGCAAAGCAGCGGCCGGGCGGTGCCGGGCCACCGGGACCCGGAGTGGGCCCAGGCCGCCGCACCGCCCGTGTGGCCGGACCGGCCACCGAGGGTCAGCGGGTCTCCGGACCCGCGAGGTGGCGCGCGATGACCATGCGCTGGATCTGGTTGGTGCCTTCGACGATCTGGAGCACCTTGGCCTCGCGCATCAGCCGCTCGACCGGGAAGTCGAGCGTGTAGCCGTAGCCGCCGAGCACTTGGACGGCGTCGGTGGTCACGCGCATGGCCGCGTCCGTGCAGAAGAGTTTCGCCATGGCCGCCTGGCGGGAGAAGGACTCGCCCGCGTCGCGCAGCCGGGCCGCCTCCAGGTAGAGCGCCCGGCCGGCCTCGATCTGGGTGGCCATGTCGGCCAGCATGAAGCGCAGCCCCTGGAAGTCCGCGATGGGGCGGCCGAACTGGCGGCGCCCGGTGGCGTACGCGACGGCCTCGTCCAGGGCCGCCTGGGCGAGGCCGATCGCGCAGGCGGCGATACCCAGGCGGCCGGAGTCGAGTGCGGAGAGGGCGATGGCGAAGCCCTGGCCCTCCTCACCGATGCGGCGGTCGTCACCGACCCGTACGCCGTCGAAGTTGAGCTGGGCCGTGGGCGAGCCCTTCATCCCCATCTTCTTCTCGGGGAGCGCGGCGTTCAGCCCTTCGGCGTCGCCCGGGACGAGGAAGGCCGTGATGCCGCGCGGGCCGTCGACGCCGGTGCGGGCGAGCACGGTGTAGAAGTCCGCGATGCCGCCGTGGGTGATCCACGCCTTGGTGCCGGTGATGACCCAGTCGTCGCCGTCGCGGGCGGCCTTGGTGCGCAGGGACGCGGCGTCGGAGCCGGACGCGGGTTCGGAGAGGCAGTAGGCGCCCAGCAGGCCGCCCGAGAGCATCGCGGTGAGGTGCGCGGCCCGCTGCTCGTCGGTGCCGAAGCCGGCGAGGGCGTGGCAGGCCAGGGAGTGGACGCTGACGCCGAGGCCGACGGTGAGGCGGGCGGCGGCCAGCTCCTCCAGGACCTGGAGGTAGACCTCGTAGGGCTGGTCGCCACCGCCGTGGTCGGAGCCGTAGGGAAGTCCGAGGAGGCCGGATGCGGAGAGGAGGGTGAAGACCTCGCGCGGGAAGTGCCCGGCCTCCTCCTCCTCGGCCGCCCGGGGAGCGATCTCCTTGGACACGATGTCGCGGACGAGCGCGACGAGCTGCCGGGACTCCTCGGTGGGCAGACGGCGTTCCACCGGCTGCGGGGCACGGTCGGACATGACGGCGCTCTCCTCCCTGTCGGGCGTTGCGGCGGTCGCGCGCTCGGGGTGTGAGGGGCGCCGCCGGGTGATCTCTCCCGGTGCGGGGCCGGGAAGAAACAGACTGCCCAGCCGATCCTGCCCTCCCGGGTCTCGGGGGGCACGGGGCAGCGGCTGTGGCGGGTTGAGTATGCCCGATCGGATGCCTCCCGTCACGGGGTCACGGGCTGGTCGGAGGGGACGGCGGCCACCCCGCCGACCAGCGCATTGGTCCGAACCACTGACTCAACTCGTCCGGTCCTCCTATGGCTTCCCCCGCGAGCGCCTTACCGCGCCCCTACGGAAGGGGAGGCCCGCGACCCGGCGTTCGAGCCGCACCCCCACACACCAGCCCTCCCCCGCGAGGAGCCGCGGCGCTCCCACCGCGCCGTTCCCGCGCCCGGCTCCGGGCGTTCGCGGCAAGGTGGGATGCCAGGCGGACACCCCACGCCCGGGGCGCTTTCGGCAAGGTCAGGCCCGGTTCTTCGACTGGCTGAAAACGTAGGGGAACTTCTTCGGCCAACTGGCCGACTACTGCCGCATGGGAAGAGGGCAGAACAGGCACCCCACGGGCAAGGCCGAGCCCTGGGCTGGCTATTTTGTCTCCATGCGTGCACCGGGCGGCTGGCCGACACGAGCGGCCAGGGGCCTGCTCTGCGGTGCCGCGTGTCTGATTCTCGGTGCCGTGAGCCATGTCGCGGCGGGCGGGCGGCTGCCGGGCGCGGGGGTGCTCGGCCTGCTGTTCGTCGCCCTGGCGGTACAGGGGGCGCTGCTCTTCGGCGGGCGGCGGCGCCGCTTCGACATCGTGACGCTGGTGCTGGGCGGAACGCAGTTCGCGCTGCACCACGCCTTCCACTCCCTGTCGACGCCGGGCGGGGCCCACCACCCCGCGGCGGCGTCCGGTCACGGGCACGGGCACCACCTGGCCGGCCCCTCCGGCACCGGTGGCGGGCATGCCATGGACGCCGAAATGAGCCTGGCCCATGCGGCGGCCACCCTCGGGACAGCCCTCTGCGTGATCCACGGGGAACGGGTGCTGCGGCGCCTCGCCACCCTGCTCCTCCCCCGCCCCGGCCTCCGGCAGGGCCCGTCCCCCCTCCCCTGTCTCCCCCGGTCGCGCCCGGCGCCGCCGGGGGTCGTCCGCATCCGCTTCGGGGCGCTCCTCGCCCGGTCCCGCCATCGGCGCGGGCCACCGTCGGCAGCCGTGGCCTGACGGCCTCCGCTTCCCTTCACCCGGGCAGGACCCGGTTCCCATCGGCAGGTGCACGGAGTCTCCCTCCGGCCTGCCCTCCGAGGAGCACCCATGTCTCAGACATCGCACAGACCCGACGACACAACAGCCCCGGACGCCGAGGGCCCGACGGCCGCCGGCACGGACACCGACAGCACGGACAACGGCGGCACCGGCACCCGCAGCGCGGACAGCACCGCGCAGCCCGGCCCCGGGCAGCCGCCGCCGGGCCGCTCCTGGGAGGCCGTACGGCACCTCCTGGTCCGGCTGCACTTCTACGCGGGCGTACTCGTCGCCCCCTTCCTGCTGGTGGCGGCGCTGACCGGCCTGGCGTACACGCTCACGCCCCAGCTCGACCAGCTCGTCTACGGCGACCGGCTCCGGGTCGAGCAGGTCGGGGAGGCGGTCCGGCCGCTCTCCGAGCAGATAGCGGCAGCGCGGGCCGCGTACCCGGAGGGCACCACGGCGTCGGTGGTCACCCCGCCGGGGCCCGAGGACACCACACGGGTGGTGCTCGCGGTGCCCGAGCTGGGCGAGAAGCAGCGCACGGTCTTCGTGGACCCGTACACCGCCGAGGTACGGGGTGAGCTGACGACCTGGTTCGGGTCGACGCCGCTCACCACCTGGCTCGACGACCTCCACCGCAACCTCCACCTGGGCGAGACGGGCCGCCTGTACTCCGAGGTCGCCGCGAGCTGGCTGTGGGTGGCCGTGGCGGGCGGCCTGGTCCTCTGGATCGGGCGGCGCAGCCGGGGCCGGCGTCCGAAGTCGGCCCGGGGCGTACTGCTGCCCGAGCGCGGGGCGCGCGGGGTGCGCCGGACGCGCGGCTGGCACGCGGTCACCGGGGTGTGGCTGGCCCTGGGGCTGCTCTTCCTCAGCGCCACCGGCCTGACCTGGTCGAACCACGCGGGCGAGCGGTTCGGGCGGCTGCTGGACGCGGTGAACGGGAACGCCCCGGCCCTCGACACCGCGCTCCCGGGCGCCGCGGCTCCCGTGGAGGACCACTCCGAGCACGCCGGGCACGGCGGTTTGGGCGGAGCGACGGCCGACGCCGACCCGGCCGACTTCGACGCCGCCCTCACGGCGGCCCGGAACGAGGGGCTCGGCGGCACGGTGGTGGTCAGGCCCGCGGCGGACGCGGCGAGCGCCTGGACCGTGGCGCAGAACGACAACGTCTGGCCGGTGCACTACGACCGGGTCGCCGTCGACGTGAGCACCGGCGAGATCACCTCGCGCACCCGCTGGGCCGACCACCCGGCCCTGAGCAAGCTGAGCAAGCTCGGTGTGCAGGGGCACATGGGCGTGCTGTTCGGGGTGGTCAACCAGATCGCGCTGGCGATCGTCGCCCTCGGTCTGACGGCGGTGACCGTCTGGGGCTACCGCATGTGGTGGCAGCGGCGCCCCACCCGCGCCGACCGCCGGGCCCTCGTCGGCAGGGCGCCGGAGCCGGGGGCGTGGCGGCGGCTCCCGCTGCCGGTCCTGGTCCTGGGCATCCCGGCGGTCGTCGCCCTGGGCTGGGCGCTGCCGGTGCTGGGGGTGACTCTGGCCGGGTTCCTGGTGGTCGACGCGGTGGTGGGCGCGGTGCGCCGACGGCGTACCGCCTGAGGGTCCGCTCCGGACAGGCTGTGGGGACGGCGGCCCTGTACGGACGGACCGTACGGGGCCGGCCAGGCCCGGGCCCTCCCTCCAGGGGGACCCCCCCCCCCCCACTTCCGGGGCGCAGACCACGTCGCCACCCAAACCCGAGCCCGAGGTCCCAACCACCC
>NZ_JBWKCM010000001.1:291280-398096 GCF_056436485.1 Streptomyces sp. NPDC043746 | reverse complement strand
TCCCTACGGCGATGTGGGGGGGGGAGTTGGGGTGGGGAGGAGGGCGGGGCTGGCCCCCCCCCGGCCCGGATCACTCCGGCCGGGCGGCCCCCGCCTCACTCATTTACGGGCGACGCCCGCGTACATCGCCACATCCGCGCCCGGGGTCTCCGGCCGCCACGCGGAGCAGGAGACCACCCCGGGCTCCAGCAGCTCCAGGCCGTCGAAGTAGCGCGCGACCGCCGCGGGGGTCCGCTGGGTGAGCTTCGGGGTGCCGTGCTCGTTCCAGAACGCCACCGCCTCGTCGACGTCCGGCATGTCGGGGTGGGTGACCGTGTGGGAGAGGACGAGGTGGCTGCCGGGGGCGAGCGCGTCCATGAGCCGGCGGACGATGGCGTACGACTCCTCGTCGTCCTCGATGAAGATGACGACGCCGAGCAGCATCAGGGCGACCGGCTGCGAGAGGTCGAGCGTCTTCGCCGCGGCCGACAGGATCGTGTCGATGTCCCGCAGATCGGCGTCCAGGTAGTCCGTCCGCCCCTCGGGCGTGCCGACCAGCAGGGCCCGGGCGTGCGCGAGGACGAGCGGGTCGTTGTCCACGTACACGACCCGGGCGTCGGGAGCGACGCGCTGGGCGACCTCGTGCGTGTTGTCCGCGCTCGGCAGCCCCGTACCGATGTCCAGGAACTGCCGGATGCCCTGCTCCTGGGCCAGATACCGCACGGCACGCCCCAGGAAGAGCCGGTCCGCCTTCGCGTACTCCCCGATGCCGGGGTGCAGTTCACCGATCCGGTCGCCGGCTTCCCGGTCCACCGGGTAGTTGTCCTTGCCGCCGGTCCAGTAGTTCCATATCCGGGCGGTGTGCGGCCGGGACGTGTCGATGCGCGATTCGATGTCGGTCACCCCGTCAACGTAGCGCAACGCCCGTAACTCCCCGGTGCCGGCGACGTGTTGCCCCCGGTTGTCCCCGTTGTCCGGGCCGGGCCCGGCGTGGCGTGGCTCCCCCGCCGGGCCCGGTGGGTCACAGGAGTCCCAGCGAGCGGAGCACGAGCCGCTGGGCCGGTGTCGGGTCCTGGGGCCAGAAGACGTAGCAGACCCCGCCCGAACCGCTCCTGACCCGGCCGGTCGCGTCGTAACGCTTGGTGCGGAGCCAGATGTTCTCGAATTCCCGGCGGCGGTAGACGCGGCGGACCGCCGGGTTGTCCGGGGACGCGGGGTCGTTGGCGACCACGTCGCCGGTGGGGGTGAAGCCGACCACCGTCATCAGGTGGCCCGCCGTGCCGTAGCCGGCGCCGGTCAGCTCCTCCTCCAGGAAGGACTGCGAGGTGATGACGGGGATTCCGGCGCGCACCAGCCGTTCCAGGTCGGTGAGCGTGCCGAGCCGGGTGACGACCGCGTTCAGGTCCCGGTAGGTGGCGGCGTAGGCGGCGTTGAAGGGCCAGTTGCCGCAGCCGCCGTACTGGTAGTCGTAGGTGAAGCGGGCGGCGTGGCAGACCTGGGGGTCGGGCAGGCCCGGCCGGACCCAGGCGAGGTCCTCGGCGGTGGGCTTGCGGCCCCAGTACTCGATGATCATCTGCGAGGAGGTGGGGCTGCACCAGGCCTGGCCTCCGTTGTCGTACTCCGGGTACTGGCCGACGTGGACGTTCTGGGAGTAGCGCGGGACCCGCAGTTCGCGGGAGTGGGCCGGGGCGGACGCCGGGACCTCGAAGCGGTCGGGGACGGCGGACGCCATCGCGCCGACCCGCCAGACGGTCGGGGTGAGGCGGCTGCCGGGGGTGCGGTAGAGGGTGACGCGGATGCGGTACGAGGTGAACCGCACACCGGTCGACGCGTCGTCCACCGAGAGTGCGTCGGTCCACACCGAGCTGTGCGCGTCCCCCTGGTCGTCCACCGAGGTGCGGCGGATGTCGCCGTCGCCCGAGGCCCAGCGGCCCATCACGAACCAGGGGGTGGTGGTGGAGTCGGCGTAGGTGGCGCTCAGCTCCACCGCGATCCAGGTGCCCGCGGGCGTGCGGGCGTTCCAGGAGGTGATCAGCTCGGTGGCGGGGACGGCGCAGCGGTGGGCGGGCGAGGTCCAGGTGGCGTACTCCCAGGCGGCCGTCTCCCCGGTGTGCGGGTCGGTGTAGTCGGTGCGGTCGGCGGGGTCGGCGATGGCCAGACCGGGGCGGGTGCCCGGGAGGACCCGGGTGCCGTCGCCGGAGCCGTGGCGCCAGTCGGTGTACGTGTGCCAGAAGCGGTTGTCCACGAGGGGGGCGGCCGGTCGCGGGGCGGAGGGCCGGGGAGGGGCGGGCGCCGGTGCCGGTGCGGCCGAGGCGGGGACGGCGGCGGCCGCGGTGCCCGCTCCGGCCGCCGCCACGAGTGCGGCGGTCAGGACGGTTCTGCGCGTGGTCGGACTGGTCATGGACGAGACCCCCGGGTCGTGGGTGGGAGCGGGCCGCGAGCGGCCCGCCGGGTGGGTGGTGCTGTGCGCCGCCATGTGGCGCGCCAACTATGGCGGTTCCCGGGGCGGGGGCGTCGTCAAACTGCCTCCGCCGTCCCGAGTGTCACCACTATTGGTCTCGACCACTGGCGTGACCTGCGGCGGGCCGGTTCCACGCGGGCGGGACGCCGGGGCGGGGCCCGTACGCTGGGGTCATGGACGACCTGGCCCGCCATGCCGACACCCTGCGCTCGCTGCCCGCCTCCTGCGGGCCGGTCCGGCTCGTCGCGGTGGACGGGCACGCGGGGTCCGGGAAGAGCACGTTCGCCGGGCGGCTGGCGGCGGCGCTCGGTGGTGCGCCGGTGCTCCATCTGGACGATCTCGCCACCCACGAGGAGCTGTTCGGCTGGACGGGGCGGCTGCGGGACCAGGTGCTGCGGCCGCTCGCGCGCGGGGAGGACGCCCGGTACACCCCGTACGACTGGACCGGGCGCCGCTTCGGCCCGGCGCGGACGCTGGAGGCGGCCCCGGTGGTCCTGGTGGAGGGCGTCGGAGCGGGGCGCCGGGCGGTGCGGCCGTGGCTGGCGGCGCTCTGCTGGATGGACCTGGGGCCGGCGGAGTCCTGGGGGCGCGGCCGGGCGCGGGACGGCTCCGGGCTCACGGAGTTCTGGGACGGCTGGACGGCCGCGGAGGAGCGGCACTTCGCCGCCGACCCGTCCCGCCCGTACGCCGATGTGCTGGTACGCCAGGTGCCCGAGGGATACGTGTGGGCGGAGGGACCCCGTGCGACCGCGGGAGTGAATCGTTTCGTCACCGAGGGTAGGCAGACACCCCCTCCATACTGACCAGTCGGAAGTCGACCCGGAAGTGCCCCAACTCCGCTTGACCGGGGGCCCTTACTGGTCTTACGTTCTCATTGTGCGGCTTTTCGGAGCCCCCACAGATGCGAAGCCCCCGGTTGTTCCCCCGTGACCGGGGGCTTCGTCCTGTGCGCGCACCGCCGCCCGGCGACCACACAGAGCGATACGCTCACCCTCGGTCACCGCCCGCATGATCCGCCGTTGACCGACCCGCTCCCACCTGCGCGGGTACGATGCACCTCGGTGTGGTCAATTCCCCTCCCCCGCGCAGTGATTCGGCGTGCTCCGGTGGGCATGCTGTGCGGGCGGGACATCCTGGGGGAACAGTTGGCGTGGGGGACCTGATGGACATCGGCACACAGGGCGCACAGGCCCCCGCCGACCTCGCCTGGCTGCGCGGCATGGACGCCTACACGATGGGCGCCTACCCGCAGGCCGAGGAGGAGTTCAGAGCTGCGGTACGGATCGATCCCGGCATGGCGGACGCGTGGCTCGGCCTCCACGCGCTGCGCATCGACACCGCCACCGCGCTCCTGCGCATGTACCGGCACCGCGACCGCTTCGGCGAGCAGCGGGCCCGGCACCGCCGCCCGCTCAACTCCTGGTACTGGCTGGGCTGGTGGGTGCAGCCGCTGTTGGAGAGCCCGCGCGACCTGCTGCTCGCGCACGCCTCGCACTGGCTGGACGGGCGCCATGTGCCGGAGCTGGACCGGGCGTTGGCGGGGCTGCCGCCGGTGGACGCGGACCCGCAGGTACGGTTCCTGCACGCCTGCCGCTCGTATCTGGTCAAGGACTGGGAGCAGCTCGTGCGGTACACCGAGCAGCTCGTCGACGATCCGATGCTGGGCATCGAGGCCGGGCTCTTCGGCGGGATGGCCCGGGTGCGGCTGGAGATGTACGGGCAGGCCGAGCCGCTGCTCGCGGCCGCGCTGATGCGCTGTCGCAGCGAGCAGCCGCAGCGCAAGGAGCTGCGCTACTGGCTGGCGCGGGCCCACGAGGGGACCGGGCGCAGTGCGGCGGCCCTGCCGCTCTACCGGGCGGTGCACCGGGTCGATCCGGCGTTCATGGACACCTCGGCCCGGCTGGCGGCGATCTCGGAGGGCGACGGCTACGACGACTCCGCCGATCTGGCCGCCGTACTGCTGACCGGCATCGGCTCGGAGGGCTCCGGTGGCGCGGGGGCGGAGGTGCTCCCGGACGGCGACATCCCGCTGGGGACGGAGCCGGCGGACGGCCGCGAGCCCTGGCCGGTCGGGGAGGCCGGGCTGCTCGACGAAGGGCCGGAGCCATCTCCGGTCGCCCCGGTCGAGGGGTTACGCCGCACGCGGACCCGGAAGCCACCGCCCTTCCCGGCCGGACCGACCGATCCCGTCCTGCTGGCCGAGGCGCTGGCCCAGCTGGAGCGGATGGTCGGTCTGGAGCCCGTGAAGCGGCAGGTGAACGCGCTCTCCGCGCAGCTGAACATGGCCCGGCTCCGGGCCGAGCAGGGGCTCCCGGTCCAGCCGCCGAAGAGGCACTTCGTCTTCTCCGGCCCGTCCGGCACGGGCAAGACGACGGTGGCGCGGATCCTGGGGCGGGTCTTCTACGCGCTGGGGCTGCTCGGCGGCGACCATCTGATCGAGGCCCAACGCTCCGATCTGGTGGGCGAGTTCCTGGGGCAGACGGCAGTGAAGGCCAATGAGCTGATCGACTCGGCGCTCGGCGGGGTGCTCTTCGTCGACGAGGCGTACAGTCTGGCCAACTCCGGCTACAGCAAGGGGGACGCGTACGGTGACGAGGCCCTCCAGGTCCTGTTGAAGCGGGCCGAGGACAACCGGGACCACCTCGTCGTCATCCTCGCGGGGTACCCGGAGGGCATGGACCGGCTCCTCGCCACCAACCCGGGGCTCTCCTCCCGCTTCACCACCCGGGTCGACTTCCCCAGCTACCGCCCACGCGAACTCACCGCGATCGGGAGCGTGCTGGCCGCCGAGAACGACGACGTGTGGGACGAGGAGGCGGTCGACGAGCTGCGCTCCATCAGCGGCCACGTGGTGGACCAGGGATGGATCGACGAGCTGGGCAACGGCCGCTTCCTGCGCACGCTGTACGAGAAGAGCTGCGCCTACCGCGATCTGCGGCTCTCCGGGTACAGCGGGGCGCTGAGCCGGGAGGACCTGTCCACGCTGCGGCTGCCGGACCTGATGCAGGCGTACGGTGAGGTGCTGTCCGGGCGCGGCCCGGTGGGCCGGGGGCAGCAGGAGCCGGGCGGGGTCTGAGGCGCCCCTGCCGTCAGCGGGGGCCGTCGCCGCCCGAGCGGGACTCCACGAGGGCCCGCAGGGCGCGGGCGTCGCGGATGGCCTGCTGCTTGGCCATGCCCGGCTGGATGCCGAGGGCGGGCAGACTGGTGCCGTCGCTGAGGTCGAGGAAGACCCAGGGGTCGCCGGAGCGCAGGTTGACGCGGAGGATCTCCTCCCAAGCCAGCCTGCGGCTCCGGGTGAGGTTGACGACGGTGACCCCGGCCTCGTCGGCTGTCACCCTGGGCCTGCTGAGCAGGGCCAGGACGCCGAAGAAGAGCGCCGCGACGAAGACGAAGCTGATCCGCTCCGCCACGTTGAGCCGCTCCAGCATCAGCGCGACGACGGTGATGACGAGGAACATCGCCAGTCCCACGCTCAGCAGGACCACCCGGGTGAGGGTGGGCCGGAAGGTGACCGGGAGGGCGGGGGCTTCGGGCCGGGGCGCGGACATCGGATCTTCTCTCGCGGGGTGTGCGGTGGCCGCAGGGCGCCCCGGGGGACGCCGGGGCGCTCAGAGGCGGCAGGCGTGGATGGACGTGGTGAGGATGGCACGGGCGCCCAGCTCGTACAGGTCGTCCATGATCCGCTGGGCCTCCTTGGCGGCGACCATGGAGCGGACGGCGACCCAGCCCTCGTGGTGCAGCGGGGAGATGGTCGGGGACTCCAGGCCGGGGGTGAGGGCGACGGCGCGCTCCAGGTGCTCGACGCGGCAGTCGTAGTCCATCATCACGTAGGACCGGGCGACCAGGACGCCCTGGAGGCGGCGGAGGAACTGCTGGACCTTGGGGTCGTCGGCGGGGGCGCCGTTGCGGCGGATGACGACGGCCTCGGAGGTCATGATCGGGTCGCCGATCACTTCGAGTCCGGCGTTGCGCATGCTGGTGCCGGTCTCGACGACGTCCGCGATGATCTGGGCCACGCCCAGCTCGATGGCGGTCTCGACCGCGCCGTCGAGGTGGACGATGGACGCCTGGACGCCGGACTCCTTGAGGTGGGCGGCGACGATGCCCTCGTAGGAGGTGGCGATCGTCATGCCGTCGAAGTCCTGCGGGCCCGCGGCGGTGCCGGGCTTGGTGGCGTAACGGAAGGTGGAGCGGGCGAAGCCGAGCTGGAGGATCTCCTCGGCGTCGGCGCCGGAGTCCAGGAGCAGGTCCCGGCCGGTGATGCCGATGTCGAGCCGGCCGGAGCTGACGTAGATCGCGATGTCCCGGGGGCGGAGGTAGAAGAACTCGACCTCGTTCGAGGGGTCGACCAGGACCAGCTCCTTGGACTCCTTGCGCTGCTGGTACCCGGCCTCATGGAGCATGGCCATCGCAGAGCCGGAGAGTGCACCCTTGTTGGGGACGGCGATGCGCAGCATGAGGTCAGGTTCCTTTGTGCGGAGGGAGAAAGAAGGGGCTGTGACGTGCGGTGCTCGGGATGTGCTCAGAGATGGGCGTAGACGTCGTCGAGCGAGATCCCGCGGGCGACCATCATCACCTGGACGTGGTACAGCAACTGGGAGATCTCCTCGGCGGCGGCTTCCTTGCCCTCGTACTCGGCGGCCATCCAGACCTCGGCGGCCTCCTCGACGACCTTCTTGCCGATGGCATGGACGCCCTTGTCCACCAGTTCGGCGGTGCGCGAGGTGGAGGGGTCGCCTTCGGCGGCCTTGAGCTGGAGCTCGGCGAAGAGCTCTTCGAAGGTTTTGTGTCCCATGATGGTCCTCAGAATACGGGGTCGCCGCAGGGCACTCAGCGCCAGGGTTCGCTGACGGTCCGCAGCGTGGCGGCGGTGGCCACGGCGGCGGTGACCGCTTCGTGCCCCTTGTCCTCGTTGGACCCTTCGAGCCCCGCCCGGTCGAGCGCCTGCTCCTCGGTGTCGCACGTCAGTACGCCGAAGCCGACGGGGACGCCGGTGTCGACGGTGACCTGGGTGAGGCCGACGGTGACGCCCTGGGAGACGTACTCGAAGTGGGGGGTGCCGCCCCGGATGATCACGCCGAGCGCGACGATCGCGTCGTAGCCGCGTCCGGCGAGCACCTTGGCGACGACGGGCAGCTCGAAGGAGCCGGGGACGCGGAGCAGCGTCGGCTCGTCGATGCCCAGCTCGTGCAGGGCGCGCAGGGCGCCGTCGACGAGGCCGTCCATGACCTGCTCGTGCCACTGGGCCGCGATGACGGCCACCCGCAGGTCGGCGCAGTTGCGTACGGACAGTTCGGGTGCACCCTTGCCGCTCATGGTTCTCCTGAAGCTCGTTGCGTGGACGTGGTCGGTCGGTCGTTACTGGTTGGCGCAGGGCGACGCGGGGGCGCTGTCGAGCCAGGGGAGGTCGTGGCCCATGCGGTCGCGCTTGGTGCGCAGGTAGCGCAGATTGTGCTCGCCGGCCTGGACGGGCATGGGTTCCCGGCCGGTGACGGCGAGTCCGTGGCGCAGCACGGCGTCGGTCTTCTCGGGGTTGTTGGTCATCAGCCGGAGGCTGCGTACGCCGAGGTCCTTGAGGATCTGAGCGCCGGCCGCGTAGTCGCGGGCGTCGGCGGGCAGGCCCAGCTCCAGGTTGGCGTCGAGGGTGTCCGCGCCGCGCTCCTGGAGCTCGTACGCGCGGAGCTTGGAGAGCAGGCCGATGCCGCGCCCCTCGTGGCCGCGGAGGTAGACGACGACGCCCCGGCCCTCCTCGGTGATGCGCCGCATGGAGGCGTGCAGCTGGGGGCCGCAGTCGCAGCGCTGGGACTGGAAGATGTCGCCGGTCAGGCACTCGGAGTGGATGCGGACGAGGACGTCCTCGCCGTCGTTCTCGGTGACAGCGCCGTGGACGAGGGCGACGTGCTCGACGCCGTCGACGGTGGAGCGGTAGCCGTAGGCGGTGAAGTCGCCGAACTGGGTGGGCAGCCGGGTGGCGGCCTCGCGGCGGACGGTGGGCTCGGCGCTGCGGCGGTAGGCGATCAGGTCCTCGATGGAGATGATCGTCAGCCCGTGCTTGCGGGCGAAGGGGACCAGCTCGGGCAGGCGCAGCATGGTGCCGTCCTCCCCCGCGATCTCCACGATGGCCCCGGCCGGGCGCAGGCCCGCGAGCCGGGCGAGGTCGACGGCGGCCTCGGTGTGGCCGTTGCGGACGAGGACGCCGCCGGAGCGGGCGCGCAGCGGGAAGATGTGGCCGGGGCGGACGAAGTCGCCGGGTCCGGCGGTGCCGCCCGCGAGCATCCTGAGGGTGGTGGCGCGGTCGGCGGCGGAGATGCCGGTGGTGACACCGTGGGCGGCGGAGGCGTCGACGGAGACGGTGAAGGCGGTCTGCATCGACTCGGTGTTGTCGGTGACCATCTGCGGGAGTTCGAGCCGCTCCAGTTCGTCGCTCTCCATGGGCGCGCAGATCAGGCCGCGGCACTCGCTCATCATGAAGGCGATGATCTCGGGGGTGGCCATCTCGGCGGCGATGACGAGGTCGCCCTCGTTCTCGCGGTCCTCGTCGTCCACGACGACGACGGGGCGGCCCGCGGCGATGTCACGGACGGCCTGCTCGACGGGGTCCAGGGCGAGGTCCTCGGAGAGCGGGTCGTGGCCGGGGTGCAGCCAGGTGGGCTGGGCAGTCATGCCGTGGCTCCTTCCAGAGCGGGTGTCCGCGTACGCAGCCACCAGTCGCGCATGCCCCACAGGACGAGGGCGCCGTAGATGATGTAGACGAAGCCGGAGAAGGCGAAGCCGTTGGCGAAGTTCAGGGGGACGCCGACCAGGTCGACCAGGAGCCAGGCGAACCAGAACTCGACCAGGCCCCGGGCCTGGGCGTACATCGCGACGATGGTGCCGACGAAGATGTACGCGTCCGGCCACGGGTCCCAGGAGAGCGAGGGGAAGGCGGTGAACAGGCCGCCGACGGCGAGGGTGCCCAGGGCCGCCCCGCCGATCAGCACCCCGCGCTCGCGCCAGCTGGCGAAGCGGACGGCGATGGAGCCGTCCTGTGCCTGCCGTTTGCCCCGGTTCCAGGACCACCAGCCCCACAGGGCGACGACGATGACGACCAACTGCTTGCCCGCGCTGCCGGAGAGGTGGGCGGAGGCGAAGGCGACCAGCAGGATGGCACCGGCGAGGAGCTGGGCGGGCCAGGTCCAGATGGAGCGCCGCCAGCCGAGGGCCAGAGCGGTCAGACCGATGAGGTTGCCGATCATGTCGGCCCACTTGATGTGCTGGCCGAAGACGGTGAAGGCCTCGGAGTTGAGCCAGGCGACAGCGTTCATCGCGGGTCCTGCCCGGCCCGGTCGCTTCCCGGCAGCGGGTCCTGCCCGGTCTGGTCGCTCAGCGGGCCCTGTACGGATCCGGACCGGTCGCCCAGCAGCCGCTCGACGTACTTGGCGATCACGTCCACCTCCAGGTTGACCGGGTCGCCGGGCTGCTTGTGGCCGAGCGTGGTCAGGGCGAGGGTGGTGGGGATGAGGCTGATGGTGAAGTAGTCCTGCGCCGCCTCGACGACGGTGAGGCTGACGCCGTCGACGGTGATGGAGCCCTTCTCGACGACGTACCGGGTCAGCTCGGGCGGCAGGGAGACCTTGACGATCTCCCAGTGCTCGGAGGGGGTGCGCTCCACGATGGTGCCGGTGCCGTCCACATGCCCCTGGACGATGTGTCCGCCGAGCCGTCCGCCGAGCGCCATCGGTCGCTCCAGGTTGACGCGGGAGCCGGTGGTGAGGGCGCCGAGGCTGGAGCGCTTGAGGGTCTCCGCCATCACGTCGGCGGTGAACTCGCCCTCGCCGGTCTCCACCACGGTGAGGCAGACGCCGTTCACCGCGATGGAGTCGCCGTGCTTCGCACCCTCGGTGACGAGGGGGCCGCGCAGCCGGAAGCGGGAGGCGTCGGCGAGCTGCTCGACGGCGGTGACCTCACCCAGTTCTTCGACAATTCCGGTGAACACTCAGTTTCCCTTCCGAGCAGGGGCGGGGGCGGCGGTGATGCGCAGATCGGGGCCGATCGGAACGGTTTCGGTCACTTCGAGGCGCAACGCCTGCGCGATCGTGGTGACTCCGGCGTCACCGAGGGCGGCGGGGCCGGCCCCGAGCAGGACCGGGGCGAGATAGCCGACGAGCTTGTCGACCTTTCCCGCGGCGACGAAGGCACCGGCGAGAGTGGGTCCGCCTTCGAGGAGTACGGAGCGGACGCCGCGCCCGTGCAGGGCGGTGAGGAGGGCGTCCAGGTCCAGGCCGGGGCCGGTGGCGGCGCGGGGCAACCGCAGGACGGTGCCCTCGGGGAGGTGGCCCGCCGGGGCGTCCTCGGCGACCGCGATCAGGGTGGGCGCGGTGTCGTCGAGGACCCGGGCGCCGGGCTTCACGGCCGTGGCGTTCGTGTCGACGACGACCCTCAGGGGCTGGGTGGCGCCGTCGATGCCGCGGACGCCGAGCTGGGGGTCGTCGGCGCGGGCGGTGCCGGAGCCCACGATCACCGCGTCGGCCTCGGCACGGAGCCGGTGCACGTCGGCGCGGGCCTCGGGCGAGGTGATCCAGCGGCTGGTGGCGTCGGCGGCGGCGATGCGGCCGTCGAGGGTGGCGGCGTACTTCCAGAGGACGTACGGGCGACCCAGGCGCACCGAGGTGAGCCAGGCGGCGTTCCCCGCCTCGGCCTCGGCGGCGAGGAGCCCCTGCTCGACCTCGATCCCGGCCGCGCGCAGGGTGTCGGCACCCCCGGTGGCCTGCGGGTTCGGGTCGCCGACCGCGTAGACGACGCGGCTGATCCCGGCGGCCAGGAGAGCCTGGGCGCAGGGGCCGGTGCGGCCGGTGTGGTTGCAGGGTTCGAGGGTGACGTAGGCGGTGCCGCCCCGGGCCCGTCCGCCGGCCGCGCGCAGGGCGTGGACCTCGGCGTGCGGCTCTCCGGCTCGCTGGTGGAAGCCGTCGCCGACCATGGCTCCGGAGGCGTCGGTGATCACACACCCGACGACCGGATTGGGGCTGGTGGAGCCGAGACCGCGGGCGGCGAGCGCGATCGCTCGGCCCATGGCGGTGATGTCGGCTGCGGTGGCCACCGGGTCCTCCTGCCTCTTCGGGCACGGACTCCGGGGCCTGTCGATGACGACAGATGAAGCGGCTCACCAGGAGAAACGCCGCAAACCGAAGAGAGGACGCAGGGGTCCGGCGAAACCCGGCCATGCGTCCGCCGACGGCGGCGTACCCGATGACGAACCGCCGCGCACTGCCTCCCATCCGGACTTTAACCGTCGGTCCAGGAATCCCACCTGGTCAACCGGCCGCTGGCTGCGGACGGGTCGCGGACTATAACCGCCGGTTCGGAATTGCACCGACCCCGGAGTGCGCTGCTACTGGTACGGAACCAGTCTGCCACGGACACCCCTCGGCCATGCGGGTGATCCCTGTGGGCTGGGTCACAGGAGCGGCGGGCCGGGTCGCACGGACAACGGGCGCGAACAGGTCGACACGGAACGCGACACGCGGTCGACAACGTAGTCATTCAGAAAGTTGAGCCGTAAAGGTCCAGACCTATTGACGCACTGGTCTAGTCCTCTTAATCTCTGCGTCACCTCCGAGGTTCGGTCCCACGGTGTGCGCACACCGGGACCCCGACAGACCCGCCCCCTTTCTTAGCCAGTTGTGTTCTGCCGACCTCCCCAGGAGGAACGACCACATGCTGTCCCCCACCCGAGCGAGAGCCACGCTCCTCGCCGCCGGCGCCGCCGTCGCCGGCCTGTTGATGACCTCCCTCGCCGCCACTCCGTCGGCGGCCGCCACCGACCACGAGTCCTGTCGCCCGGACGGGCTGTACAAGACCCCCGGCGTCGACACCCCGTACTGCACCGTCTACGACACCGACGGCCGCGAGAAGATGGGCGACGACCACCAGCGCCGCGTCATCGGGTACTTCACCAACTGGCGTACCGGCAAGGACGGCCGGGACCCCTACCTGGTCCCGAACATCCCCTGGACCAAGGTCACCCACCTCAACTACGCCTTCGCGCACGTCGACAGCGCCAACAAGCTCTCGGTCGGGCCCGACAGCCCCGACAACGCCTCCACCGGCATGACCTGGCCGGGTGTCGCAGGCGCCGAGATGGACCCGTCGCTGCCCTACAAGGGGCACTTCAACCTGCTCACGAAGTACAAGAAGCAGTACCCGGACGTGAAGACCCTGGTCTCCGTGGGCGGCTGGGCCGAGACCGGCGGCTACTTCGGCCCGGACGGCAACCGCGTCAACTCCGGCGGCTTCTACTCGATGGCCACCAACGCCGACGGCTCGGTCAACACGGCGGGCATCAACACCTTCTCCGACTCGGCCGTGGACTTCGTCCGCAAGTACGGCTTCAACGGCGTCGACATCGACTACGAGTACGCCACGTCCATGAAGGACGCGGGCAACCCGATGGACCACGCGCTGGCCAACGGCCGCCGCGCGGGCCTGGTCAAGGGCTACGACGTCCTCATGAAGACCCTGCGCGAGAAGCTCGACCGCGCGGGCGCCGCCGACGGCAAGCACTACCTGCTGACCGTCGCCGCCCCGTCCTCCGGCTACCTGCTGCGGGGCATGGAGACGTACCAGATGCAGAAGTACCTGGACTACGTCAACATCATGTCCTACGACCTGCACGGCGCCTGGAACGAGTACGTCGGCCCGAACGCCTCGCTCTTCGACGACGGCAAGGACAACGAGCTGGCACAGGCGGGCGTCTACACCACCTCGCAGTACGGCGGTGTCGGCTACCTCAACACCGACTGGGCCTACCACTACTTCCGCGGCTCCATGCCGGCCGGCCGGATCAACATCGGCCTGCCGTACTACACCCGCGGCTTCAAGAACGTCCAGGGCGGCACCAACGGCCTGTGGGGCAAGGCCGCCGCGACCAGCTGCCCGGCCGGTTCCGGTCTGACCAAGTGCGGTGACGGCGCGGTCGGCATCGACAACCTGTGGCACGACAAGGACGACAACGGCCAGGAGGCACCGGCCGGTTCCAACCCGATGTGGCACGCGAAGAACCTGGAGAAGGGCATCGTCGGTGACTACCTCACCGACTACGGCTTCCCCGCGAACACCCAGCTGACCGGCACCTACGTCCGCAACTACGACTCGACGCTGGTCGCGCCGTGGCTGTGGAACGCCCAGAAGAAGGTCTTCCTCTCCACCGAGGACGAGCAGTCGGTGAAGCGCAAGGCCGACTACGTGGTCGACCAGGGCATCGGCGGCACGATGATCTGGGAGCTGGCGGGCGACTACCAGTGGAACGCGGCCAAGGGCCAGTACGAGACCGGCGACACGCTGACCACCGCGATGTACGACGCCTTCAAGACGGCGGCCCCGTACGGCGCGAAGCGCTCCACGGTCGACCTGCCCACCCAGGCCGTGAACATCGACGTCTCCTTCGGCCAGTTCGCCCTCGGTGACTCCAACTACCCGATCAGCCCCAAGCTGAAGATCACCAACAACACCCAGGCCACGCTGCCCGGCGGCACGGAGTTCCAGTTCGACTACGCCACCTCCGCCCCGGCCAACGCCAAGGACCAGTCCGGCTTCGGTACGTCGATCATCCGCAGCGACCACACCGCCGCCAACAACATCGGCGGGCTCAAGGGCCCCTACAACCGGGTCTCCCTGAAGCTCCCGGCCTGGCAGACCCTGGCACCGGGCGCCTCGGTGGAGCTGGACTTCGTCTACTACCTGCCCACCTCCACGCCGTCCAACTGGACCGTGACCTTCGGCGGGAAGTCCTACGCCCTCGCCGGTGACCTGGCCCGCGGCACCACCCTGGTCGAGCCCGGCACCGGCACCAACCCGACGCCGACCCCGGACCCGACCGGTCCCACCCCCACCCCGACCCCGACCCCGACCCCGACCCCGACCCCGACGCAGCCGGGTGGCACCTGCTCGGCCCCGGCGTGGAACGCGGGCACCGAGTACCAGGGCGGCGCGGTCGTCAGCCAGGACGGCCACGAGTGGAAGGCCTCGTGGTGGACGAAGGGCGAGAAGCCCGGCACCACGGGCCAGTGGGGCGTCTGGAAGGACCAGGGCGCCTGCTAGCCCCCGCACGGAGGTGAGCCCGTCACCTCCGTGACCTCCCCGCACCGCGGGTGAAGCCCCGGCAGCCTCTGCCGGGGCTTCACCCGTCGTCGGCCGTGCCCGGTGCCGTACGGCACGCGCCGGCCGTACGCCCCGCGGGCCGTGCCGCCTCGGCTGTCGTCCGCCCGGCTGCTCGTGGAGCCGCCGTTGCGCCGTCCGCCGCCTCAGCCCCCCGGCGCGAACAGCGCCTCCTGGGCCGCGTCCCGGGCGGTGAGCAGCGCTCCGCGCAGCACCGCCCCGTCCCCCAGCGAGCCCGCCCGGACCTCGGTGCGCAGCGGGGACATGCGGGCCAGCCGGTCCTCGACCCGGGCTGCGAGCGGGGCGCCGCCCGCCTGCCCGACCGCACCCGCCAGGAGGACGCAGCCGGGGTCCAGGACCGAGACCACGGCCGCGGCCCCGAGGGCGAGCCGGTCGGCCAACTCGTCCAGGAAGAGCTCCCCCCGCTCCCCCGCCGCCGGTGCCCCCCGTACGGCCGCAGCGGCGATGGCGTCGGGGGCCGAACCCTCGGGCAGCTCGATGCCGTGCCGGGCGGCGAGTTCGCAGAGGGCCGTCGAACCGGCCAGGGAGTAGAAGCCGCCCGCGCAGTCGACCGCCGAGGGCAGCCCGGTCACCCCGGGCACCGGCAGGAAGCCGATCTCCCCCGCGCCCCCCGAGGCGCCCTGCCGCAGCCTGCCGTCCAGCATCACGGCGGCCCCGATGCCCTGGCCCAGCCAGATGAGGACGAAGGTCTCGCGGTCCCGGGCGGCCCCGGCCCGGTGCTCCGCGACGGCGGCGAGGTTGGTCTCGTTCTCCACCAGGACGGCCGTCGGCAGCCGCTGCTGGAGGGCCCGGACCAGGGCCCGGTGCCAGGCGGGCAGTCCGGAGCTGTCGCGCAGTTCGCCGGTGGCCGGGTCGATGAGGCCCGGGGCCCCGATGCCGACGCTGTGCAGGGGGACGGACCCCGCCTCGCGGGCCGTGCGCTCCAGGAGGGCGACGGCCTGTTCGACGGCGGGCCCGGTCCCGGCCTCTTCGGTGATGGGCAGAGCCGCCTCCGCGAGGGTGGTCCCCAGCAGGTCCGCGACGACCACGGAGACGCTGCCGGTGCGCACGTCGAGGGCGGCCAGGTGGGCCCGGTCGGCGACGATCCCGTACAGCTTGGCGTTGGGTCCCCGGCGGACGGCGCCGGACTCGCCGACGACATGGATCAGACCGGCTCCCCGGAGCCGTTCGACCAGGTCCGCGACGGTCGGGCGGGAGAGACCGGTCAGGGTCTTGAGCTGTGCGGCCGTCAACGGACCTTCCTGCTGGAGCAGTTGCAGGGCGAGGCGGTCGTTGATGGCCCGAGCCGTGCTCGGTGATGCGGGCATACCGGGATCCTTCCAGACCACGACGGAGCCTCTTTCCCGGGTCGGCGGAGAGGGGCCGACCGAAAGAACTATTTATCAGGCAAGGTTCCTGATAGTTTACGCGACGCAGTCCGGCCGCCTCGCGAAGCACGCGGCACTCTCAGGGGAAGGGCACAGCCCGTATGACCAAGGAACCGACCGCCGCGGCGGTCCACAGCAGGGAGCAGGTGAAGCGGGCCCGGGTCGCGGTCGCCGCCGTCTTCACGGTGCACGGGGCGGTGACCGGCAGCTTCGCCACCCGGGTGCCGTGGATCCAGGAACACGCCGGGGTGAGCGCGGGCCAGCTCGGCCTGGCGCTGGCCTTCCCCGCGATCGGCGCCTCGATCGCGATGCCGCTGGCGGGCCGGATCAGCCACCGGTTCGGCGCCCGGACCGCCCTGCGCGGGCTGCTGGCCCTGTGGACGCTGGCGCTGGTCCTGCCCGCCCTGGCACCGAACCTGCTGACGCTCTGCGCCGCCCTCTTCGTCTACGGGGCGACCGCCGGGATGTCCGACGTGGCGATGAACGCCCTGGGCGTGGAGGTGGAGAACCGCCTCGACAAGTCGATCATGTCGGGGCTGCACGGCATGTGGAGCGTGGGCGCGCTGATCGGCTCGGCCGCGGGCACGGTCGCCGCGCACATCGGCGCCGACGCCCGGCTCCACCACACGCTGGCCGCGCTGGTGCTGACGGCTCTGGGACTGGCCGCCTGCCGGGGCGTGCTGGACCTGCGCGGCGAGCCGGACGAGGAGCCGCCGCCGCGCTTCACCCTGCCGCCGAAGTCGGCGCTGGTCATCGGGGCCGTCGGATTCTGCGCGGTCTTCGCGGAGGGGGCCAGCCTGGACTGGTCGGCGGTCTACCTGCGGGACGTCCTGAGCAGCTCGGCCGGGGTCGCCGCCGCCTCCACCACGGCCTTCGCCCTGACGATGGCGGTGGCGCGCCTCGCCGGGGACCGGATCGTGGACCGGTTCGGTGCGGTGCGGACCGTGCGGGTGGGCGGGGTGCTGGCCACGGCGGGCGGGCTGCTCGTGGTGTTCTCGCCCTCCCCCGCGGCGGCGATGGGCGGCTTCGGGCTGCTGGGGCTCGGCGTGGCCGTCGTGGTGCCGCTGGCCTTCGCCGCGGCCGGGCGCAGCGGGCCCAACCCGAGCCAGGCCATCGCGGGCGTCGCCACCATCACGTACACCTCCAGCCTGATCGCCCCCTCGGCGATCGGCGCACTGGCCGAGACGACCTCGCTGGTGGTCTCCTTCGGCGTGGTGAGCGCCCTGGCGTTCGGCCTCGTGGCGGGGGCCGGGGTGCTGCGGGCGGGCGACCGGAAGGGGACCGGCTCCGGCCCGGCGGCCGGTGGCGCGGCCGCGGGCGGTACGACGGCGGGCGGTTCGGCGGCCAAGAGCCCGGTCGGAGGCTGAACCGCCCGGGCAGGAGCCGTAGCGCCGCTCCCGCGGGCCGCCGCCCGGCCTGCCGGGGGCTGAACCCGTCGCACCGGCGGGGCGTCCGGCAGCCCCGGCTCCCGCCCGTCAAAGGCCGGGGCCGCCCCGACGGCGGGGCTTCCCGGCGCACCACTACCATGGCGCTGATCTTTTCCGCAGGTGAACACCGAACACCGGGTCACGCGGCACCGCAGACCGGCCGGCACACCGAGCAGACCTTCAGGGAGCAACCATGAGCCTCGGCGTGCGCTGGACCTTGCACGGCGACGGGAAGACCCCCGCGCCCGGGGCGGTGGTCCGCCCCGACGAGCGGCTCTCCTGGCCCCGTACGTTCGGACTCGGCGCGCAGCACGTGGTGGCGATGTTCGGGGCCTCGTTCGTCGCCCCGGTGCTGATGGGGCTCGACCCGAACCTCGCGATCATGATGTCCGGGGTCGCGACCGCCATCTTCCTGCTCGCCACCAAGGGCAGGGTGCCCAGCTATCTCGGGTGCTCGCTCTCCTTCGTCGGGGTCGCGGCCACCATCCGGGCGAGCGGCGGTGACAGCGCGACCGTCACGGGTGCGGTGCTGGTGGTCGGTGCCGCACTGCTCCTGGTGGGCCTCGCGGTGCAGCGGTTCGGCGCGCGGATCATCCACGCGGCGATGCCGCCGGTGGTGACGGGCGCCGTCGTGATGCTGATCGGGTTCAACCTGGCCCCGGTGACCGCCTCGACGTACTGGCCGCAGGACCAGTGGACCGCGCTGCTGGTGATGCTCTTCACCGGCCTGGCCGTGGTCTGCCTGCGCGGCTTCCTCTCCCGGATCGCGATCTTCCTCGGTCTGGTCTTCGGCTATCTGCTCTCCTGGGTGCTGGACCTGGTCCTCGGCAAGATCCACTCCCCGGCGGGCGGTACGGAGGCCGTCGACCACTGGCGCCTGGACCTCTCCGCCGTCGGCCAGGCCGACTGGATCGGGCTGCCCTCCTTCCACGCCCCGGCCTTCGAGTGGTCCGCGATCCTGGTGGCCCTGCCCGTGGTGATCGCGCTGGTCGCGGAGAACGCCGGCCATGTGAAGGCCGTGGGTGAGATGACCGGCGACCCGCTGGACGACAAGCTCGGCACCGCCATCGCGGCGGACGGCGCGGCCTCGATGCTCTCCACGGCTGTGGGCGGCCCGCCCAACACCACGTACTCGGAGAACATCGGCGTGATGGCCGCCACCCGCGTCTACTCCACGGCCGCCTACTGGGCCGCGGCCTGCTTCGCCCTGCTCTTCGGCCTCTGCCCCAAGTTCGGCGCGGTCGTGGCGGCGATCCCGGGCGGGGTGCTCGGCGGCATCACCGTGATCCTCTACGGGATGATCGGCCTGCTCGGCGCGCAGATCTGGCTCAACGGCCGGGTGGACCTGCGCAACCCGCTCAACCTGGTCCCGGCCGCTGCGGGCATCATCATCGGCGTCGGCGGGGTCAGCCTGAAGATCACCGACAACTTCGAGCTGGGCGGCATCGCGCTCGGCACCCTCGTCGTGATCACCGGCTACCACGTGCTGCGCGCCTTCGCCCCGGCCCATCTCAAGGCCCAGGAACCGCTGCTGGACGCGGGAACGTCGGCGTACGACGAGAGGTCCGAGGACGGCGAGAAGCCCGGCCGCCCCGTGAAGTCCTGAGCCGTACGCCGAAGAGCCCGGTGGCACGCCGCCGGGCTCCTGGGTGGACGCCCGAACCCGGGCTTCGTACGCCGCGATCTCCGGCGACCCGCTCCGCGAGGCCCCGCCGCGGTTCCGGTCGGGTCTCGCGTACGGGACGAGCGCCGGGGCCCGTCCGGCGGCGGTCCCGCCCCCGGGTGGCGGCCCGGCGCTCCGCCATGACCCGGGGGCGGGACAGCCCTCAGGTGCGGGACGTGGGAGTGGCGGAGGGCGGCCCTGCGGCGTGCCCGGTGGGCGGTGCGGCCTTGCGCGCGCGGGCCCGGCGCCCCTGGAACCCCTTCTCGTGCCCCGTCGTTCGTCCGTTCCGATGAACCTTGTGCCGGTGGGTGCCGTGCCCAGCCGGTGGCTGGGACGCTCCGCACATGACGCAGACCCAGCAGTTCACGGAACCGGCAGTGCGCTCCCGACCCCACCGGTGGCCGCCGGGTGACGGGGTGGGGGTCTTCCACGACGTACGGCTGGCGGTTTCGGACCGTGCCGTCCGGTCGGCGGTTCCGGAGGCGGGACACCGGCGATCCGGCTCCCTGGAGGCGCGGCTCGCGGAGCGGTGGCTGTCGGCGCTCGACGCGGCGGAGGCGGGTGGCCGGCCGACGGAGTGCTGGCGCCCGCTGTTCCGGCACCGTCACCACCCCGGCGTACGCCCGGTGCAGTTCGCGCTCGCCGGTCTCCATGCGCACATCGCGCACGACCTGGCCCTGGCCGTGGTGGACACCTGCCGTGCGCACGACTGCGGACCGGAGGCGCTGGAAGGGGAGTTCGAGCAGGTGGGTGACCACCTCACGCTGCTGGAGGAGCGGATCCACGACGAGCTGATGCCGGACCCCGAGCTTCTCCGGGTCACGGACCCGCTGACCCATCTGGTGAGCTCCTGGAGCCTGGAGCGGGCCCGTGAGGGAGCCTGGTCGACTGCCCGGGTGCTGTGGCAGCTGCGCGGAGTCCCGGCGCTGGCCGAGGAGTTCCGGCAGCGCAGCGACGCGGGCGCCGGGCTCGTGGTGCGCTTTCTGCTCACCCCGAGCCGCTGACGCCCGCGTGCGTGTACGGCCCCCGTCTCAGTCCTCCGGCAGCTCCACCGGAGCGAGCTGGTCGTAGAGGTCGCCGGGCCCGGGGTTGGTCGGGTCGGTGGCCCCGCCGAACTGGTGCATGACGCCCCACACCGCGTTCAGGGCGGTCTGTACGGCGCCCTCGGCCCAGCCGGCCGTCCAGGAGATGTCGTCCCCGGCGAGGAAGATCCCGCGCTTGTCCTCGGGCAGCCGGTCCTGCATGAAGTGGGTGAACAGCCGCCGCTGGTAGCGGTAGTGGCCGGGCAGGTTGGCCTTGAACGCGCCCATGAACCAGGGCTCGTTCTCCCAGGAGACGGTGACCGGGTTGCCGATGATGTGGCTGCGGATGTCGACGTTCGGGTAGATCTCGCCGAGCGACTTGAGCATGACCTCCATGCGCTCCTTGGGGGAGAGCGGCAGCCACTTCAGGCTGTCGTCGCACCACGTGTAGGAGAGGCAGATGACGGCGGGCTTGTCCGGGCCGTCGTCCAGGAGGTAGGTCCCCCGGGTCATCCGGTCGGTGAGCGTCATCGACATGGTGTCGCGGCCGGTGGTCTCGTCCTTGTCCAGCCAGAACGGCCGGTCGACGGGGACGAAGAGCTTGGACGACTCCATGTAGTGGGTGCGCTCCATCGCCGTCCAGTGGTCGATCGGGAAGAGCGCGTCATCGCAGTCGATCTTGGAGAGCAGCAGCCAGGACTGGCCGGTGAAGACGGCGGCCCGGAAGGTGCGGATGTCGCCGGTCGCGTCGGTGACGGTGATGCGGTTGCCCGCCGTACGGGTCAGCCGGGTCACGGCGCCGCGCGGCTCGCCGCCGTGCAGGGAGGAGAGCGAGGTGCCCTGCGGCCAATGGACGATCTTCTGCGGCTCGCGGTCCCACAGGCGCAGCGGGAGCTGCTGGCTGCCGCCGACGATGCCGCGGTGGTGGTCGTCGGCCTCGGTGTAGACGACCCGCAGGATCTCCAGGATGGAGTTGGGGAAGTCGGTGTCCCAGCCGCCGGTGCCGAAGCCGACCTGGCCGAAGATCTCGCGGTGGCGGAAGGACTTGAAGGCCTCGGACTCGCAGAGGAAGCCGTAGAAGGTCTGGTTGTCGAGCCGCTCGACGAGCTGCGACCAGATCTGGCGGATGCGCGGGACGTCGCGCTCGCGCAGCGCCCGGTTCATGTCGGAGAAGTCGGCGCCCTCCTCCAGGCAGGCGCTCCAGGCGTCGGCCACATCGCGGTAGACCTGGGGCAGGTCGTCGATGGTCTCGGCGTAGTGCGACTCGCCCTTGAGGTCCACGACGGTGGAGGGGGTGGCCGGGGAGAGCGGGTTGGGGAACGCGCGGGTCTCCAGGCCGACCAGGTCGATGTAGTGCTGGAGCGCCGTGGAGGACGGCGGGAAGCGCATGGCGCCCATCTCGGCGGTGAGCGAGGGGTCGCAGCCGTCGAAGCCGACGGTCCGCAGCCGGCCGCCGATCTGGTCGGCCTCGTAGACGACGGGCTTCAGGCCCATCTTCATGAGCTCGTACGCGGCGATGATGCCGGAGAGCCCGCCGCCGATGACGGCGACCTCCTGGCCGTGCTCGGTCGCGGGTATCTGGCCGAGGCCGGCCGGGTGGGCGAGGAAGTCGTCGTACGCGTACGGGAAGTCCGGCCCGAACATGGTGATCGGCGGGGCGGTGGCGTCGGTGTGCTGGACGGCGTTGGGCACCGTGGACGTCATGGGGTACGGACTCCTTGCGCGAGGACTGAAGGGGGAAGCGGTGGGGGGGGTGGGCTCAGCCGAGGGAGCCGTACAGACCGGGGCGGCGGTCGTGGAGGTAGGGGTTGGCGGCGCGGGAGGCGGCCAGGAGCTGCGGGTCGACCTCGCCGACGACCAGCTCCTCGGCCCGGCCGGCCCGGGTGCGCACGGTGCCGTCGGGGCCGGCCAGGCAGCTCAGCCCGACGAACTCGAACTCGCCTTCCGGGCCGGTCCGGTTGACGTACGCCACGTACATCTGGCTCTCGAAGGCCCGTACCGGGATGACGGATTCGGCGACGAACTGGAAGGGGTGCATCTGCGCGGTGGGCACCAGCAGCAGATCGGTGCCGGCCAGGGCGTGCGCCCGTACGTTCTCCGGGAACTCGACGTCGTAGCAGATCAGCAGGCCGATCCGGATACCGTCCAGCTCCGCCTGGACCACGGTCTCCTCGCCCGGGGTGAACCACTCCTGCTCGAAGCAGCCGAAGAGATGGGTCTTGCGGTAGTTCGCCAGGCGTGTGCCGTCGGGGCCGATCAGCTGGGAGGAGTTGAAGATCCGCTCGCCGTCGCGCTCCGGGTAGCCGTAGAGGACCGCGAGTCCATGGCGTACGGCGATCTCGGCGGCGGCCTGGGCACCGGGGCCGTCGACGGGCTCGGCCAGCTCGGGGACGGCGTCCCCGATGGCGTACCCGGTCAGGAACAGCTCGGGGGCGACCAGCAGCCGGGCACCGGCCGCGGCGGCGCGTGCGGCGGCCTCGTCCAGCACCTTCAGGTTCACCTCGACGGCACCGGGCCGACCGGAACTCTGGAGCAGGGCGGTACGCAACGGAGACATGGCTGACCTCGGACGGTGCGGGCGGGGTGGGGAGACGTATCGAAGGTACGTGTCGCCGCTCGGCCCGGACAAGGCGCGAGTGTTGCGCACCGACGGTCGATTCGTTGCGCCCCGGAGCCCGGTGGCGGCGAAATGTTGCGTCGGGCATCACCGCTGGTCAGCGGGGTGATGTGCGCCACCCGTCTCAGGCCGGCGGGGCCTCCGCCGAGTAGCGGCGCAGCAGCGGTGAGAGGACCAGGACGGACTTGGTCCGCTCGACGTACGGCTCGCCCGCGATCCGCTCCAGCACCTGCTCGAAGTGGCGCATGTCGGCGGCGAAGACCTGGACCACCGCGTCGGCCTCGCCGGTGACGGTGGAGGCCGAGGCGATCTCCGGATAGCGGGCGAGGCCCTGCTTGATCGCGTCGGGGGAGGTGTTGCGGCTGCAGTAGATCTCGATGAACCCCTCGGTCTCCCAGCCGAGCGCGGCCGGGTCGACCCGCACGGTGAAGCCGGTGATCGCGCCCTCGGCGCGGAGCCGGTCGACGCGGCGTTTCACGGCGGGGGCGGAGAGGCCGACGACGGCGCCGATGTCGGCGTAGGAGCGCCGGGCGTCTTCGGCGAGGGCGTGGACGATGCGTTCGTCGAGGTCGTTCAGGCGCACGTCGGGCGGTTCACTTCTCTGCGAGGGGTCCGGCTGCGGGAGGCGGCGGGTGTGCCGCCTCCCGCAGTAGACCACGAGCCGCCGGGGGCGTGCTCGGCTCAGCAGTGGGTGGCCCGTGGGCGAGAACGGGTCCCGGGGGTCAGAACGGGAACTGCGAGCGTCCGTGCTGGACGGAGATCCACTTCTGGGTGGTGAAGGCCTCCACCATCGACTCGCCGTTCAGCCGGCCGAGCCCCGAGCTCTTCTCGCCGCCGAAGGGGACGATGGGCTCGTCGTGGACGGTGCCGTCGTTGATGTGGATCATGCCGGTGTGGATGCGCCGACCGACCCGGACCCCGCGTTCGATGTTGCCGGTGTGGACGGCGCCGCTGAGGCCGTACGGGGTGTCGTTGGCGATGCGGACGGCCTCGTCCTCGCCGTCGAAGGGGACGATCAGGGCGACCGGGCCGAAGATCTCCTGCTGGAGGACGGGCGAGTCGGCGGGCAGGTCGGTGAGGACGGAGGGGCTGACCAGGTTGCCGTCGGCGCGGCCGTGGAGCAGGGCGGTGGCGCCGGACTCGACCGTCTCGTCGACGAGCCGGGACATGGACTCGGCCTGCGAGGAGTTGATCAGCGGGCCGATCTGGGTGGCCGGGTCCGCCGGGTCCCCGACGGTGAGGGAGGCGACCTTGGCGACGAACTTCTCGGTGAACTCGGCCTCGACGGCCCGGTCGACCAGGATGCGGTTGGCGGCCATGCAGACCTGGCCCTGGTGGACGTAGCGGCTGAAGACGGCCGCGTCGACGGCGTACTCCACGTCCGCGTCGTCGAGCACGATCAGGGCGCTGTTGCCGCCGAGTTCGAGTACGGCGCGCTTGAGGTTGGCGGCGCAGACGGTGGCGACGTGCCGGCCGACCTTGTCGGAGCCGGTGAAGGAGATGACCTGCGGTACGGGGTGCTCCAGCAGGGAGTCACCGATCTCCGCGATGTCGGTGACGACGACGTTGAGCAGCCCGGCGGGCAGCCCGGCGTCCTCGAAGACCTTGGCCAGCAGCGTGCCGCCGCAGATCGGGGTGTTCTGGTGCGGCTTGAGGACGACCGCGTTGCCGAGGGCGAGGGCGGGGGCGACGGACTTGAGGGAGAGCAGGAAGGGGAAGTTGAAGGGGCTGATGACACCGACGACCCCGACGGGCACCCGGTAGACGCGGTTCTCCTTGCCCTCGGTGGGCGAGGGGAGGATCTGGCCGGCCGGGCGCAGGGCGAGCTGGATGGCCTCGCGCAGGAACTCCTTGGCCAGGTGCAGTTCGAAGCCGGCCTTCAGGTGGGTGCCGCCCAGCTCCGCGACGATGGCCTCGGAGATCTCCGGCTCGCGCTCCTCGACGATCCGCAGCGCCTTCTCCAGGACTGTGCGCCGGGCGTAGGGGTTGGTGTCGGCCCACGCCTGCTGGGCGCGCTCGGCCGCGCGGTAGGCCTGGTCGACCTCCTCGGCGGTGGCCACGGGGATCGAGGCGAGCTTCTCCCCGTCGAAGGGGTTGAAGTCGATGATGTCCCAGGACCCCTTCCCCGGCCGCCACTCGCCGTCGATGTACTGATGGGCCAGGTCAGTGAAGAAGGACATGAGATCCCTTACCGCAGAGAGGGAGGCAGCTGATTGCGGTTCATATTACTTAGCTTCCAACAGAGTTGAAGCGGGATCCCAGCCACCGCGAAAGGGGGCCCGCATCGGAGGGGCACGGGCACGGGGCCCGTGACACCGCCGCCCCTTCCGGCGCGAATGACCGGAAGGGGCAGCGGTGTTGCGGATGGGGGAGGATCAACTCCAGCTGGCGTGCAGAGGCTTGCCCTCCGCGTAGCCGGCGGCGCTCTGGACGCCGACGACGGCCTTCTCGGCGAACTCCTCCAGGGAGCCCGCACCGGCGTAGGTGCAGGAGGAGCGGACGCCCGCGATGATCGAGTCGATCAGGTCCTCCACGCCCGGGCGGGCCGGGTCGAGGAACATCCGCGAGGTGGAGATGCCCTCCTCGAAGAGCGCCTTGCGGGCCCGGTCGTACGCGGACTCGTCCGACGTGCGGTTCTTCACGGCACGCGCCGAGGCCATGCCGAAGGACTCCTTGTAGGCGCGGCCGTCGGCGGACTGCTGGAGGTCGCCGGGCGACTCGTACGTCCCCGCGAACCAGGAGCCGATCATCACGTTGGACGCGCCGGCGGCGAGCGCCATGGCGACGTCGCGCGGGTGGCGGACGCCGCCGTCCGCCCAGACGTGCTTGCCGTGCTTCTTCGCTTCGGCGGCACACTCCAGGACGGCGGAGAACTGCGGCCGGCCGACGCCGGTCATCATGCGGGTGGTGCACATGGCGCCGGGGCCGACGCCGACCTTGATGATGTCGGCGCCCGCCTCGATCAGGTCGCGCACGCCCTCGGCGGCGACGATGTTGCCCGCGACGATCGGGACCTGCGGGTCCAGGGCCCGTACGGCCTTCACCGCGGCGATCATGGACTCCTGGTGGCCGTGGGCGGTGTCCACGACGAGGGTGTCGACGCCCGCGTCCAGGAGCTGCTTGGCCTTGCCCGCCACATCGCCGTTGATGCCGACGGCGGCCGCGATGCGCAGGCGGCCGCGGTCGTCGGTGGCGGGGGTGTAGAGGGTCGCGCGCAGGGCGGCCTTGCGGGTGAGGATGCCGACGAGCCGGCCGTCCCGGTCGACGGCGGGGGCGAGCTTGCGGTTGGCGCCGTCGAGCTTGTTGAAGGCGTCGCGCGGGTCGATGTCCGCGTCCAGCAGGACCAGGTCCTTGGACATGACCTCGGAGAGCTGGGTGAAGCGGTCGACGCCGGTCAGGTCGTGGTCGGTGACGACGCCGACCGGGCGGCGGTCGCCGTCCACGACGACGCCCGCGCCGTGCGCCCGCTTGGGCAGCAGGGAGAGCGCGTCGGCGACGGTCTGGCCGGGGGCCAGCTCGATCGGGGTGTCCAGGACGAGGTGGCGCGTCTTGACCCAGGTGATGACGTCGGTCACGACCTCGATCGGGATGTCCTGGGGGATGACGACGAGCCCGCCGCGGCGGGCGACGGTTTCGGCCATCCGGCGGCCCGCGATGGCGGTCATGTTCGCGACCACGAGCGGGATGGTGGTACCGGTCCCGTCCGGCGAGGAGAGGTCCACGGCCTGGCGGGAGCCGACTGCGGAGCGGCCCGGAACCATGAAGACGTCGTCGTACGTGAGGTCGTACGGAACCACGGAGGAGTCTGTGTAGCGACCGGTACCCGGCTCAAGAAAGCGCATAAATCTCATTTTTTCATACGAAACGGCGCAGGTCGTCTCCACGAAGACACAGCAAAAGACCCCCGCGTTCGTCTGTTCCTCCAAGGTGATCCTGGAGGCCTCCTGAGAGGTGACCGGGGGTCCCGGGCAAGTGGAACCTGCCTTACCCACGGACTCTACCCGAACGGGATCCGAATCATTCGTGATCAACATCCCTGGACCCGGTGACAAGGGGTCAGGTAGCTTCAAAGCCGCAGGTCTCGGGGGTGTCCGAGGTGCCGCTCCGGCACATCGGCGGCCCCCGGCACACCGTTTGACCGGAGAGGATCCAGATCCGCCTGTGGACAGCGAACTGCCGGACATCTACTGCCCGTTCCCCCAGCGGACCAACCCGCACGTCGGGCGCACCCGTGGCCATCTGGCCACCTGGGTCAGACAGACCGGTCTGGTGCACCGCGAGTCCGCGATGAGCCGCTTCGAACAAGCCGATTTCGGTGCGTTCGTCGGCATGGTCTACCCGACCGCCGAACCCGAGCACCTCGATCTGGTGGCCGACTGGTTCGTCTGGCTCTTCCTCGTCGACGACCAGCTCGACGACGGTCACCTCGGCCGCTCCCCCGAGCTGGTGCGCGCCGTGGTGGACCGGATGCGGGCCGTGGTGGACGGCAGCGCCCCGGCGCCCCTGCCGGGCGAGGAGCTGCCCGCCGCCGTGATCGCCCTGATGGACCTGTGGGAACGTACGACACCCGACGCGGCCCCCCACTGGCGGACCCGGTTCGCCTGGCACCTGGTCACCTACCTCACGACGGCCACCACCTGGGAGGCGGGCAACCGCGCCGAGGGCGTGGTGCCGTCCGAGGAGACGTACATCGCCAAGCGGCGGCACACCGGGGCCATCCACGTCTGCATGGACCTCATAGAGATCGTCGCCCGGATCGAGGCCCCGGAGTCGCTGCACAACGATCCCCGGTTCATCACCGCCCTGGAAGCCGCCTGCAACCATGTGTGCTGGGCCAACGACGTCTACTCCTTCGAGAAGGAGCAGGTGCTCGGCGAGATCCACAACCTCGTCCACCTGGTCCGCCACCACCGGGGCTTCGGCGAGCAGCAGGCGCTGGACCATGTGGCGGAGCGGCTGGCGCTGGAGACCGAGCGGTTCCTGACCGCCGAGGACGAACTGCTGGAGCTGTATCCGGAGCTGATCGGGCTGCTGGTGCCGTATCTGGAGGGGATGCGCAGCTGGATGCGCGGGAACCTGGACTGGTCGCGCCTGACCCCGCGCTACAACCCGGCCGACGTGGGCCAGTACGAGGAGCCGGAGCAGTATCTGGAGGAGACCGTGCTGGGCATCGCACCCGACCCCGCGGAGGCCGCACCGAGCGCGGCGGAGCTCCCGCGCCAGGCGTGCGCCGCGGAGGCCCCGCGCCAGGGGTGAGGCGCTGAGGCGATCGGCGCTACGGGAGAAGGCCGGGCACCTCCAAGGGTGTCCGGCCTCCTTCGCTGCGCGCCCGGGGTCACTCCCCGTCCGGGTCCGCCCGCTCCAGCGCCGGGCGCACCCCGGCGGCCGACTCGGTGAGCAGATAGTCGGCGGCGGCGGTGTCCGTCACCAGGCTGGTGACCAGCCCCGACCGGAGTACGGCCCCGATCGCGGCCGCCTTGCGCAGACCGCCCGCGATCGCCACCACCTCGGGGATGCGGCGCAGCCGGTCCGCCTCCACCGTGATGCAGCGCTCGCCCAGATCGCGCCCGACCCGGCGGCCGTCGGCGTCGAAGAGGTGCGCGGACATCTCGGCGGCGACGCCGAGCGAGGCGTAATGGGCGCGCTCCTCGTCGGAGAGCATGTCGTGGACCGTGGAGATACCCGGCTCCCAGGAGCCGATCGAGACGGCCGCGACGGTGACCTTGTCGAAGTACTCGAAGGCGCGGGCGATACCCGTCTGCTCGCGCAGGGCCGCGGCCGTGGCCGGGTCGGGCAGCAGCATCGGGGCGTAGATCGGGTGGGCCTCGCCGCCGGAGACCTGGGCGGCCCGGCGGACCGCCTCGACCGAGCCGCGCTCGGCGGTGCCCGCGTCGTACACCCCGGTCAGCTGGACGACCGTGCAGGGCGGGAGCCGGTCGAGCGCCGCCGCCATGTGGATGGTGGAGCGGCCCCAGGCCAGGCCCAGCACATCGCCCTCGGCCACCAGCTCACCGAGGAGGTCGGCCGCGACCTCGCCCAGGTTCTCCGGGTCGGGGGCGTCGTCCTGCTCCTCGGCCGGGGACTCGACGACGACCGCGTGGCGCAGCCCGTAGCGGGCCCGGAGCGCGTCGGAGCGTTCGGCGTCCAGCTCGGCCGGCACCCGGATCTCGATCCGTACGAGATCACGTTCCAGGGCCGTCTCCAGGACCCGGGCCACCTTGAAGCGGCTGACGCCGAACTCCTCGGCGATCTGGATCTTGGACTTGCCCTCCAGGTAGAACCGGCGGGCCATGGCCGCCGCCTGCACCAGCTCCGCGGGTCCCATCCGCATGGCTGACCGACCCGCCGAGATGCCAGACACCGCGATCTCCTCACTGCTGTTCACACGCCCGATACGCCTTCATCCTGTCAGATCCGGCGATCCTTGATCAGCCCCGTCGGGCCGCGTTCATCTGCCCTTTGCTCAGTGGCCGCACGCCCAGGGCGCGGCCGCCGTGACCGCCTCCGCCTGCGCCCGCAGACCCCGCACCGCCGCCGCCGGGTCCTCGGCCCCGTACACCGCCGACCCCGCGACGAAGACGTCGGCGCCCGCCTCGGCGCACCGCTCGATCGTGGTGGCGGAGACCCCGCCGTCGACCTGGAGCCACAGCTCCAGACCGTGCTTGCTGATCAGCTCCCGGGTGCGGCGGATCTTCGGCAGCATGATGTCCAGGAAGGCCTGGCCGCCGAAGCCCGGCTCGACCGTCATGATCAGCAGCATGTCCAGCTCGGGGAGCAGGTCCTCGTACGGCTCGACGGGCGTGGCGGGCTTGAGCGCCATCGACGCCCGCGCCCCCTTCGCCCGGATCTCCCGCGCCAGGCGCACCGGCGCCGCGGCGGCCTCGGCGTGGAAGGTGACCGACCCGGCGCCCGCCTCCACGTAACTCGGGGCCCAGCGGTCCGGGTCCTCGATCATGAGGTGGCAGTCCAGCGGGGTGTCCGTGGCCTTGCCCAGCGCCTCGACGATCGGCACACCGAGGGTCAGGTTGGGCACGAAGTGGTTGTCCATCACGTCGACATGGAGCCAGTCCGCGCCTTCGACCGCCTTCGCCTCCTCGGCGAGACGGGCGAAATCGGCGGACAGGATGCTGGGGTTGATCTGCGCCATGCCCCCAAGCCTGCCATGTTCCGCGCCGGTTCCTCGCCTCGGCGGTCGCCAGAGGCTCACCCGGCCCTCACAGTTCGCACATTCTGCGCATTTTGCCAGCGCTTTACCGTTCTTTTGCCATGCGAGGGGGGCGGGAGGGGCCGGTTGTCAGGGCGGTATTCAGCCGGTCCTGCGCAGCAGAGCGAGATACATGGCGTCGGTCCCGTGCAGGTGCGGCCAGAGCTGGACGTCGGGTCCGTCGCCCAGCGCGGGCACGCCCGGCATCAGCGGACGGGCATCGACCCACTCGGCCTCCACCGGCTCGCCGCCGCGCCCCTTCAGCACGTCCTCGACGACCACCCGGGTCTCCGCGAGGTGCGGCGAGCAGGTGGCGTAGCCGACGACGCCCCCGACCCGTACGGCCTGCAACGCCTCGCGCAGCAGGGCGCGTTGGAGCGGCGAGAAGGCCTCCAGGTCCTCCGCTCGGCGCCGCCAGCGGGCCTCGGGGCGGCGGCGGAGCGCGCCCAGGCCGGAGCACGGCACGTCCATGAGGATGCGGTCGAAGGTGCCGGGGAGCCACGGCGGGCGGGTGCCGTCGGCGGTGACCACCTGGTACGGACCCGGGTTGCCGGCCAGCGCCCGCTCGACCAGCCGGGCGCGGTGCGGCTGCTTCTCGGCGGCGAGCAGGGTGGCGCCCCGCTCGGCGGCGAGGGCGGCGAGCAGGGCGGCCTTGCCTCCGGGGCCCGCGCAGCCGTCCAGCCAGCGGGTGTCCCGGCCCTCCACGGGGACGGCCGCCAGCGCCGCGGCCACGAGCTGGCTGCCCTCGTCCTGGACGCCCGCCCGGCCCTCCTGGACCGCCGCCAGGGCCCCGGGCTCGCCGCCCTCGGCCATCCGCACGGCGTACGGGGACCAGCGGCCCGGCAGCGCGTTCTCGTCGCCGAGCGCCTCGACCAGCTCCTCGGTGGTGGAGCGGCCGGGACGGGCCACCAGCGTCACCTCGGGCCGCTCGTTGTCGGCCTCCAGCAGGTCCTCGATCCCGGCCCGGCCGCCGCCGAGCGCGTCCCAGAGCGCCGAGACGACCCAGCGCGGGTGGGAGTGGACGACCGCGAGGTGGTCCTCGGCGTCCTCGTCGTAGGGCGGCGCGACCTTCTCCACCCAGCCGTCCAGGTCGTGCGCGGATACCTTGCGCAGCACCGCGTTGACGAACTTCGCCCGTCCCTCGCCCAGTACCACCCGGGCCAGCTCCACGCTGGCGGAGACGGCCGCGTGGGTGGGGATGCGGGTGCCCAGCAGCTGGTGGACGCCCATGTTCAGCACGTCCAGCACCGGCGGGTCGACCTCGCGGAGCGGCCGGTCGATGCAGGCCGCCACGATCGCGTCGTACGTGCCCTGGCGGCGCAGCGTCCCGTAGACCAGCTCGGTCGCCAGCGCCGCGTCCCGGCCGTCGAAGTCGCCCTTGGCGCGGGCCTTCTTCAGCAGCGGCGGCAGCACGAGGTTGGCGTACGCGTCCCGCTCGTCGACGGCCCGCAGCGCCTCGAAGGCGAGGAAGCGAACGGGGTCCTTCTTGGGACGGCGGTGGGGCTTGGCGGGACGGCGACGCGGCTGGTCGTTCACGTGGAAGGTGCTCCGCTGAGGGTGAGGGGACGAACCCTCCCAGCGTACGTCGCCGCCGTCGGGCACCCGAACGGGCGCCCGGAACCCGGAAGCGGGCCTCGGAGGCCGAGCACCTCGCCGGAGAGCGGGGCTCAGAGGCCCAGCAGCTCGCCGGGGGCGATCCGGACGCCGCGCGCCCAGTCGGCGGCCTTCATCGGCTTCTTGCCCTGCGGCTGGACCCAGAGCAGCTCGACGGCGTGCGAGCCGGTGCCCGCGTACACGTTGTTCTTCGCCGCCGACAGCTCGCCGGGCGCCAGGTCGGTACGGTCCAGGACGGGCGTGGCCTGGACGAGCTTGAGCCGCTCGCCCCGGAACAGGGTCCAGGCACCGGGCGCGGGGGTACAGCCGCGCACCACGCGGTCGACGCGCAGGGCGGGAGCCGACCAGTCCACCTGGGCGTCCTCCACGGTGATCTTCGGGGCGAGGGTGACACCTTCGTGGGGCTGGGGTACGGCGTGCAGGGTGCCGTCCTCGATGCCGTCCATGGTGGCCGCGAGCAGCCCGGCCCCGGCGAAGGCGAGCCGGGTGAGCAGGTCGCCGCTGGTGTCGGTGGGGCGGATCTCCTCGGTGAGGACCCCGTAGACCGGCCCGGAGTCGAGCCCCTCCTCGATGAGGAAGGTGGAGGCGCCGGTCACCTCGTCGCCGGCCATCAGGGAGTGCTGCACGGGTGCGGCACCGCGCCAGGCGGGCAGCAGCGAGAAGTGCAGGTTGACCCAGCCGCGGGCGGGGACGTCCAGGGCCACCTTGGGCAGCAGGGCCCCGTAGGCGACGACCGGGCAGCAGTCCGGGGCGATCTCGCGCAGCCGGGCGAGGAACTCCCCGTCGCGGGGCTTCACCGGCTTGAGCACCTCGATCCCGGCCTCGGCCGCCCGCTCGGCCACCGGGCTGGCCACCAGTCGGCGTCCGCGTCCGGCGGGGGCGTCGGGGCGGGTCACGACGGCGGCCACCTCGTGGCGGTCGGAGGCGATCAGGGCGTCCAGGGCGGGGACGGCGACCTCGGGGGTGCCGGCGAAGACGAGCTTCATGGGTGGCTGACTGCCTCTCGGGCTTCTCGGACTCCTGCGCCTCTCGGGCGGGCCAGGACGTACGGTGACGAGCAGCACACCAGTCTAGGGGGTGGCCCCAGGGACGCACGGGGGGCTGTGGGCGCGCTGCCGATCAGGGGGCCGGCCGCTTCGCCTTCCCGGCGATCGGGGGGCTCGACCACCGTCAGCGCACCGGCCATCGGGGGCGCTCGCCCGCTGCGAGCGCACCGGTGATCAGGGGGCTCAGTCGCTCCCGCCCGCCCCGCGATCAGGGGGCGCACGTGCGCCGCGCACGCCCCGTGCATATGCACATACGCCCCGATAGCGTGACCACATACCCGGCTCGGGCGTTGGTCAAAGGAGATTGACCGAAGCGGGTCGCCCCGATGCGGCCCGATCCCTTTCAACGCCGGTTCGAGAGGCTTCTTCATGGCCGACCACGCAACCCACGACGCCCAAGCGCGGGCCAGCCTGCATCTCCTGGTGCGGGACATCGAGCGGGTCCGGCGGCAGGTGGACGCGCTGCGCACACTCACCGCCCAGCTGGGCAACGTCTACCGCCCGCGCCGCTCCGGCCCCTCCGCGGGCTTCGTCGTCTACGGCAGGGCCCCGGCCCCCACCGTCCGCCTCGCCCAGGAGCTGCGGGACAGCGTCGAGACCCTGGTCACCGCGGCGGTGGACTTCGACCGCTCGCTCGGCTTCTCCTGGGACGCGGTGGGCTCGGCGCTGGGGGTCACCAAGCAGGCGGTGCACCGCCGTTACGGCACGCGCCGGGCCACCGCGCAGTCGGGGGCCGCCGAGACGAAGGCCGACGCCACGACGGCCCCCCGCCCGGTCGTCGTGGGCCCGGGCGGGGGATCCGCCGTGCCCACGGTCCCCGCGGCCCGCTCGATGCCGCCGCAGCCGTCGGCGGTCCAGCAGCCGCTCCGCGAGGAGCTGCGCCCCGGGGCCTTCCCTGGCCCGCGCAACGGCTGACCCCAGGGCCTGCCTGACACGTACGCCCCGGAGCGGCGGTCTCCCCGGCCCGCCGCCCCGCACTCGTGACCGACCCCGGAGACGCCCCCGCTGGGCGGATGAGCCCCCGGCCTCGGGTCGGCACGGCTCCGGACCCGCCTGCCCGTCGCCGGCTCGGCCACCGGCCGCTTCCCGCGCTCCCGGCCCGGACCGGCGGGGCCCTTCAGCCGAGGACGGTCCCTGCCTGGCGTCCTGGCCGACACGGCTCCGTACCGCCCGCTCGGCCCTCTCCCCCGCCCGGCGCGACCGGCCGGGCGCTCCTCCGCCGCTGCCGCGGACCGGACCCGCGCCGCGGGCCCGTCCGCGCGAGCCCACGGCAGGACCTGCCGCCCCTCAGCTCACCCGATGTCCGGCGGATCGATCCTGATCCGCACCTGTTCTCCCCCGCCCTTGGCTGTCCGCGCCGCCTGGGCCGCCTTCAGGGCGCCCGCGAGCGCCGCCCCGCGCCCTGGCACCACCCGGATCAGGACGCGCTCCCAGCTCTCGCCCACCGGGGCGTCCGAGGGGCGGCGGGGGCGGCCGGGCTCGGTGGACGGGACCGGGACCGGGCCCAGGATCTCGGCCTCCGGCGGCAGGGCGGCGGTGTCGAGGAAGGACGCCAGGGCCTCGGCGGGGCCGGTCACCGATGCCATCCGGGATACCGGGGGGAAGCGCAGCTCGGCCCGGTCCGCCAGCTCACGGCGGGCGAACCCGGCCGGATCCCAGCGGACCAGGGCCTGCACCGGCCGCAGCGTGGGCTCGGCGACGATCACCACCGTGCCGCCTTCGTCCTGCCCGCGCACCAGCGCCCCGGCCGCCGTCCACCGGCGCAGCGCCTCCTCCCCCGCCCGCAGGTCGGGTCTGCCGAGCATGGCCCAGCCGTCCAGAAGGAGCGCCGCCGCATAGCCGCCCTCGGCCACGGGCTCGGCGCCGGGTGTGGAGACGACCAGGGCGGGGGCGGCGGGCACCGCGTCCAGGATGTGGTCGCGCCCCGAGGTGCGGACGGGCACGGCGGGAAAGGCCCGGCCCAGCTCCTCGGCGGTGCGGCGGGCGCCGACGATCCGGGCGCGCAGCCGGTTCGAGCCGCACTCCGCGCAGTGCCAGGCGCGCTCGGCCTGTCCGCACCAGGCGCAGTTCAGATCCTGCTGGTCCGGGGCTTCCAGGGGTCCGGCGCAGTGGCGGCAGCGGGCGGGGGTGCGGCAGCGTTCGCAGGCGAGGCGGGGCGCGTACCCGCGGCGGGGCACCTGGACCAGGACCGGACCGGTGCGCAGGCCGTCGCGCACGGTCTGCCAGGCGAGGCTGGGCAGCCGGGCGGAGCGGGCGGCGCCGTCCCGGGCCAGCTCGCCGTCCCCGACCGTACGTATCAGGGGCGCGGCCCGCCGCAGTTGCTCCCGGTCCGCGAGGAGGGGCAGCGCCCAGCCGCTCTCCACGAGCTGGGCGGCCTCGACCGTGCAGCCGATCCCGCCGAGCAGGAAGGCGCACCGGCCCTGGGCGGCCCGCAGCTCCAGGACCTCGCGGACGTGCGGGAAGGGGGCGTTGGTGTCGCTGTGGCTGGCGTCCCCGTCGTCCCAGACGGCGACCAGCCCGAGGTCCCGGACGGGGGCGAACATGGCGGCCCGGGTGCCGACGACCGCCCGCACGGAGCCCCGGCGCACCGCGAGCCACTGGCGGTAGCGTTTCTCTGGGCCGGAGTCGGCGGTGAGCAGGGCGTGCCGTCCGGCGCCGAGCACCTCGGTCAGGGCGGCGTCGACCCGTCCGGCGGCCCGCCCGTCCGGGACGACGACGAGCGCGCCGCGCCCCGAGGAGAGCGTGGCGGCGACGGCACGGCCGATCTCGGCGGGCCAGTGCGGGCCGGGCAGGGCCGTCCAGACTGCCCGGGGCGCGCCCCCCTCGGCCAGGGCGCGCAGGAAGGCGGGGCCCTGGCCGTACCGCTCCCAGGTGCCCGGATCCGGGGGCGGGGGCGGCGGCAGCGGGTCCGGAGAGGGTCTGGACTCGGCGCGGCCGTTGCGGGGCGGCACTGCGAGCTGGAGGACGTCGGCGAGGCTGCCGGCGTACCGGTCGGCCACCGCGCGGGAGAGGGCGAGCAGCTCGGGCCCGAGGACGGGCTCCGGGGAGACCACATAGGCGAGGGCGGCCAGCGCGCCCTGGTAGTCGGACTCGGCACGGCGCTCGACGATGAACCCGTCGATCAGGCCGCCGCCCTCGCGCCGCCCGCCCTGCACGTTGCGCCGCCCGGCACCGAACCGCACCCGCACCCGCACCCCGGGCTGCGCGTCGGCGTCCAGTTCCGCCGGGACCGCGTAGTCGAAGAACTGGTCCAGGTGCAGGACCCCCTTGTTGACCAGCACCCGGGCCACGGGCAGCCGCTCGGCCAGCGCGGCCCCCCGCCAGGTGCGCGGCTTGGCGCGCGGCACCTTGGCCCGGCGGACGGTCTCCCGGATCAGCGCAAGCTGCTCCGGCGCCCCGGCGCCGGGCTCGGCCGCCCCGGCGCCCGGGTCGGCGGACTGCTCGTTCTCGCTGCTCACAGCCACAGTCCTACCAGACGGCAGTGACAGCGTCGGTCCCGCGCGGACGGCGGAGCGGCGGCCGGGCACAGCAGCGGGGCCCGGCCACCGCGTTCGGTGTCCGGGCCCCGCTGTCGCTCGTCGGCGACGCTCTGCGGTCCTTGCGGACCGGCGGCGTTACAGACCGGCGGCCGCGCGGAGGGCGTCCACGCGGTCGGTGCGCTCCCAGGTGAAGTCGGGAAGCTCGCGGCCGAAGTGCCCGTACGCGGCGGTCTGGGCGTAGATCGGGCGGAGCAGGTCGAGGTCCCGGATGATCGCGGCCGGGCGCAGGTCGAAGACCTCGGCGATCGCGTTCTCGATCTTCTCCGTGTCGATGGCGGCGGTGCCGAAGGTCTCGACGAAGAGACCGACCGGCTCGGCCTTGCCGATCGCGTACGCGACCTGGACCTCGCAGCGGCTGGCGAGACCGGCGGCCACCACGTTCTTCGCCACCCAGCGCATCGCGTACGCCGCCGAGCGGTCGACCTTGGACGGGTCCTTGCCGGAGAAGGCGCCGCCGCCGTGGCGGGCCATGCCCCCGTAGGTGTCGATGATGATCTTGCGTCCGGTGAGGCCGGCGTCGCCCATCGGGCCGCCGATCTCGAAGCGGCCGGTCGGGTTCACCAGGAGGCGGTAGCCCTCGGTGTCCAGCTTGATGCCGTCCTCGACGAGCTGCGCGAGCACGTGCTCGACGACGAACTCGCGGATGTCGGGCGCGAGCAGCGAGTCCAGGTCGATGTCGCTGGCGTGCTGCGAGGAGACGACCACGGTGTCCAGGCGGACCGCCTTGTCACCGTCGTACTCGATGGTGACCTGGGTCTTGCCGTCGGGGCGGAGGTAGGGGATGGTCCCGTTCTTCCGCACCTCGGACAGGCGCCGCGAGAGGCGGTGCGCGATGTGGATCGGGAGCGGCATCAGCTCCGGGGTCTCGTCGCAGGCGTACCCGAACATCAGGCCCTGGTCGCCGGCGCCCTGCTTGTCGAGCTCGTCCTCGTCGCCCTCGACCCGCTTCTCGTACGCGGTGTCGACACCCTGGGCGATGTCCGGCGACTGGGCTCCGATCGAGACCGAGACGCCGCAGGAGGCACCGTCGAAGCCCTTCTTGGAGGAGTCGTAGCCGATCTCCAGCACCTTGTTGCGCACGAGGTTGGGGATGTCGGCGTAGGCCTTGGTCGTGACCTCGCCCGCGACATGCACCAGACCGGTGGTGATCAAGGTCTCGACGGCGACGCGCGAGGCGGGGTCCTCGCGCAGGAGCGCGTCGAGAATCGTGTCGCTGATCTGGTCAGCGATCTTGTCGGGATGACCCTCGGTGACGGATTCCGAGGTGAAGAGACGGCGGGACACATCGCTCCCTGGGGTTGCAGCGGCTGCTGGCTGATCATGGGCGGTACGTCCGAGAGCTGCGCTCGGCACGCACCGTCGACCAGTTTATCGGTCACGCCCGGCGCGCGGGGCATCCGTCTCGCCCCTTGGAGCGCGACAGCCCGTGACACGGCGGACACCTGAAGGATAATCCACCCTCCCGGACGGGAGTTACATCCCGTTATGAGCCATTTTCAGCTCGACGGAGGGGGCGATTGTCACATCTTCCGCAACCGGGCCGCAACGAGATCCCAGACCGTGTCCGCGAGCGCTTCCTTCGGTCCGTAGGGCACCGGGGTCTCCGTCCCGTCCGCCCCGAGGACGACCGCCTCGTTCTCCTCGGAGCCGAAGGTCTTGCGCTCCCCCACCTCGTTGACCACGAGCAGGTCGCACCCCTTGCGGCGGAGTTTGGCCCGGCCGTTGGCGAGGACGTCGTCGGTCTCGGCGGCGAAGCCCACCACGAGCTGGGCGGGGCGGGCCCGCTCGGCGGCGACCTCGGCGAGGATGTCGGGGTTGCGGACCAGGGGGACGGTGGGCGCCTCTTCGCCCTCCGTCTTCTTGATCTTGCCGGGAGCGTACGCGGCGGGCCGGAAGTCGGCCACCGCCGCCGCCATCACCACGACGTCCGCACCGGATGCCGCCTTCAGGACGGCCTCGCGCAGCTGGACGGCCGTCCCCACCCGCACGACGTCGGCCCCGGCCGGGTCGGGCAGCTGGGTGTTGGCCTCGACCAGGGTGACGCGGGCGCCCCGGGCCACGGCGGTACGCGCCAGCGCGTACCCCTGCTTGCCGGAGGACCGGTTGCCGAGGTAGCGCACCGGGTCCAGGGGCTCGCGGGTGCCGCCGGCGCTGATCACCACATGGCGGCCCGCGAGATCGGGCTCGGTGACCCCGCGCGACAGCATCCGGCGGCAGACCTCGAAGATCTCGCCCGGGTCGGGCAGCCGGCCCTTGCCGGTGTCGACGCCGGTGAGCCGCCCGACGGCGGGCTCGATGACGACGGCGCCCCGGCGGCGCAGGGTGGCGACGTTCTCCTGGGTGGCCGGGTGCTCCCACATCTCCGTGTGCATCGCGGGGGCGAAGACCACCGGACAGCGGGCGGTCAGGAGCGTGTTGGTGAGCAGGTCGTCGGCGAGCCCGTGGGCGGCCTTGGCCAGCATGTCGGCGGTGGCCGGGGCGACGACGACGAGGTCGGCACCCTGCCCGATCCGCACGTGGGGCACCTCGTGCACCTCGTCCCAGACCTGGTCGGAGACGGGGTGGCCGGAGAGCGCGGACCAGGTGGCGGCACCGACGAAGTGCAGGGAAGCGGCGGTCGGGACGACCCGTACATCGTGCCCGGACTCGGTCAGCCGACGCAGCAGCTCGCACGCCTTGTAGGCGGCGATGCCCCCGCTGACCCCCAGGACGACCTTCGGCTTGTCCACTGCGTCTCCCCGCACTCGGCAACGTTAAGAACGTGCCCCCATGCTGCCTCACCGCACCGAGCGTGTTCACCCGGCCCCGGACACACCTCAGGCCCGGCGGGCGGGCCGCCGGGCCTGAGATGGAACGAGGTGCGTGCCGTCCTTGCCTACTGGGCGGGGCCTTCGATGGGCTCCGAGGTCAGCAGGCCCGCGTTGATCTCGCGGAGCGCGATCGACAGCGGCTTCTCGTGCACGTGGGTGTCGACGAGCGGACCGACGTACTCGAGGAGACCCTCACCGAGCTGCGAGTAGTACGCGTTGATCTGACGCGCGCGCTTCGCGGCGTAGATGACCAGGCTGTACTTCGAGTCGGTGGCCTCGAGGAGCTCATCAATCGGCGGGTTGATGATGCCCTCGGGCGTGGTGATGGAAGAGGACACTCTCTGCCTTCCGAAGGGGGTGTAGATCAAAGATCAGGGGATCTGGACGATCACGGAGATCTAAGCCTGAAGCATCAAGGCTAGCAGCTCGCGGGCCACGTCCTCGACGGAGGTGTTGACGAGCGTCGTATCGAACTCGGCCTCGGCGGCCAGTTCCACCCGGGCGGCGGCGAGTCGGCGCTCGATGACCTCGGGCGCCTCGGTGCCCCGGCCGGTGAGCCGGCGGACCAGCTCCTCCCAGCTCGGAGGGGCCAGGAAGACCAGGCGCGCGTCGTCCATCGACTGACGGACCAGCCGGGCGCCCTGGAGGTCGATCTCCAGCAGGACCGGCTCCCCCGCCTCCAGGCGGTCGAGCACCGCCCGGCGCGGCGTGCCGTAGCGGTTGCCCGCGAACTCGGCCCACTCCAGCAGCTCACCGTTGGCGATGAGCTTGTCGAACTCCTCGTCGTCCACGAAGAAGTAGTGGACGCCGTTGCGCTCCCCGGGGCGGGGCTTGCGGGTCGTCGCCGACACCGACAGCCAGACCTCGGGGTGCACGGAGCGCATATGGGCGACGACCGTACTCTTGCCGACCCCGGAGGGGCCGGAGAGCACGGTCAGCCGCGGACGTACGTCCGGGGGTACGGGGGACGTCCCCCGGGATGTTGCAGCCATGGACCGATTATCCAGGTTCTCAGGGGTGCCTGAGAACGCCGGGCGGAACGGCGGCCGGAACGTCAGGCGGCGCTGCCTCCGAACTCGCGCTCCAGGGACGCGATCTGGTTGGAGCCGAGCCCCCGTACCCGGCGGCTCTCGGAGATGCCGAGACGCTCCATGATCTGCTTGGCGCGGACCTTGCCGACGCCGGGCAGGGACTCCAGCAGGGCGGAGACCTTCATCTTCCCGATGACGTCGTTCTCCTGGCCCTGCTTGATGACCTCGTGGAGGGAGGCGCCGGAGTGCTTGAGTCGATTCTTGACCTCGGCCCGCTCCCGGCGAGCCGCGGCGGCCTTTTCGAGCGCGGCTGCGCGCTGTTCAGGGGTAAGGGGCGGAAGAGCCACGCCTACGTCACCTCGGATGTCGATCTGTCGGATACGGACCGGTGGGGAAGCTGGACGCCCTCCACCAGGTGAGCGACGAACACACTGTGCTCGGTCGCTCTCGACGGAGACTAGCGGCCAGGGCCGCCGTAGTCAGCGAGAACAGACGAAAAGTCCTGGTCAGCCTTGGCCGACCAGGACATTTACCGCATAACCACCGGGTTTCCGGTCAGTAACTCGTCAACAGCCCGTAAACATGCCAGGGTCAACTGCCGGAGACGGCTCCGCGGACCTCGTCCGCGAACCGCGCGGCGGCTTCGCGCAGCCCTGACGCGTCCGGACCGCGGCGCAGCACCCCCCTGCTCACGCTCGGCACCACGTTGCCGACCGCCGCCCCGAAGACCCCCGGAAGGTCCGCCGGGGTCGCCCCCTGGGCGCCGATGCCGGGGGCGAGGAGCGGTCCGTTGATCGCCAGGTCCACCCCCGCGTCCCCGAGCGTCGCCCCGACCACCGCGCCGACCGAGCCCATCGGGGCCGCGCCCGCGTTCTCCGCCGCCATGTGGTCGAGCATCAGCTGCGCCAGCGAGCGGCCGTCGGCGGCCGTGGCCCGCTGGACCTCGGCGCCCTCCGGGTTGGAGGTGAGCGCGAGGACGAAGACGCCCGCACCGCAGGCGGCGGCCGCGTCCAGCGCCGGGCGCAGTGAACCGAACCCGAGGTACGGGGAGACCGTGACGGCGTCGGAGAAGAGCGGGGAGTCCTGGTCCAGGTAGGTCGCCGCGTAGGCCCCCATGGTGGAGCCGATGTCGCCGCGCTTGGCGTCCATCAGGACCAGCGCCCCGGCGGACCGTGCCTCGGCGACGGCCTTCTCCAGTACGGCGATGCCACGCGAGCCGAACCGTTCGAAGAACGCCGACTGCGGCTTCAGGACGGCGACCCGGTCGGCCAGCGCCTCCACGACGGTCCGGGTGAAGCGCTCAAGGCCCGCGACGTCGTCGTTCAGCCCCCAGGAGGTGAGCAGCGAGGCGTGCGGGTCGATACCGACGCAGAGCGGTCCGCGGGTGTCCATGGCGAGGCGCAGCCGGGCGCCGAAGGGTTCGGGGGTCACAGGGCGGCCTTCTTCCGGGTATCGGCGCCGACGGCCTCGGCGAGGGTGGCGTACGGGGACGCGGCGAGCCGGGCGGCGAGGCCCTTGTGAACGGCCCGGGCGTAGAAGGGGCCCTCGTAGATGAAGGCGCTGTAGCCCTGCACGAGGGTGGCACCGGCCAGGATGCGCTGCCAGGCGTCCTCGGCGCTCTCGACGCCCCCGACCCCCACCAGGGTGATCCGGTCCCCCACACGGGCGTACAGGCGGCTCAGGACCTCCAGGGAGCGCTCCTTGAGGGGCGCCCCGGAGAGCCCACCGGTCTCGCCCACCAGCTCCGGGGCGGACTTCAGCCCGAGCCCCTCGCGGGCGATGGTGGTGTTGGTCGCGATGATCCCGTCGAGCCCCAGCTCCACGGCGAGGTCCGCGACCGCGTCCACGTCCTCGTCCGCGAGGTCCGGGGCGATCTTGACGAGCAGCGGTACGCGACGCCCGGTGACGGTGCGGTCGGCGGCCTCCCGTACGGCGGTGAGCAGGGGGCGCAGGGACTCGGTGGCCTGGAGGTTGCGAAGACCCGGGGTGTTGGGCGAGGAGACGTTGACGACGAGGTAGTCGGCGTGGGCGGCCAGCCGCTCGGTCGACTTCACGTAGTCGGCGGCGGCCTCGTCCTCCGGCACGACCTTGGTCTTGCCGATGTTGACGCCGACCGTGGTGCGGAAGACCGGGTTACGGGACGCGAGCCGGGCGGCGACGGCGGCCGAGCCCTCGTTGTTGAAGCCCATGCGGTTGATCAGCGCCCGGTCCGCGACGAGCCGGAAGAGGCGCTGCTTGGGGTTGCCGGGCTGCGGCTCACCGGTGACGGTACCGATCTCGACGTGGTCGAAGCCGAGCATCGCCATGCCGTCGATCGCGACCGCGTTCTTGTCGAAGCCGGCGGCCAGCCCGAAGGGACCGTGCATCCGCAGGCCGAGCGCCTCGGTGCGCAGCTCCTTGTAGCGGGGCGCGAGAGCGGCGGCGACGAAGGTACGCAGGACGGGGACGCGGGCGACGAGGCGGATCCAGCGGAAGGCGGTGTAGTGGGCCTTCTCGGGATCCATCCGCTTGAAGACCAGCCGGAAGAAGAACTTGTACATGGGGAGATGTCCTCACAGAGAGGGGGACACCGTTTCCGGTGTCCCCCTGCTGGGCTGCTAGTCGCGGGCCGCTGTCAGCTGCTCGGCGTGTTCTTGGAGTGAGCGGACGCCGACGTCGCCGTGGTTGAGGGCGTCGATGCCCTGAACCGCCGCGGCGAGCGCCTGGACGGTGGTCAGGCAGGGCACGGAGCGGGAGACGGCGGCGGTGCGGATCTCGTAGCCGTCGAGGCGGCCGCCGGTGCCGTAGGGGGTGTTGACGATGAGATCGACCTGCCCGTCGTGGATGAGCTGGACGATCGTCTTCTCACCGTTGGGCCCCGGCCCCTCGGACTGCTTGCGCACGATCGTGGCGTTGATCCCGTTGCGCTTCAGCACCTCAGCGGTCCCGGAGGTGGCCATCAGCTCGAAGCCGTGCGCCACCAGCTCCCGGGCGGGGAAGATCATCGAGCGCTTGTCCCGGTTGGCCACCGAGATGAACGCCCGCCCACTGGTGGGCAGGGGGCCGTAGGCGCCTGCCTGGGACTTGGCGTAGGCGGTGCCGAAGACCGAGTCGATACCCATGACCTCACCCGTGGAGCGCATCTCCGGGCCGAGGACCGTGTCGACGCCGCGGCCGTGGATGTCACGGAACCGCGACCAGGGCATCACGGCCTCCTTGACGGAGATCGGCGCATCGAGGGGCAGGGTGCCGCCGTCGCCGGTCTTGGGCAGGAGCCCTTCGGCGCGGAGTTCCGTGATGGTGGCCCCGAGGGAGATGCGGGCGGCCGCCTTGGCGAGCGGGACGGCGGTCGCCTTCGAGGTGAAGGGGACCGTGCGGGAGGCGCGGGGGTTGGCCTCCAGGACGTAGAGGATGTCGCCGGAGAGCGCGAACTGGATGTTGATCAGTCCGAGGACGCCGACGCCCTTGGCGATGGCCTCGGTGGAGGCGCGCAGCCGCTTGATGTCGAAGCCGCCGAGCGTGATCGGGGGCAGGGCGCAGGCCGAGTCGCCGGAGTGGATGCCGGCCTCCTCGATGTGCTCCATGACGCCGCCGAGGTAGAGCTCGGTCCCGTCGTAGAGGGCGTCCACGTCGATCTCGATGGCGTCGTCGAGGAACCGGTCCACCAGGACCGGCCGAGTGGGGCTGATCTCCGTGGACTCGGCAATGTAGGACTCCAGGCGCGCCTCGTCGTACACGATCTCCATGCCGCGCCCGCCGAGGACGTAGGACGGGCGGACGAGGACGGGGTAGCCGATCTCGTCGGCGATGGCCTTGGCGGCGGCGAAGGTGGTGGCCGTCCCGTGCTTCGGGGCGGGCAGCCCGGCCTCGGCCAGGACGCGGCCGAAGGCGCCGCGGTCCTCGGCGGCGTGGATCGCTTCGGGGGAGGTGCCCACGACGGGCACCCCGTTGTCCTTCAACGCCTGCGACAACCCCAGCGGTGTCTGGCCACCGAGCTGGACGATGACACCCGCGATGGGGCCGGCGAGGGATTCGGCGTGGACGATCTCCAGGACGTCCTCCAGGGTGAGCGGCTCGAAGTAGAGCCGGTCGGAGGTGTCGTAGTCCGTGGAGACGGTCTCGGGGTTGCAGTTGACCATCACGGTCTCGAACCCGGCGTCCGACAGGGCGAAGGAGGCATGAACACAGGAGTAGTCGAACTCGATCCCCTGCCCAATGCGGTTGGGCCCCGATCCGAGGATGATCACCGCGGGCTTGGTGCGGGGGGCGACTTCGGTCTCCTCGTCGTAGGAGGAGTAGAAGTACGGGGTCTTCGCGGCGAACTCCGCGGCGCAGGTGTCGACCGTCTTGTAGACCGGGCGGATACCGAGCGCGTGGCGGACCTCGCGGACCACATCCTCACGCAGCCCGCGGATCTCCCCGATCTGCGCGTCGGAGAACCCGTGCCGCTTCGCCTCGGCCAGCAGCTCAGCGTCCAAGCGCTCCGCAGTGGCCAGCTCGTCGGCGATCTCCTTGATCAGGAAGAGCTGGTCGACGAACCAGGGGTCGATCTTCGTCGCCTCGAAGACCTCCTCCTGGGAGGCTCCGGCACGGATCGCCTGCATGACCGTGTTGATACGGCCGTCGGTGGGGCGGACCGCTTCGGCGAGCAGCTCGGCCTTGTCACCCGGCTCGCCGGTGAAGGCGAACTGCGAACCCTTCTTCTCCAAAGAGCGCAACGCCTTCTGCAGGGCCTCGGTGAAGTTCCGGCCGATCGCCATGGCCTCGCCCACCGACTTCATGGTGGTGGTGAGGGTGGCATCGGCGGAGGGGAACTTCTCGAACGCGAAGCGCGGGGCCTTGACGACGACGTAGTCGAGGGTCGGCTCGAAGGAGGCCGGGGTCTTCTCGGTGATGTCGTTGGGGATCTCGTCCAGGGTGTAACCCACCGCGAGCTTCGCGGCGATCTTGGCGATCGGGAAACCCGTCGCCTTCGACGCCAGAGCCGAGGAGCGGGAGACACGCGGGTTCATCTCGATGACGATGACCCGGCCGTCGGTGGGGTCGATGGCGAACTGGATGTTGCACCCACCGGTATCGACACCGACCTCACGGATGATCGCGATACCCACATCCCGCAGCCGCTGGTACTCCCGGTCGGTCAGCGTCATCGCCGGGGCGACAGTGATCGAGTCACCGGTGTGGACACCCATCGGGTCGAAGTTCTCGATGGAACAGACGACCACGACGTTGTCGTTCTTGTCGCGCATCAGCTCCAGCTCGTACTCCTTCCACCCCAGAATCGACTCCTCCAACAACACCTCGGTCGTCGGAGACAGGGTGAGGCCCTGGCCGGCGATCCGGCGCAGTTCCTCCTCGTCGTGGGCGAAGCCGGAGCCGGCGCCGCCCATGGTGAAGGAGGGGCGGACGACGACGGGGTAGCCGCCGAGGGTGTCCACCCCGGCCAGGACGTCGTCCATGGAGTGGCAGATCACCGAGCGGGCGGACTCGCCGTAGCCGATCTTCGCCTTCACCGCCTCGACGACGCCCTTGAACAGGTCGCGGTCCTCGCCCTTGTTGATCGCCTCGACGTTCGCGCCGATGAGCTCGACACCGTACTTCTCCAGCACCCCCTGCTCATGCATCGAGATCGCCGTGTTCAGGGCGGTCTGGCCGCCCAGGGTGGGCAGGAGCGCGTCGGGGCGCTCCTTCGCGATGATCTTCTCGACGAACTCCGGGGTGATCGGCTCGACGTAGGTGGCGTCGGCGATCTCGGGGTCGGTCATGATCGTGGCCGGGTTGGAGTTGACCAGGATGACCCGCAGGCCCTCGGCCTTGAGGACGCGGCAGGCCTGGGTGCCGGAGTAGTCGAACTCGGCGGCCTGGCCGATGACGATCGGACCCGAGCCGATGACCAGGACGGACTGGATATCGGAGCGCTTAGGCACGCTGGCCCTCCATCAGAGAAACGAAACGGTCGAACAGGTAGGCGGCATCGTGCGGGCCGGCAGCGGCCTCGGGGTGGTACTGGACACTGAACGCGGGGCGGTCCAACAGGTGCAGGCCCTCGACCACCTGGTCGTTCAGACACACGTGGGAGACCTCGGCACGGCCGAACTCCGTGTCGGACACCCGGTCCAGCGGTGCATCGACGGCGAAGCCGTGGTTATGGGCGGTGACCTCGACCTTGCCCGTCGTACGGTCCTGCACCGGCTGATTGATGCCACGGTGGCCGTACTTCAACTTGTAGGTGCCGAAGCCGAGCGCCCGGCCGAGGATCTGATTGCCAAAGCAGATACCGAAGAGCGGGGTGGAGCGCTCCAGCACGCCACGCATCAGAGCGACGGGGTGGTCGGCGGTGGACGGGTCACCGGGACCGTTGGAGAAGAACACCCCATCCGGCTTCACCGCGTACACCTCCTCCAAGGTGGCCGTGGCGGGCAGCACGTGCACCTCGATGCCGCGCTCGGCCATCCGGTGCGGCGTCATCCCCTTGATACCGAGGTCGATCGCGGCAACGGTGAACCTCTTCGCCCCGATCGCAGGAACGACGTACGCCTCCTCCGTCGCCACCTCGGCAGAGAGATCGGCGCCGGTCATCTCAGGGGCCTGACGGACCTTGGCGAGCAAGGTGCCCTCATCCGGGATCGCGTTACCGGAGAAGATCCCCACCCGCATCGCACCCCGCTCCCGCAGGTGACGCGTCAGGGCACGGGTGTCCACACCACTGATCCCGACCACACCCTGCGCCGCCAGCTCCTCATCCAACGACCGCTGGGAGCGCCAGTTGGAGGGCTTGCGGGCGGGATCACGCACGACGTAACCGGAGACCCAGATACGACCCGACTCAGGATCCTCATCATTCACACCGGTGTTGCCGACATGCGGGGCCGTCATGACGACCACCTGCCGGTGGTACGAGGGGTCAGTCAGCGTCTCCTGGTAACCCGTCATCCCCGTCGAGAACACCGCTTCACCGAAGGTCTCCCCCACGGCCCCGTAAGCACGGCCACGGAAGGCGCGGCCGTCCTCCAGGACGAGTACGGCGGGGGTCCGGTCCCCCCGGGTGGAGATCGTCATCGTGCGGTGCCTTCCGTAGTGGTGCTGGTGAGGTGGTTGACGGCGTCGACCCAGGCCTGGTGCTCGGCGGCGTGGTCGGAGCGGAAGCCGGAGTCGATCAGGGTCTCGCCATGCGCCCAGGTAATGATCAGCAGGCCGCCCTCGGGGAGGACCTTGCCGGCGAGCGCCTTGTCCAGGCGGGCCTCGCGCAGGGACTCGGCCGGGATGAAGAAGTCGTTCGCGCCGGGGCGTACGACGTCCAGGCCGCGGGCGGTCAGCGTCAGCTCGGCACGGCTGCGGGTGCCGAGGCCGTGCGCGACGATCCGGTCGAGCCACTGCCCGGCGGTGGTGGAGGCGTGGTAGCGCCCCTCCAGCGTCAGCAGGGTCTCGTCATCGGCGAAGCCCTCGGGCGTGGTGGCCGGCTCGGGCAGGTCGGACTGGAGCCGTCCGCGCCATTTCCAGCCCTCGCGCATCAGCCAGTAGACCAGGGCGATGAAGATCAGCAGGCCGATCACCCAGGCGATGCGGGCGGACCAGTCCGTCACTTCCGCCGACTTCTGCTCGGCGGCCAGGAGGTACAGGGGGGTCAGTGTTGTCACGCGAGCTTCCCGTCGACGACCGTGGCACGGCCCCGCAGGAAGGTGTGGGTGACGCGGCCCGGCAGCTTGCGCCCCTCGTAGGGGGTGTTGCGGCTGCGGGACGCGAAGCCCGCGGGGTCCACGGCTCCACGGTATGCCGGATCGACCAGGGTGAGGTTGGCGGGCTCACCCGCCGAGACGGGACGGCCGTGTCCTTCGAGACGGCCGATGGCCGCGGGGCGGAACGACATGCGGTCCGCGACGCCCGCCCAGTCGAGCAGACCGGTGTCCACCATCGTCTGCTGGACGACGGAGAGCGCGGTCTCCAGGCCCACCATGCCCATGGCGGCGGCCGCCCACTCGCAGTCCTTGTCCTCGTGCGGGTGCGGGGCGTGGTCGGTGGCTACGCAGTCGATGGTGCCGTCCGCGAGGGCCTCGCGCAGGGCCATGACGTCGGCTTCCGTACGCAGCGGCGGGTTCACCTTGTAGACGGGGTTGTAGGTGCGGACCAGCTCGTCGGTGAGGAGGAGGTGGTGCGGGGTGACCTCGGCGGTGACGTTCCAGCCCTTGGACTTGGCCCAGCGGACGATCTCCACCGAACCGGCGGTGGAGAGGTGGCAGATGTGGACGCGGGAGCCGACGTGGGCGGCGAGGAGGACATCGCGCGCGATGATCGACTCCTCCGCGACGGCGGGCCAGCCGCCGAGGCCGAGTTCGGCGGAGACGACGCCCTCGTTCATCTGGGCGCCCTCGGTGAGGCGGGGCTCCTGGGCGTGCTGGGCGACGACGCCGTCGAAGGCCTTCACGTACTCCAGGGCGCGGCGCATGATCACCGCGTCGTCGACGCACTTGCCGTCGTCGGAGAAGACCTTCACCCCTGCGGCCGAGTCGTGCATCGCGCCGAGTTCCGCGAGCTTCTTGCCCTCTAGGCCGACGGTGACGGCGCCGACGGGCTGGACGTCGCAGTAGCCGGACTCCTTGCCCAGGCGCCAGACCTGCTCGACGACACCGGCGGTGTCGGCCACGGGGAAGGTGTTGGCCATGGCGTGGACGGCGGTGAAGCCACCGGCCGCCGCGGCCTTGGTGCCGGTGAGGACGGTCTCGGAGTCCTCGCGGCCGGGCTCGCGCAGGTGGGTGTGGAGGTCGACGAGGCCCGGCAGCAGGATCTGGCCGACCGCCTCGATGACGGTGGCGCCGTCCGGTGCCTCGATGCCGGTGCCGACCTCGGCGACGGTCTCGCCGTCGATCAGCACGTCCTGCGGCTCACCGCCGAGGAGGCGCGCACCGCGGATAAGGATCTTGCTCATGGTTACTTGGTCTCCTCGGTACGGGCGGGGGCCTCGGTACGGGCGGGGCTCTCGGTACGGGCAGAGCCTTCGGGGCGGGCGGGAGCGGACAGGGCGGTGTCGGAGCCGCCGAGCAGCAGGTAGAGGACGGCCATCCGGATGGAGACGCCGTTGGCGACCTGCTCGACGACCGTGCAGCGGTCGGAGTCGGCCACCTCGGCGGTGATCTCCATGCCCCGGACCATCGGGCCGGGGTGCATGACGATGGCGTGCTCGGGCATCCTGGCCATGCGCAGGCCGTCCAGGCCGTAGCGGCGGGAGTACTCGCGCTCGGTCGGGAAGTAGGCGGCGTTCATCCGTTCGCGCTGCACACGCAGCATCATCACCGCATCGGACTTCGCCAGCACGTCGTCGAGGCTGTAGCTGACGTCGCAGGGCCACTGCTCGACGCCGACCGGCACCAGGGTGGGCGGGGCCACCAGGGTGACGTGCGCGCCCAGGGTGGTGAGCAGGTGGACGTTGGAGCGGGCGACTCGGCTGTGCAGGATGTCGCCGACGATCGTGATGCGGCGGCCTTCCAGGTCCCGGCCGAGACCGGTGTCGGCGCCGACGAGGCGCCGACGCATGGTGAAGGCGTCCAGCAGGGCCTGGGTGGGGTGCTCGTGGGTGCCGTCGCCGGCGTTGACCACCGCCCCGTCGATCCAGCCGGAGGTGGCGAGCCGGTAGGGGGCGCCGGAGGAGCCGTGTCGGATGACGACGGCGTCGGCGCCCATCGCCTCCAGGGTCAGCGCGGTGTCCTTCAGGGACTCGCCCTTGGAGACGGAGGAGCCCTTGGCGGAGAAGTTGATGACGTCGGCGGAGAGCCGCTTGGCGGCGGCCTCGAAGGAGATGCGGGTCCGGGTCGAGTCCTCGAAGAAGAGGTTGACGACAGTACGGCCGCGCAGGGTCGGGAGCTTCTTGATCGGCCGGTCCGCGACCCGGGCCATCTCCTCGGCGGTGTCGAGGATCAGGACGGCGTCGTCGCGGGTGAGGTCGGCGGCCGAGATGAGGTGGCGCTTCATCTGGGGTTCTCCGGTGGCTGGAGGAGGGTTGAAGGCATGCGGGCGCGCAGGAGCGGCCCGTACGTCCCCCGGAAGGGCGTACGGCGGGTCGTAGGGCTTCGGGGCTACTGCTCGTCCGCGGGCGCGGCCTGCTGGACACCGAGCAGCACGGCGTCCCGGCCGTCCTCCTCGGCGAGCTGGACCTTGACCGTCTCCCGCAGCGACGTGGGGAGGTTCTTGCCGACGTAGTCGGCGCGGATCGGGAGTTCGCGGTGACCGCGGTCGACGAGGACCGCGAGCTGTACGGCGCGCGGGCGGCCGATGTCGCCGAGCGCGTCGAGCGCGGCGCGGATCGTGCGGCCGGAGAAGAGCACGTCGTCGACGAGGACGACCAGCTTCCCCTCGATCCCCTCGCCGGGGATGTCGGTACGGGCCAGGGCCCGGGCGGGGCGCAGCCGCAGGTCGTCGCGGTACATGGTGATGTCGAGGGAGCCGACCGGCATCTTCCGGCCGGTGATCTCTTGGAGTTTGTCGGCGAGCCGGCGGGCGAGGAAGACGCCCCGCGTCGGGATGCCGAGCAGCACCACGTCGTCGGCGCCCTTGGCGCGTTCGACGATCTCGTGGGCGATACGGGTCAGAACACGGGCGATGTCAGGGGCCTCGAGAACGGGGCGTGCCGCGTTGCCGGTGTCGTCGTGCTGTGCGTCCATAAGAAACGGACCTCCTTCTCCGCCTCACGGGACGGACCTTAAAGGACGTCGAAATTACGTCATCCACGGTATCAGGGCTTGCGTCAGGCTCTGACCCCGGCCCTGGAGGTACCGGGTCCGGCCCATTCGGCTTGACGCAGCCAAGTAACGCTGCGTAACCTCACAGTGAGTTACCAGCCACGCGGCGGAGCCGCACACTGTTCCAGCGTCCGGGGAGCCATATGTCCAGCGAATACGCAAAACAGCTCGGGGCCAAACTCCGTGCCATCCGCACCCAGCAGGGCCTCTCCCTCCACGGCGTGGAGGAGAAGTCACAAGGTCGCTGGAAGGCCGTCGTGGTCGGTTCGTACGAGCGCGGCGACCGTGCCGTGACCGTACAGCGCCTCGCCGAGCTGGCGGATTTCTACGGGGTCCCGGTGCAGGAGCTGCTGCCCGGCACGACTCCGGGCGGGGCCGCCGAGCCGCCGCCGAAGCTGGTCCTGGACCTGGAGCGCCTCGCCCATGTCCCGCCGGAGAAGGCCGGTCCGCTGCAGCGCTACGCGGCGACCATCCAGAGCCAGCGCGGTGACTACAACGGCAAGGTGCTCTCGATCCGCCAGGACGACCTGCGCACCCTCGCCGTGATCTACGACCAGTCGCCGTCCGTACTCACGGAGCAGCTGATCAGCTGGGGCGTGCTGGACGCGGACGCGCGTCGCGCGGTCTCCCACGACGAGAGCTGAGCCCAGCGGGAGCGGAGCCCTCCGGGCCCTGGGACCGGCGTCCGCAGCAGGCGCCGCCCCGCAGCAGAAACGTGCCGCCGGGTCGGCGGGAGCCTTCGGGCCCCCGCCGACCCGGCGTTTTCGTCGCTCGTACTCCCTCGGAACGTACGCCGAAGGTCAGAGACATACGCCGAAGGGCCCACGGCCGGCTGACCATGGGCCCTTCGTGGCGTGCGCGTGGCGGAGCTGCCCCGCACGGGAGCGGGCTACTGCTCCCGGCGGAGGTTCGGCTTGAGGTCCTTGAAGCGGGCCAGCAGGCCGTTCACGAACGACGGGGAGTCGTCGGTGGAGAACTCCTTGGCGAGCTGGACCGCCTCGTCGATCACCACGGCGTCCGGGGTCTCGTCCATCCAGATCAGCTCGTAGGCGCCGAGCCGGATGATGTTGCGGTCGACGACCGGCATGCGGTCGATCTCCCAGTCCACGGCATAGGTGACGATGAGGTCGTCGATCCGGTCCGCGTACTCGGCGTACCCCTCGACCAGCTCCATCGTGAATTCGCCGACCGGCGGCTGGCGGTCGTCGGTCCGCGAGTGCCGGACCCAGTCCGCGAGGACGCTGCGCACGGACTCGCCGCGCTGGTCGGCCTCGAAGAGGATCTGGAAGGCGCGCTTGCGGGCCTTGTTCCGGGCAGCCACGGTTAGCTGTTCACCCGGCCGAGGTAGTCGCCCGTGCGGGTGTCGACCTTGATCTTCTCGCCGGTGGTGATGAAGAGCGGCACGCCGATCTCGTAACCGGTCTCCAGGGTGGCGGGCTTGGTGCCACCGGTGGAGCGGTCGCCCTGGACGCCCGGGTCGGTGTGCTGGATGGTCAGCTCGACCGCGGCGGGAAGCTCGACGTAGAGCACCTCGCCCTCGTACTGGGCGACGGAGGCGGTGAAGCCCTCGATCAGGAAGTTGGCGGCGTCGCCGACGGCCTTGCGGTCGACCATGAGCTGGTCGTAGGTGTCCATGTCCATGAAGACGAAGTACTCGCCGTCCATGTACGAGAACTGCATGTCGCGGCGGTCGATGGTGGCCGTCTCGACCTTCACGCCGGCGTTGAACGTCTTGTCGACGACCTTGCCGGAGAGCACGTTCTTGAGCTTGGTGCGCACGAAGGCGGGGCCCTTGCCGGGCTTGACGTGCTGGAACTCGACGACGGACCAGAGCTGGCCTCCGTCGAGCTTGAGCACCAGGCCGTTCTTGAGGTCGTTCGTGGAAGCCACGGTTGCGGAATCTCCTGGACTGAAGCTGGTGGAACGACCGGGGATGCGCGCTAGAGCGCGAGCAGTTCCTTGGTCGTCATGGTGAGTAGCTCGGGTCCGCCGTCCGCCTCGGGGCGCACGACGAGCGTGTCATCGATCCGGACACCGCCCCGGCCCGGGAGGTGGACCCCCGGTTCGACGGTGACCGGCACACAAGCGTCCAGTTTACCCATGGCTGTCGGTGCCAGTTGCGGGTCCTCCTCGATTTCGAGCCCCACACCGTGTCCGGTCCACGGCTGGAGGCCCTCCCCGTACCCCGCCGACTCCAGCGGATGCCGGGCCGCGCGGTCCACCTCGCGGTAGGCGGCGCCCGGCGCGAGGGCTTCCCGGCCGCCCCGCTGAGCGGCGAAAACGAGGTCGTACAGCTCGATCTGCCAGTCGGCGGGGGCGGTGCCGATGACGAAGGTACGGCCGATCTCGCAGCGGTAGCCGTGGTAGCTCGCGCCGAGGCGGACGGAGAGGAAATCACCCTCCTCCACCCGGCGGTCGGAGGGCCGGTGGCGTCCCTGGCCGGAGTTGGGGCCGGTGGCGACGGAGGTGGCGAAGGCGGGGCCGTCCGCACCGTGGTCGACGAGGCGGCGCTCCAGCTCCAGGGCGAGGTGGCGTTCGGTGCGGCCGACCAGGATCGATTCGAGGAGTTCACCGAGGGCCTGGTCGGTGATCTCGGCGGCGATCCGCAGACAGCCGATCTCCTCCTCGTCCTTGACGATGCGCTGCTGCTCCACGGTGAAGCCCAGATCGGCCAGGAGCAGGCGCGGGGCGGCCTTCCCCATGGCCCGGTGCCGGGCCACGGTCAGGTCGTGCTCCTCCACGGCGAGCGAGTCCGCGCCCGATGCGGCGGCGAGGCCGGCGGCCTCCACGACCGGGTCCCCGTCCGGTACGGGCAGGACGTCGACCCGGAGCGCCTCGTCGGGCCGCCCGTGGCCGGACTCGCCGGTCGGGGCGCGGGAGCAGAGCAGCACGTCCTCGCCGGGGCCGAGCAGCAGCACGGCGCCGGGAGGCGCTCCGCCCGCGAGATAGCGGACGTTGGCGGGGCGGGAGACCAGCGCGGCCGCGGACCCCGCGGCGGCGCACCGGTCGCGGAGCAGCCCGCGTCGGACGGCGTGCACCTCAGACATGCTCCGAGCGTACGAGCGGGGGCGGCTCCCCGCTCGGTCGGCGCATCCGACCGGGGGGCGGGCGTGGGGGGCGCCTGCTCCGGCCGGCAGCTACCAGGCGGGCGGGGAGGCGATGGAGCGGGCCAGCACGTCGTCCAGGACCCGGGCGGTGGTCTCCACGTCGTACGTCGAGTTGTCGATGATCGGGAGTCCGGAGCCGTACCAGCCGGCCATCCGGCCGTGGATGCGGGCGACCTCCTCGTCGGAGAGGCGACGGTTGCCGCTGCGGGCGGCGTTGCGCTCCAGGACGACCTCCAGGCCGGGCAGCAGCACGACGGGGAGCAGACCGGGGCCCACGTGGCGCTTCCAGCCGCCCAGTCCGACGACCGGGCGGTCGGGGAAGACGGCGTCGTCGAGGATGCAGGAGATGCCGTTGGCGAGGAAGTTACGGGCGGCGAAGCCGCAGGTGCGGCGGGCCAGCCGGTACTGGGCCTCGGAGTGTTCGTTCCAGCCCGCCTGCGGGTCGGCGAAGCCGGAGCAGACCCACTCACGGACGTCGTCCAGGGAGACGTGCGCGGTGGGCACCCGGCGGCGGGCCGCCCAGAGCCGGGCCACGGTGGTCTTCCCGGCACCGGCCGGGCCGATCAGCAGCACGGCGAGCGTGGCACTGCCGGTGCCGGGCTCGGCAGGCGGCGCGGGCAACGGCACGGGCCCGCCGGGCGGCAGCTGGACATGCCCGGTGACCTGACCACCGGAGGGCGGCGGGGTGGGGCCGGTGCCACTCCAGCCGTACTGCGGGACCTGGCCGTGAGCCGGGGGCGCAGGGGCCTGGCCCGCAGCAGGCGGCGGGGGCGCCGAAGCGTGCCCCACCTGGCCGGGGGCCGGAACCTGCGGCGCCTGCCCCGCAACCGGCGGCTGCTGAGGTATCGGGGGCGGGCCGGGGTGGCCGGGGTGCTGGGCCTGGTGCGGCCGGCCGGCAGGCCCGATGCCGGGCCCTTGGGGCGGCGGCAGCGGAGCCCCCACTGCGTGCTGCATCCGGTGCCACTCCGTCTCGTCACTGCAACTGGCGCTGTTGGAACGGCTACCGTACCTTCCCGGGCCGTCTCGGGGGGAACGGCCCGGGAGGGTACAGCGTGCCCGAAAGCGCCGGGTCCGCCGGTCGGTCAGTCCGTCAGTTCGTCGGCCAGGGCGCGCAGGGCGAGCCGGTAGGAGCCGATGCCGAACCCGGCGACCGTGCCCGTGGCGACCGGGGCGACCACCGAGGTGTGCCGGAACTCCTCGCGGGCGTACGGGTTGGAGATGTGCACCTCGATCAGCGGGGCGGTGCGCTGGGCGGCCGCGTCCCTCATCCCGTACGAGTAGTGCGTGAAGGCCCCCGGGTTGAGGACGACCGGGATCGAACCGTCCGCCGCCTCGTGGAGCCAGCGGATGAGTTCGCCCTCGTCGTTCGTCTCCCGCACGTCGACGTCGAAGCCCAGCTCCTTGCCGAGCGCGGTGCAGGTGTCGACGAGACCGGCGTAGGAGGTGGCCCCGTAGACGTCGGGTTCGCGGGAGCCCAGGCGGCCCAGGTTGGGGCCGTTGAGGACGAAGACCCTGCGGGTCACGCGGAGACCTCCCCGTAGGCGGCGAGCAGCACGGCCGGGTCGGGGCCCTCCAGGACGGTGGGCTTGCCGAGGGCGTCCAGGACGATGAAGCGCAGCAGGTCGCCGCGGGACTTCTTGTCGACCTTCATGTTCTCCAGGAGCTTGGGCCACTGGTCGCCGCGGTAGGTGAGCGGCAGGCCCACCGACTCAAGGATGGTGCGGTGCCGGTCGGCGGTGGCGTCGTCGAGGCGTCCGGCGAGCCGGCCCAGCTCGGCGGCGAAGACCATGCCGATGGAGACGGCCGCCCCGTGGCGCCACTTGTAGCGCTCGTTCTTCTCGATGGCGTGGCCCAGGGTGTGGCCGTAGTTGAGGATCTCGCGGAGGCCGGACTCCTTGAGGTCGCTGGAGACGACCTCGGCCTTGACCCGGATGGAGCGCTCGATCAGCTCGGCGGTGTGCGGTCCGGCGGGCGTGCGTGCGGCCTCCGGGTCGGCCTCGATCAGGTCGAGGATGACCGGGTCCGCGATGAAGCCGGCCTTGATGATCTCGGCCAGGCCGGAGACGTAGTCGTGGACCGGCAGGGAGTCGAGCGCGGCGAGGTCGCAGAGGACGCCGGTCGGCGGGTGGAACGCGCCGACCAGGTTCTTGCCCTCGGCGGTGTTGATGCCGGTCTTGCCGCCGACGGCCGCGTCGACCATGCCGAGCACGGTGGTGGGGATCGCGATCCAGCGCACCCCGCGCAGCCAGCTGGCGGCGACGAACCCGGCGACGTCCGTGGTGGCGCCGCCGCCGATGCCGACGATGACGTCGGTGCGGGTGAAGCCGGTCTGGCCGAGCGCCTTCCAGCAGTAGGCGGCGACCTCGACGGTCTTGGCCTCCTCCGCGTTGGGCAGCTGGATGGCGATGGCCTCGTACCCCTGGCCCGCGAGGTCCTGGCGGACCGCCTCACCCGTCTCGGCGAGCGCCTCGGGATGCAGGACGGCGACGCGCTGCGCGCGGTCGCCGATGAGCTGCGGCAGCTCACCGAGGAGCTGGTGGCCGACGAGGACCTCGTACGGGTCGGAGCCCGCCGAGCCTGCGACCTGGATGCGGGTGGGGGCCTGCTGTGCCATGCCGGTGTTCTCCACGCCGGGGGCGGCTGCGCCCTCCGGCAGTTCCAGTGCGTCGATGATCGCCTGCGCGATCTCTTCGGGGGTGCGCTCGTCGGTGGCGACGACCGTACGGGCCACCTCTTCGTAGAGGGGGCGGCGGGCGTCCATCAGCTCGCGCCACTGCCGGCGCGGGTTGACCGCGAGGAGCGGCCGGGCGGCGCCCAGACCCACCCGGCGGACCGCCTCCTCCACGCCCATGGAGAGGTAGACGACCGGGTGGTCGGCCAGCAGCTCCCTGGTCCTCCCGTCCAGGACGGCCCCGCCCCCGAGGGCGAGCACGCCCGCGTGCCCGGCGACGGCCGCGGCGACCGCCCGGTGCTCCAGGACGCGGAAGTGCTCCTCACCCTCGTCGTAGAAGATCTCCGCGATCGGCTTGCCCGCCTCGGCGACGACGTCCGCGTCGGTGTCCCGGTACGTGGTGCCGAGCCGGGCGGCGAGCAGCTCGCCGACGGTGGACTTGCCGACGCCCATGGGGCCGACGAGGACGACCAGGGGGCCGCTCATCGGATCTGGAGGTGGTCGAGGTACGACTGGACGTTGCGGTGGGTCTCGGCCACGCTGTCGCCGCCGAACTTCTCCGCGACGGCGTCGGCCAGGACCAGAGCGACCATCGCCTCCGCGACGATGCCCGCGGCCGGGACGGCGCAGACGTCGGAGCGCTGGTGGTGGGCCTTGGCGGCCTCGCCGGTGGCGACGTCCACGGTGGCGAGGGCGCGCGGCACGGTGGCGATGGGCTTCATCGCGGCGCGGACCCGCAGCAGCTCTCCGGTGGTGAGCCCGCCCTCGGTGCCGCCGGAGCGGCCGGAGGTGCGCTTGATGCCGTCCTCGGTGGCGACGATCTCGTCGTGCGCCTTCGAGCCGGGAACCCGGGCCAGCTCGAAGCCGTCCCCGACCTCGACGCCCTTGATGGCCTGGATGCCCATGAGCGCGGCGGCGAGCCGGGCGTCCAGGCGGCGGTCCCAGTGGACGTGCGAGCCGAGCCCGACGGGCACGCCGTAGGCCAGCACCTCGACGACCCCGCCGAGGGTGTCGCCGTCCTTGTGGGCCTGGTCGATCTCGGCCACCATCGCCTTGGAGGCGTCGGCGTCCAGGCAGCGGACCGGGTCGGCGTCCAGCTTCGCCACGTCGGCGGGGACCGGGTAGACCCCGTACGGGGCCTTCGCGGCGGCCAGCTCGACGACATGGCTCACGATCTCGATGCCCGCCGTCTCCTTGAGGTAGGAGCGGGCGACGGCCCCGAGGGCGACGCGGGCGGCGGTCTCCCGGGCGCTGGCGCGCTCCAGGACCGGCCGGGCCTCGTCGAAGCCGTACTTCTGCATCCCGGCCAGGTCGGCGTGGCCGGGGCGGGGCCGGGTCAGCGGGGCGTTGCGGGCCGACTCGGCCAGCACGGCGGGGTCGACCGGGTCGGCCGCCATGACCTGCTCCCACTTGGGCCACTCGGTGTTGCCGACCATGACGGCGACCGGGGAGCCCATGGTGAGCCCGTGCCGTACGCCGCCGAGGAAGGTGACCTCGTCCTGTTCGAACTTCATCCGAGCCCCGCGGCCGTAACCGAGCCGTCGCCGGGCGAGCGCCTCGGCGACCATCTCCGTCGTCACCGGGACGCCGGCGGGAAGGCCCTCCAGCGTCGCCACCAGTGCGGGACCGTGGGACTCGCCTGCGGTCAGCCAGCGCAACCTGCTCAACGGTGCTCCTCATGCTCGCGCCTGAAAAATGCGACGGCACGGCCGGGTGCGCGGCCCCGGCCCGCCGCCGTCGATCCTCCCACGACTGTGGACGGTGTCCGGCCGCCGGTCCAGCAACCGGACGCCTGTTCATCAGGTCGAATGCGTCAGCGCCCCGCGAGCGCCGCTTCCCCGGCCCGCCGCATGGCCGCCAGCGGGGCCGGGCGGCGCCCGGTCATCTGCTCGACCTGGAGCAGCGCCTGGTGGACGAGGAGGTCGAGGCCGCCGACGACGGCACCGCCACGGGCCGACCAGGCGGCGGCGAGGGGCGTCGGCCAGGGTGCGTACAGCACGTCGAAGAGGATGCCCGGCCGATCCGGCACGCCGGTGGCGAGGGCGTCGGTGGTGCCCGCCGGGGTGGTCGCGACGACGAGCGGTGCGTCGAGCGCCTGCGAACCGTCGGCCCAGTCGGCCACCCGGACGTCCACGCCGAGCCGCTGCCCCCAGCCGCGCATCTCGTCGCCGCGCTCCTTGCTGCGCACGTAGGCGGTGACCGGTCCGGCACAGATCACCGCGAGCGCGGCGAGGGCGGAGGAGGCGGTGGCTCCGGCGCCCAGGATCGCGGCGGACTCGACCTTCTCGACGCCGCGCTCCCGCAGGGCGGCGATCATGCCGGGGATGTCCGTGTTGTCACCGATCCGGCGCCCGTCCTCGGTGAACACGAGCGTGTTGACGGCCTCCACGGAGGCGGCCGTCGGGCTGATCTCGTCCAGCAGCGGGATGACCGCCCGCTTGAGCGGCATGGTCAGGGACAGCCCCGCCCAGGAGGAGTCCAGCCCCTCGACGAAGCCGGGCAGCGCCGCCTCGTCGACCTCGAACCGGTCGTAGGACCAGTCGTGGAGGCCGAGTTCGGCGTAGGCGGCGCGGTGCAGCACCGGGGAGAGCGAGTGGGCGACGGGCGAGCCGAGGACGGCGGCCCGGCGGCGGCTGTCAGCCAAGTCCCTGCTGCTCCTTCCACTTGTTGTTCAGCTTCTCGTGCTCGTCGATGGTCTTCGTGAACTCGGTCTTCTTGCCGTCGAGCGAGATGAAGAACATCCAGCCGTTCGACGTCGGGTTGAGCGATGCCTTGAGGGCGTCGACGCCCGGGTTGCTGATCGGCCCCGGCGGAAGGCCCGTGTGGTAGTAGGTGTTGTACGGGTCCGGGTTGGAGCGGATCTCCTTGGTGCTGATCTTGATCTTGCTCTGCTTCATGAGGTAGTTGAACGACGAGTCGAACTCGACCTTGCGGTTGGTGACCGTGTTGTCGGGCTTGAGCCGGTTGTAGACGACCTCGGCCATCTTGCGGAAGTCGTCGTGCGTGAGGCCCTCCGCCTGCACCAGACTCGCCACCGTCAGCACCTGCCACGGGCCGTCCAGCTGGTACTTCTTGGCCGCCGCTTCCAGGTCGAGCTTGTCGTACTCCTTGTTGGCCCGCGTGACCATCCGCTTCAGCGCGTCCTCGGGCTTCGAGCCCTTGGCCACCGGGTACGCCGCCGGGTAGAGGAAGCCCTCCAGCGGGTCCTTCACGTCCGGGTCGTCCTTGACCCAGTCGGGCAGGCCCAGGGACTCCGCCTTGGTCTTGGCGACCTTCTCCGTGGTGCCCTTGTCCAGGCCGAGCCGGGCGTCGATCTTCTCGTAGACCGCGACGTTACGGGTGCCCTCGGGGATCACCAGGAGGTTCTGGCTCTTGTTGTCGAGCATCAGGGCGACCGCGGCGGCTCCCGACATCTCCTTGTTGAGGAGGTAGACGCCGGCCTGGATCGACTTGCCCTTGGGGTTGTCGTTCTGTGCCGCGACGAAGGCGTCGGAGGACTTGATGACGCCCTTCTTGCGCAGGATGTTGGCGATGTCGTAGCCGAGCGCCCCCTCGGGGATCTCGACCTCGACCTGCTCGTCCGTGCCGGATCCCGCGTAGTCGGCCGGGGCGCCGAACTTGTCCTGCCAGAAGTTGTAGCCGACGTACGTCACTCCCCCGAGGCCGCCGACCAGGACGAGGGAGACCACCAGGCAGGCGCAGCCGTTGCGGCTCTTCTTCTTGGTCTTGCCGCCCCTGCGCTCCCTGCTGCCGCGCTCCCGGCGCGAGGCGCGCGAGGAGTCGTCGTCGGGGTCGTCGTCGCCGTCGCGGGGCTCGTGGGAGTCACGGCCGGCGGGCTCGTCGGCGCCGGTGAAGAAAGGATGCGTCTCTTCCTGCGGCTCGTCCGGGTCCCAGTCCGGCGACGGCTTCCCCTGCTGCTCGGGCCGCCCGTGCTGCGGGGCCTGCTGGGCCTGCGGCTGCTGCTGCCCGGGGGTCTCGCGGTGGCCCGGCGGCTGCGGCGGGGGGTAGGCGTCGGGCGTGCCGTAGTAGTCGTGCGATTCGCCGTAGCCGGGAGGCTGCTGATGGGTGTACGGGTCCTGGGGCTCGGCCCCGTACGACAGGGCGGTCCCCTGCCCGGAGTCCCAGCCGCCGTCGTACTGCGGCTGGGCGTGGGGCTGCTGACCGTACGGGTCCTGCTGCGGCGTGCCGTACTGCTGGTGCTGCTGCGAGAGGTCGTACTGCTGCTGCGAGGGGTCGTACTGCTGCTGCCCGTACTGCTGGTGCTGGTCGTACGCCTGCTGCTGCGGGTACTGCTGGTGCTGCTGGGCGTAGGGGTCCTGCGGATAGGACTGCTGCTGGTCGCCGTACTGGCCCTGGCCGTGGGCGGCCTGCCGGCCTCCCCATCCCTGGTCCCCGTACAAGGGGTCCTCGGGATGCCACGGTTCGGAGCCGGGGCCCCGGCCATACTCAGTCATCGATCCCCTAGAGCCGCGAGACGAGGTTCCGCCTCTTCGCTGTGCGGTGTTTGTTCGAACCACCGCCGCATCGCGCGGAACGTTACCGTATCGCGATCAGACAACCACTTCGACGCCCTCTCCCGGGGGATTGCCTGACGCCCGTTCGGACTCCAGAGCGTTCTGAAGGATCACCACAGCGGCAGCCTGGTCGATGACAGACCGGCCCTTCTTGGACTTCACGCCCGAGGCGCGCAGTCCCTGGCTGGCCGTCACTGTGGTCATCCTCTCGTCGACCAGCCGCACCGGAACGGGGGCGATCGAACGGGCGAACGTCTGGGCGAAGTCGCGGACCTTGGCTGCCGCGGGGCCCTCGCCACCGCCGAGGGAGCGGGGCAGGCCGAGGATCACCTCGATCGGCTCGTACTCCTCGACGATGGCCACCAGCCGCCGGTGGGCGGCCGGGACGTCTCGTCCCGGCACGGTCTCCACCGGCGTGGCCAGGATCCCGTCGGGGTCGCACGAGGCGACCCCGATCCGGGCGTCCCCGACGTCGACGGCGAGCCGTCGTCCGCGGCGCATCGGTGTCATCGAGTCCGTCACGCGGTCTCGGTGACGAGGCGCTCGACGGCGGCGACGGCGTCACCGACGGCGGCCGGGTCCGTGCCGCCGCCCTGGGCGACGTCCGGCTTGCCGCCGCCACCGCCACCGAGCGTCTTGGCGGCCGTACGGACGAGGTCACCGGCCTTGAGACCGCGCTCGCGGGCGGCCTCGTTGGTGGCGATCACCGTGAGCGGGCGGTTGTTGGCGGTGGTGAACAGCGCCACGACGGCCGGGCGGCCGCCCTGGATCCGGCCGCGCACGTCCAGGACCAGCTTGCGCAGGTCGTCGGCGGAGGTGCCGTCGGGGACCTGGCCGGTGACCAGGGCGACGCCCCGGACGTCCTTGGCGGAGTCGGCCAGTCCGGCGGCGGCGGCCAGCACCTTCTCCGCGCGGAACTTCTCGATCTCCTTCTCGGCGTCCTTCAGCTTGCCGAGCATGCCCGCGATCTTCTCCGGCAGTTCCTCGGGGCGGCCCTTGACGAGTTCCTGGAGCTGGGCGACGACCGTGTGCTCCCTGGCCAGGAAGTTGTACGCGTCCACGCCGACCAGGGCCTCGATCCGGCGCACGCCGGAGCCGATGGAGGACTCGCCGAGCAGCTTGACCAAGCCGAGCTGGGCGGTGTTGTGGACGTGGGTGCCGCCGCACAGCTCCTTGGAGAAGTCCCCGATGGTGACGACCCGGACCCGCTCTCCGTACTTCTCGCCGAACTCCGCGATGGCGCCCTGCTTCTTGGCCTCGTCGATCGACATGACCTCGGCCTGGACGTCGAGTTCGCGCGACAGGACCTCGTTGATCCGCTGCTCGACGTCGGTGAGGACCGTGCCGGGAACGGCGGCGGGCGACCCGAAGTCGAACCGGAAGCGGCCCGGGGAGTTCTCGGAGCCAGCCTGGGCGGCCGTCGGGCCGAGCGCGTCGCGCAGCGCCTGGTGGGTGAGGTGGGTGGCGCTGTGGGCGCGGGCGATGGCCCGGCGGCGGGTGGCGTCGATGGAGGCGAAGGCGGGGGCCCCGACCGTGACCTCACCGACCTGGACGACGCCCTTGTGGACGTGGACGCCGGGGACCGGCTTCTGGACGTCGCGGACCTCGATCACGGCACCGGTGTCGAGCCGGATACGGCCGGTGTCCGCGAGCTGGCCGCCGCCCTCGGCGTAGAAGGGGGTGCGGTCCAGGACGACCTCGACCTCGTCGCCCTCGGTCGCGGCGGGCGAGGGCACGCCGTCGACCAGCAGCCCGACGATGGTCGACTCGCCGGCCAGGCTGGTGTAGCCGGTGAACTCGGTGGCACCGGAGGCGTCCGCGACCTCCCGGTAGGCGGACAGGTCGGCGTGACCGGTCTTCTTGGCGCGGGCGTCGGCCTTGGCCTTGTCGCGCTGCTCCTGCATGAGGCGGCGGAAGCCGTCCTCGTCCACGGAGAGCCCCTGCTCGGCGGCCATCTCCAGGGTCAGGTCGATCGGGAAGCCCCAGGTGTCGTGGAGCAGGAACGCCTTGTCCCCGGCGAGGACCTTGCCACCGGCGGCCTTGGTCTCGGTGACCGCGGTCTCCAGGATGTTGGTGCCGCCCTTGAGGGCCTTGAGGAAGGCGGCCTCCTCCGCGAGCGCGACCGTCTCGATGCGCCTGCGGTCGGTGATCAGCTCCGGGTACTGCAGCCCCATCGTGTCGATCACGACGTCGATCAGGTCCTTGACGACCGTGCCGGTGGCGCCCAGCAGGCGCATGTTGCGGATGGCGCGGCGCATGATGCGGCGCAGCACGTAGCCGCGGCCCTCGTTGCCGGGGGTGACGCCGTCGCCGATGAGCATCACCGACGTGCGGATGTGGTCGGCGACGACGCGGAGCGAGACGTCCGTGCCGTTCTCGGCGCCGTAGCGGACGCCGGTCAGCTCGGTGGCCTTGTCCATGACGACGCGCAGGGTGTCGGTCTCGTACATGTTCTGTACGCCCTGGAGGATCATCGCCAGGCGTTCCAGGCCGAGACCGGTGTCGATGTTCTTGGACGGCAGGTCCCCGAGGATCGGGAAGTCCTCCTTGCCGTCGCCCGCGCCCCGCTCGTACTGCATGAAGACCAGGTTCCAGATCTCCACGTACCGCTCGTCGTTGACGGCCGGGCCGCCCTCGACGCCGAACTCGGGGCCGCGGTCGTAGTTGATCTCGGAGCAGGGTCCGCAGGGGCCGGGGACGCCCATGGACCAGAAGTTGTCCTTCTTGCCCAGGCGCTGGATGCGCTCGGCGGGGACGCCGATCTTGTCGCGCCAGATGGCCTCGGCCTCGTCGTCGTCGAGGTAGACCGTGATCCAGAGCTTCTCGGGGTCGAGACCGTAGCCGCCGTCCTCGACGGAGTTGGTCAGCGCCTCCCAGGCGAGCTGGATGGCGCCTTCCTTGAAGTAGTCCCCGAAGGAGAAGTTCCCGCACATCTGGAAGAACGTGCCGTGTCGGGTGGTCTTGCCGACCTCTTCGATGTCCGGCGTACGCACGCACTTCTGCACGCTGGTGACGCGCGGGGCGGGCGGCTTGACCTCACCGAGGAAGTACGGCTTGAAGGGGACCATGCCCGCGGGGACCAGCAGCAGAGTCGGGTCGTCCGCGATGAGCGACGCCGAAGGCACGACGGTGTGACCGCGCTCCTCGAAGAAGCTCAGCCAGCGGCGGCGAATTTCAGCCGACTCCATTAGTGGTCCTCATTCCGGTTGTTCGTCTTGTAGGGGAGCGTGCGGTACGTGCCGGGGCGGGCGGCGGGCTCGGCCGATGCCTCCACGGCGTAGTGCCGCTGTACAGGAAGGTCGGGGTCGACCGGTGCTTCGAGGCCCAGGGCGCCGCCCAGTTCGGCTTCGCGCCGGACCATGTTCTCGCGGACGTCGAGGGCGAAGTCCTTGAGCTTGTGGCCGGTCTCGATCGCCTTGTCCGCGGCCTGCGCGGCGAGACTCTCGGGCGTCAGCTGCCTGAGCTTGCGGTTGACCTTGGTGGTGGCCCAGACACCGGCGGCTGCGCCGGCGGTGAACCAGAACGTACGGCGGAACATCGCTGGATCAGTCCTTCTGTCCGCGGGGGTTTCGGCGGTCGCGCTTGCGTCCGCGCGCCGACGGCACGGTGCGGCCGACGATCACCGTACGGCGGACGGAGGAGCGGCCCCGGGCCTGTTCCGGTTCCGGTTCGGGAGAGGGGGCGGTGCGGCGGCCGAGGGCCTGCCGGACGCCGTAGCCGAACGCGGCGACCTTGACGAGCGGTCCGCCGAAGGTGGAGGCGACGGTCGTGGAGAGCGCGGAAGCGTTGGAGGTGACCTCCTGGACGTCGCTCGCGATGGCGTCGACCTTGTCCAGCTGGGTCTGCGCGGACCGGACCGTGGCCGAGGCGTCGGCGAGCAGCGGCACGGCCTGTTCGGTCACCTCCGCCACGAGTCTGGTGGTCGCCCTGAGCGTCTGGGCGAGCCTCACCAGCACCACGGCGAGGAACGAGACCAGGATCGCCCAGAAGACGGCCACGATGATCCCGGCCACCTCTCCACCGGACACTGTGCACCGCTCTCTGCTCGTCACTCGGCCCCCTCGGGGCCATGTCCCACGAGCCTATCGCGCCGCGCATCGCCTCCCCTACCGCATTCCCTGCGGGCCCCGGGCATTCGGGACGGACCGGAAGGGAGCCGATCAACGCGTTTGTACGGAGAGCTTCCAGAGCAGTACTCTGCGTGTTTCATGCGACACCTGCAGCGCCGCTCCACGCACCCGGACACCCGTGGCCCCCGTCCCTCCACCCCGGCAGGCGACGACGCCCCGGCCGTCGGCGCCCCGGCCCGTGCCGTCCCGGTCGGCAACGTCCCGGCGGAGCTGAACCGGTTCGTCGGCCGCGCGGACGAACTGGCCGCGCTGCGCGGGCTGCTGGAGGAGTCCAGACTCGTCACCGTCGTCGGAGGGGCGGGCGTCGGCAAGACCCGCTGTGTCAGCAGGACCGCCGCACAGTTGGAGAAACGGTACTGCGACGGGGTCTGGCTCACCGAGCTGTCCCCCGTGCACGATCCGGAGCTGCTGGAACACACCGTGGCCGAGGCGCTGGGGCTGACCGACCACACCGGCAGGCCGCCGCGCACCGCCCTCGTCGAGCACCTGCGTGGGCGCCGGACGCTGCTGGTGCTGGACGGCTTCGAGCACCTGGTGGACGCCTGCGCCGATCTCGTACGGGAGTTGCTGCGCCGGGCGCCGGGGCTCCGGGTGCTCGCGGCCGGGCGCCGCCCGCTCCTGGTGGACGGTGAAGTGACGTTCACTCTCGCGCCTATGTGCGAGGCGGACGCGGTGGAGCTGTTCGAGGAACGGGCCCGCGCGGTGCGGCCGGAGCGGGAGGAGACGGCCGCGGACCGGGCAGCGGCGCTGGAGCTGTGCCGCCGCCTGGACGGGGTGCCGCTGGCGCTCGAACTGGCGGCGGGACGGCTGCGCGCCCTCTCGGTCGACCAGGTGCTGCTGCGCCTGGACGACCGGTTCCGGCTGCTGACCGGCGGCAGCCGCGGCGCTCCGCCCCGCCACCGGGCGCTGCGCACGGCGATCGGCTGGAGCCACGAGCTGTGCACGCCCGCGCAACGGCTGCTGTGGGCGCGGCTCTCGGTCTTCGCCGGGCAGTTCGACCTGGAGGCCGCCGAGTACGTCTGCGGCGGTGCGGGGCTGCCGGCCGATGCGGTGCTCGACGTGCTGGAGGAGCTGCTGGCCCAGTCGGTTGTGGAGCGCGAGGACGGTACGGGCACCACCCGCTACCGACTGCTGGAGTCGGTGCGCGAGTACGGGGCCGAGTGGCTGGCGGCGGCCGGGGACACCGGGCGGATGCGGCGGCGCCACCGGGACTGGTTCCTGGGGCTCGCCACCTGGTGCGAGCTGGACTGGTTCTCGCCGCGCCAGGCGGAGGTGGCGGCCCGGATCGACGGTGAGCTGCCCAATCTGCGCCGGGCGATGGAGTACTCGATGGAGAGCCCGAAGGAGGTGCACCTCGCCCAGCACCTGGCGGGCTCGCTCTGGTTCTACTGGGCCGGGTGCGGGCGCCTGGCGGAGGGCCGGTACTGGCTGGAGCACGTATTGGAGGAGCCGACCCCGTACGGCACCTCCCGACTGAAGGTGCTGTGGGTGCTGGGGTATGTCGCGGTGCTCCAGGGGGACGCGGTCGGGGCGGTCTCCGCCCTCCAGGAGTGCCGGGAGGAGGCCGAGCGGTCCGGGGACTCCACGGCGCTGGCGTACGCGATCCACCGCACGGGCTGTCTGGCGACCGTCACGGACGATCCGGCGCGCGCCGCGGAGCTGCTGCGGGACGCGCTCGGCCGCTACCGGGAGATCGGCGAGCTGAACAGCAATGTGCTGATGGCGCAGGTCGAACTGGCGATGGCTGTGGCGTTCCTGGGCGATCTGGACGCGGCGGCGGCCATCTGCGAGGAGGTCCGGGAGATCTGCGAGGACCACGGGGAGCGGTGGGCACGGGCGTACGCGCTCTACGTCCTGGCCTACGCGGCGCTGCGGCGGGGGCGGCCGGAGCAGGCGCGGCGGATGCTCGGGGAGTGTCTGGCGATCGGCCGGACCTTCGACGACCTGCTCTCGACCGCGCTCTCGCTGGAGCTGCTGGCACTGGTGACGGCGGTGGAGGGCGACGGCGAGGAGGCCGCGGTGCTCCAGGGGGCGGCGGGACGGATCTGGCCGTCGGTGGGGCTTCAGCTGTTCGGTTCGGCGTACTTCGGCCGACCGCGCGCGGAGTGCGAGGAGCGGTTGCGGCGGGATCTGGGGGACGCGGCGTACGAGGCGGCTGTGCAAACCGGGCGGCGGCTGGAGCGGGGCGCGGCGGTGGAGCGGGCGCTGACGGCCGGGGCCGGTGCCGGTGGGGGCGTACGGGAGCGGCGCGACACGCCCGGGGCGGTACCGGGTTCCGCGAGCGGGCCGGGGGCCGGGAGTGAGCCCGGGGCGCGGGGCGGGTCGGGAGCAGGGGATGGGGTCAGAGCTCGGAGGTGAGTCGGGGCCGGCAGCGAGCCGAGGCCCGGAGGTGAGTCGGGGCCTGAGTCCGAGCCGGCAGCCGGGAGCGAGCCGGGGGCCGCGTCCGAGTCGGGTTCCGGGTCCCAGCCAGGGCCCGCGTCCGGGCCAGGGCCTAGGGGAACGCGAAGGCCCGCCGCCTCCCGGATGAGCGGGAGGGGCGGGCCGGAGCGCTGGTGAGAGCGGCTACGCCTGGATCAGCGGGCGTAGTACTCGACGACGAGCTGCTCGTCGCAGATCACCGGGATCTCCTTGCGGTTCGGGTCCCGGTCCAGGCGGAAGGCCAGGGCCTTCAGGTTCACCTGGAGGTAGCGCGGGGTCTCGCCCTCGGTGTCGTAGCCACCCTCGCGGGCCACCTGGAAGGGGACCTTGGAGCGGCTGCGCTCGCGGACCTGGACGATGTCGTCCGGGCGCACGCGGAAGGAGGGCTTGTCGACCTTGCCGCCGTTGACCTCGATGTGGCCGTGGACGACCATCTGACGGGCCTGGTAGATGGTGCGGGCGATGCCCGAGCGCAGGACCAGGGCGTCGAGACGGCGCTCGAGCTCGACGACCAGCGCCTCGCCCGTCTTGCCCTCGGCCTTCTTGGCGCGGTCGTAGGCGCGCGCCATCTGGCGCTCGCTGATGTCGTACTGCGCACGCAGGCGCTGCTTCTCCAGCAGACGGACCTTGTAGTCCGAGTTCTGCTTGCGGCCACGGCCGTGCTCGCCCGGCGGGTACGGACGCGCTTCGAAGTACTTGACTGCCTTGGGCGTCAGGGCGATGCCGAGGGCACGCGACTTCTTGACCTTGGGACGCGACTGGTTAGGCACGTTCTCCAGACCTCCGTTGTAGGTTAGGTTAGGCTTACCTTACTCAAGGAGATCGCATGTCTCGCCCTGGGAACACCACTCACGTCACGGACAGCACAGACAGCGGCAGCACCTCTTCAAAGGGTGCTGCTACGACGGAAGGCCGATCTGATCGTGGTCAGCCGCGTCCCAGCGGGCTTGAAACCACTCGGATGCCGTCAGCAGCCGAGCGCACACGAACTCTCGTACAGAGTACCTGCTCCGCGCTGCTCGTCGTACCGGGGCTCGATCTGGCCCGCGCCGAACCCCTGATGCCGGACACGCGGAGCGTGGGTCCCGAGGGCGATCTCTTCCTCGAATTCCCCGCGGACTCCCCGGCCGTCCGGGCCGCGACCCACGCGCAGGGCGACGAGCTGACCGCCGTGCTGGAGATCACGGACGTCGCCCCGGTCTCCGTGCCGCACCGCATCCGGGGCCGGGCCTGGATCTCCGGCTGGCTCACCTCCGTACCCGGCATCGCGGAGCCCGGCCGGATGATGCTGCGCCTGGAATTCGGCGAGGCGTACGTGGACGACCTCTGGGGCGCCGAGGACATCGAGGCGGAGGACTTCCGGGACGCCTCCCCCGATCCGCTGGCCTGCCACGAGGCGGAGCTGCTCCAGCATCTGCACGCCGCCCACGAGGACCGGATGCGCACGCTGTGCGCGCTGCTCGGGCAGCGCACGGCCCGCGCGTACGCCTCGCACCGGCCGGCCGCCGTGCCCGTGGCCCTGGACCGCTTCGGGCTGCGGGTCCGCTTCGTGGAGCACAAGGGGTCGTGCTTCGACGCGCGCTTCGAGTTTCCGGAGCCTGTACGGGATGTCGCGGAGCTGCGCCGGGCGATGCACACGCTCTTCGAGGCGGCCGCGTCCTGACCGTGCCCCGAGCGATTCAGGGCCGGACGCCGTTCCGGGCGGGGCGCCGGTCCGGGGCGGGACCCGGGTGGTCCACGGCGGCACCGGGGTGGTTCAGGACGACGGGTCCGGACCGCCGCCCCGGCGGCCCAGGCGCTCGCGGACCCGCTCGACCACATCCGCGTATCTCGCCTCGGCGCCGTGCCGGGTGGGGGTGTAGTACCGCCGGTCGCTGACCGCGTCGGGGGCGTACTGCTGGGCTGCGATACCGCCCTGGACGTCATGCGGATAGACATAGCCCTGGGCGTGGCCGAGCTTGGCCGCGCCCTTGTAGTGGCCGTCGCGCAGATGGGCCGGGACAGGGCCGGCGAGCCCCTTGCGGACGTCCTCCTGCGCGGCGGAGATCGCGAGCGTCGCCGCGTTGGACTTCGGCGCGAGGGCGAGGGCGATCGTGGCGTGGCTCAGGGTGAGCGCCGCCTCCGGGAAGCCGATCATGGCGACGGCCTGGGCGGCCGCCACCGCCGTCGGCAGCGCGGTGGGGTCCGCGAGCCCGATGTCCTCGCTGGCCGAGATCATCAGCCGCCGGGCGATGAACCGGGGGTCCTCCCCCGCCTCGATCATCCGGGCCAGATAGTGCAGGGCGGCGTCCACGTCGGAGCCGCGGATGGACTTGATGAGCGCGCTGGCCACGTCGTAGTGCTGGTCGCCGTCCCGGTCGTACTTCACGGCGGCCCGGTCGACGGTGGCCTCGACCGTCTTGAGCGTGATCTCCGCCTCGTGCGTGGCGAGCGCCGCACCGGCCGCCGCCTCCAGGGCCGTGAGCACCCGGCGCGCGTCGCCGCCCGCGATGCGCAGCAGATGCGCCTCCGCGTCCTCGGGCAGCGTGAGCGCCCCGCCGAGGCCGCGCTCGTCGGTCAGCGCCCGGCGCACCAGATCGCGCAGGTCGTCGTCGGTCAGCGGCTCCAGGGTGAGCAGCAGGGAGCGCGAGAGCAGCGGTGAGATCACCGAGAAGTACGGATTCTCCGTGGTGGCCGCGATCAGGGTCACCCAGCGGTTCTCCACGGCGGGGAGCAGGGAGTCCTGCTGGGCCTTGGAGAAGCGGTGGATCTCGTCCAGGAAGAGGACGGTCTCCTTGCCGAAGCCGCCGGAGGCGCGGCGGGCGCTCTCGATGACGGCCCGGACCTCCTTGACGCCCGCGGTGATCGCGGACAGTTCGACGAAGCGCTTGTTGGTGGCCTTGCTGACCACGTACGCGAGAGTCGTCTTCCCGGTGCCGGGCGGGCCCCACAGGATCACCGAGGAGGCGCCCGCCGGGCCGCCGCTCCCCTCGACGAGTCTGCGGAGCGGCGAGCCCGGCTTGAGCAGATGCTGCTGGCCGACGACCTCGTCCAGGGCACGAGGGCGCATCCGGACAGCGAGGGGGCTGGCGGACGGGTCCTTCTCCTGGCGGTCTTCGGCGGCTGCGGTAAAGAGGTCGGGCTCCACGTCACGAAGCCTAAGCGACCCCACTGACAACGCCCCCGGCCGCCTGCGGAGAGGCGGCCGGGGGCGTCGGGTCGGCGGTCGGGGGCGTCGGGTCGGCGGTCGGGGTCAGCTGGTCCAGAAGTCCCACCAGCGGGTCAGGATCAGCATGCCGATGATCCCGATCCACAGCACCGGCGGCACCCAGTGGAACTCGGTCAGCCCGTTCCGCAGCCAGGCGGGCGCGGGGAGGATGCGGTGCTTGACGTTGTGCGTGGTCACGTAGCAGAACATGATGATCGTGGCGACCCAGGCGAGGCAGCACCACAGGCAGAGCGAGTTGATGTTGTACAGCGACTGGTACTGGAGCCAGGTGCAGAAGCCGACGCCGAACAGGGTGCCCGCGTTGAGGCCGAGCCAGAACCAGCCGCGGTAGCGGGCACCGGCGAGCAGGCCCATGCCGATGGCGATGACCATGCCGTACGTGACCAGGCCGAGCATCGGGTTGGGGAACCCGAAGGCCGAGGCCTGCTCGCTCTTCATGATGTTGCCGCACGCGACGACGGGGTTGAGGCTGCAGCCGGGGGTGAAGGAGGGGTCCTCCAGCAGCTTGAACTTGTCGATCGTGATGATCCAGGAGGCCAGCAGTCCGGCCGCGCCGGTGATCACCAGGAGCAGGGCGAGACCCCGTCCGGCCCCGAAGGTGCGCTTGCCGCCGTCCTCCTCCTGGTCGGATGAGGGCTGGTGGTCTACCGCTGCAGTCGTCATATCGCCGTTCCATCACTGAGTGGTCAGCCGGGCATGGTCATTGTGCCGCACCCCGGGACGGGTCATCCGTTCGATGAACATAAAGACGTACGGGCGGTGGCCGGGAAGCACCCTCCGCCGCAGGGTGTCGGGGTGGGTGACGGAACCCGTGGTGGACGGGCGCGAGGATGAATCGGCGGCGGCCGTGTTGACGTTCGGCGGGGTCCGCCACGGCCGGAGGCCGCCGGGCGCGGAGCTCTGAGACGTCCCCGCCCACACGAGAGGGCGGGGCGGAGGTCTGATGCCTCCGTCCCCGCCCTCTCCGCAGGACCGCTCAGCCGAGCCGCGTCCTCTCCGTACGACCTACCGGGCTCAGCCGAGCCGGCTCTTCAGCTCCGCGGCCACCTCGGCCAGCGGCACCGCCGCCTGCTCGCCGGACTCCATGTCCTTGAGCTGGACGACGCCCTCGGCCAGATCGCGTTCGCCCGCGACCAGGGTGTAGCGCGCGCCGGAGCGGTTGGCGCTCTTCATCGCGCCCTTGAGGCCCCGGCCGCCGAAGGCGAAGTCGGCGGCGACGCCCTCGCGGCGCAGTTCGGTGACGACGGCGAAGAGGGCACGGCGGGCCTCCTCTCCGAGCGGGACCGCGTACACGCTGGTGGTGGCGGGGAGGTCCAGCTCGACGCCCTCGGCCTCCAGGGCGAGGACCGTGCGGTCCACGCCGAGGGCCCAGCCGACGGACGGCAGCGCGGGGCCGCCGATCATCTCGGACAGGCCGTCGTAGCGGCCGCCGCCGCCCACCGCGGACTGGGAGCCCAGGCCGTCGTGGACGAACTCGAAGGTGGTGCGGGTGTAGTAGTCGAGGCCGCGGACGAGCTTCTCGTCGTCCTCGTACACCACGCCCGCCGCCGTGAGCAGCGCGCGGACCTCCTCGTGGTACGCCTTGCAGGCGTCGCAGAGGTAGTCACGGAGCCGGGGGGCGTCGGTGAGCTGCTTCTGCACGTCGGCCCGCTTGTCGTCCAGGACGCGCAGCGGGTTGATCTCGATGCGGCGGCGGGTCTCCTCGTCGAGGTCGAGATCGCGCAGGAAGGTCTGGAGCGCCTCCCGGTAGACCGGGCGGCACTCCTTGTCACCCAGCGAGTTCAGCAGGATGCGGAACTGCCGCAGGCCCAGCGAGCGGTACGCCTGGTCGGCCAGGATGATCAGCTCGGCGTCGAGGACCGGGTCCTCGGTTCCGATGGCCTCGGCGCCGACCTGCGAGAAGTGGCGGTAGCGGCCCTTCTGCGGGCGCTCGTAGCGGTAGTACGAGCCGGAGTACCAGAGCTTGACGGGGAGGTTGCCGGCCTTGTGGAGGTTGGCCTCCAGCGCCGCGCGCAGGACGGAGGCGGTGCCCTCGGGGCGCAGCGCCAGCTGGTCGCCGCCCTTCGTGGTGAGGGTGTACATCTCCTTGGTGACGATGTCGGTGGACTCACCGACTCCGCGCGCGAACAGCTCCACGTTCTCGAAGCCGGGCGTCTCGATGTAGCCGTAGCCAGAGTCGCGCAGGGGCGCGGAGATGGCCTCGCGCACCGCCAGGAACTTGGCGGAGTCCGGCGGGATGAGGTCGTAGGTGCCCTTGGGGGCCTGGAAGGTGCTCACGTGATACGTCTCTCGTCTACATTCCTCGGCGCGGCGCCGCGTCCAGTCCGTTCAGGAACGGGTTGGCGGCGCGCTCGCGGCCGATGGTGGTCTGGGGGCCGTGGCCGGACAGCACCACGGTCGAGTCGTCGAGGGGCAGGCACACACGGGCCAGCGACCTCAGCAGCTCGGCGTGGTCGCCGCCGGGCAGGTCGGTGCGTCCGACGGAGCCGGCGAAGAGCAGGTCGCCCGAGAAGAGGACCGGCGGGATGTCCGCGGCCTCGGGCATCGTGAACGTCACCGACCCCCTGGTATGGCCGGGCGCGTGCGAGACGCCGAACTCCAGCCCGGCCAGGGTCAGCTTCGAGCCGTCGGTCAGCTCCTTGAGGTCGTCCGGCTCCCCCACGGTCAGCTCGCCCATGAGCGGCATCCCGATGGAGCGGCCGAGCGCCTTCTCCGGGTCGCTCATCATGTAGCGGTCCTCGGGGTGGATCCAGGCGGGGACGTCGTGGGCGCCGCAGACCGGGACGACCGAGGCGACATGGTCGATGTGGCCGTGGGTGAGCACGACGGCGACGGGCTTGAGCCGATGCTTCTTCAGCGTCTCCTCGACGCCCTGGGCGGCTTGGTGGCCCGGGTCGATGATCACGCACTCCTCACCGGCGGCGGGGGCGACCAGATAGCAGTTGGTCCCCCAGGCCCCGGCGGGGAACCCGGCAATGAGCACGATCGTCCTTAATGTTCGTCCGGAGGATGCGGCGGCGGCATGGGTCGCAGCAGTTCAGAGCCTACCGGCGCTCCTCATGACACAGGTAACCCATATACGGTACGGGCAGTCCAGACCCGATTCCCCGACGTACCCCCGACGTCACGACGTAACAAGGAGCCCCACCGGTGTCCAGCAGCGAACAGCGCAGGCGGCAGCTCGCCCGGGAGAAGTTCGAGCGCCAGCAGAAGCGCCGGGAGGAAGCCCGTCGCCGGACGAAGCGCATCACCGCGATCGTCGCGGCCTCGGTGGCCGTGGTGGCCGTCGTGGGCGTGAGCGCGTACGTGCTGTCGGGCAAGGACGACGACAAGGACAGGAAGGACGAGGCGGCCGCGAGCCAGAGCCCTGAGCCGGAGCCCTCGGAGACCGAGAGCAAGGCGCCCGAGCCGCCGATGACGATCGACAAGAAGGCGACGTACACGATGTCGCTGGGGACGAGCCAGGGCGACATAGCGTTCACCATGGACGCCTCGAAGACCCCGCACACGACGAACTCCTTCAAGGCGCTCGCGGACAAGGGCTACTTCGACGGGACCAAGTGCCACCGCCTCACCACCCAGAACATCTACGTGCTGCAGTGCGGTGACCCGAAGGGCGACGGCACGGGCGGCCCCGGCTACAACATCCCGGACGAGAACCTGGACGGGCTCGGCAAGGCGGGCGAGGACGGGACGGTGACGTTCCCCGCGGGTACGGTGGCGATGGCCAACACCAGCCAGCCCGACTCCGGCGGCAGTCAGTTCTTCCTGGTCTACAAGGACACCAAGCTGCCCCCGACGTACACCCCGTTCGGCAAGCTCGACAAGGACTCCCTGAAGGTCGTCGAGACGGTCGGCGCCGCGGGTGTCGAGGGCGGCGCCGGTGACGGTGCGCCGAAGAAGGCCGTGGAGATCAAGAAGGCGGCCGTCGAGAAGGGCTGATCCGGGCACGCCACCGGGGCGCGCCCGGCGCCCCGGGCCCCCGGGCGGGAGCGAAGAACTTCGGCCGCGCGGAGTGCGGACAGCCGGGCGGCCGGTCGCCTAGATTGGCGTTGTGCAGGGCGGGCGAGGCCCGCCCGAGGAAACTGTGGACGATGCCCGGGGGGCGAACCCCCTCGCAGGCATCAGGTGGAGGAGGCGCTGTGAGCAGCGACCCGTGGGGCCGCGTCGACGAGACGGGCACCGTGTACGTGCGTACAGCCGACGGCGAGCAGGTCGTCGGATCGTGGCAGGCCGGTTCGCCTGAGGAGGCTCTGGCCTATTTCGAGCGCAAGTACGACGGCATTGTGGTCGAGATCGGCCTCCTCGAACGGCGGGTGAAGACCACCGATCTGTCGGCGAAGGACGCGATGACCGCGATCGACCACCTGCGGCAGCAGGTGGACGAGCACCACGCGGTGGGCGACCTGGACGCGCTGCGCAAGCGGCTGGACGCGCTCGTGGCGACGGTCGAGGCGCGGCGCGAGGAGCGCAAGGTCCTCAAGGCCAAGCAGGCCGACGAGGCCAAGCAGGCCAAGGAGGCGCTGGTCGCCGAGGCCGAGGAGCTGGCGAAGAGCGAGCAGTGGCGCGCCGCCGGTGAACGGCTGCGGGCGCTGGTGGACACCTGGAAGGGTCTCCCCCGGCTGGACCGCAAGTCGGACGACGAGCTGTGGCACCGTTTCTCGCACGCCCGCTCGGCGTTCTCCAAGCGGCGCAAGGCCCACTTCGCCGCGCTGGACGCCCAGCGCGAGGAGGCCCGCAGGGCCAAGGAGAAGCTGGTCGCCGAGGCCGAGGCGCTGTCCGGTTCGACGGACTGGGTCGGCACGGCCGCGCGCTACCGCGATCTGATGACCGAGTGGAAGGCGGCGGGCCGCGCCCAGCGCGAGGCCGAGGACGACCTGTGGAACCGCTTCCGCGGCGCCCAGGACGTCTTCTTCGCCGCCCGCGGCGAGGTCTTCGCCGAGCGCGACGCCGAGCAGGGCGAGAACCTCAAGCTGAAGGAGGAGCTCGCCGCCGAGGCCGAGAAGCTGGTGCCGGTGAAGGACCTCAAGGCGTCCCGGGCCGCCTTCCGGTCCATCAACGAGCGCTGGGAGGCCATCGGCCACGTGCCGCGTGACGCCCGCCCGAAGGTCGAGGGCCGGATGCAGGCGGTGGAGCGGGCGCTCCAGGAGGCCGAGGAGTCCGAGTGGCGCCGGACCAACCCGGAGGCGCGGGCCCGTGCCGAGGGTCTGACCGGTCAGCTCCAGGCGGCGGTGGACAAGCTGCGCGGCCAGATCGACACCGCGCGCGCCCAGGGCAACAACGCCCGCGCGGACAAGCTGGCCAAGGAGCTGGAGGGCCGCCAGGCGCTGCTGGACCAGGCGCTGAAGGGCCTGGAGGAGTTCGGCGGCTGAGCCAGCCACGGCTGACGGAGAAGCCCCGGTACGCGCGATGCGTACCGGGGCTTCTTCCGTTGCCGCTGTCACGGCCTGCGGGCTTCTGCGTCGCCGCTGCTACGGCCGCCCGCGGGCTTCCGCCGCCCCTCGTTACGGCCTGCGCGCCGAGGTGACCCGGTAGACGTCGTAGACGCCCTCCACCCCGCGTACGGCCTTCAGGACGTGGCCCAGGTGCTTGGGGTCGCCCATCTCGAAGGTGAAGCGGGAGGTGGCCACCCGGTCGCGGGAGGTCTGGACGGCCGCCGACAGGATGTTGACGTGCTGGTCGGAGAGGATCCGGGTGACGTCGGAGAGGAGCCGGGAGCGGTCCAGCGCCTCGACCTGGATGGCGACCAGGAAGACCGAGGACTGGGTGGGGGCCCATTCGACGTCGAGGATGCGCTCGGGCTGCTGCGAGAGCGACTCCACGTTGACGCAGTCGGCTCGGTGCACGGAGACGCCGCTGCCCCGGGTGACGAAGCCGATGATCGGGTCGCCGGGGACCGGCGTACAGCAGCGGGCGAGCTTGACCCACACGTCCTCGACGCCCTTGACGACGACGCCGGGGTCCGCGTTGGCCCGGCGCTTGCCGCGCCCGCCGTGCGAGGGCGGTGTGGATTCGGCCAGGTCCTCGTTGGCCTCGTCGTGGCCGCCGAGCGCCTGCACCAGCTTCTGCACGACGCCGGCCGCGGCGACATGCCCCTCTCCGATCGCCGCGTACAGCGAGGAGATGTCGGGATAGCGCATCTCGTGGGCGAGGGTGACGAGGGAGTCGCCGGTCAGGATGCGCTGGATCGGCAGGTTCTGCTTGCGCATGGCGCGCGCGATGGCGTCCTTGCCCTGCTCGATGGCCTCGTCGCGCCGCTCCTTGGAGAACCAGGCGCGGATCTTGTTGCGGGCGCGCGGTGACTTGACGAAGCCGAGCCAGTCCCGGGAGGGGCCCGCCCCGGCTGCCTTGGAGGTGAAGACCTCCACCAGGTCGCCGTTGTCGAGGGTCGATTCGAGCGGGACCAGCCGCCCGTTGACACGGGCTCCTATGGTCCGGTGGCCGACCTCGGTGTGGACGGCGTACGCGAAGTCGACCGGGGTGGCACCGGCGGGCAGCGCTATCACGTCGCCCTTGGGCGTGAAGACGAAGACCTCGTTGCGCGAGAGGTCGAAGCGCAGGGACTCCAGGAACTCGCTGGGGTCCTCGGTCTCCTTCTGCCAGTCCAGGAGCTGGCGCAGCCACGCCATGTCGTTGACGGTGTCCTGGCCGCGGCCGGTGTTCCTGGGGACGTCGGTGCGGACCTTGGAGGCGCCCGCCACGGCCTCCTGCTTGTACTTCCAGTGGGCGGCGATGCCGTACTCGGCGCGGCGGTGCATGTCGAAGGTGCGGATCTGGAGCTCGACGGGCTTGCCGCTGGGGCCGATCACCGTGGTGTGCAGCGACTGGTACATGTTGAACTTGGGCATCGCGATGTAGTCCTTGAACCGCCCTGGCACCGGGTTCCACCGGGCGTGGACGGTGCCGAGCGCCGCGTAGCAGTCGCGGACGGTGTCGACGAGGACGCGGATGCCCACCAGGTCGTAGATCTCGGCGAAGTCGCGGCCGCGCACGATCATCTTCTGGTAGACGCTGTAGTAGTGCTTGGGGCGGCCGGTGACGGTGGCCTTGATGCGGGCGGCGCGCAGGTCGGCCTGGACCTCGTCGGTCACTATGGCCAGGTACTCGTCGCGCTTGGGGGCCCGCTCCGCGACGAGACGGACGATCTCGTCGTACATCTTGGGGTAGAGGATCGCGAAGGCGAGGTCCTCCAGCTCCCACTTGATGGTGTTCATCCCCAGCCGGTGCGCCAGCGGAGCGTAGATCTCCAGCGTCTCGCGGGCCTTCTTCTCCTGCTTCTCCCGCTTGAGGTAGCGCATGGTGCGCATGTTGTGCAGGCGGTCCGCGAGCTTGATGACCAGGACTCTGGGGTCCTTGGCCATGGCGACGACCATCTTGCGTACGGTCTCGGCCTGGGCGGCCTCGCCGAACTTGACCTTGTCCAGCTTGGTGACGCCGTCGACGAGCAGGGCGACCTGGTCGCCGAACTCGCGCTTGAGGGTGTCCAGGCCGTACTCGGTGTCCTCGACGGTGTCGTGGAGCAGCCCGGCCATGAGGGTGGCAGGATCCATGCCCAGCTCGGCCAGGATCGTGGTGACGGCGAGCGGGTGGGTGATGTACGGGTCGCCGCTCTTGCGCTTCTGGCCGCGGTGCCAGCGCTCGGCCACCTGGTAGGCGCGCTCGATCTGGCGGAGGGTGGCCGTCTCGATCTTGGGGTCGTTGCCCCGGACCGTACGGAGGAGGGGTTCCAGGACCGGGTTGTACGGGCTGGAGCGCTGCACCCCCAGTCGGGCGAGGCGGGCCCGCACCCGGTTGGAGGAGCCACCGGGGCGGGAGGCTGATCCGGCCGGGGCGGCGGGCTTCACGGCGGGCGGCGGCGGGGTGGGGGCCGGGGGCTTCGGCGGGGGCGGGCCGGAGGGCTTGGCGGGAGGTCCGGCGGCCGGGCTCGCGGGGGCCGGGGAGGCTGCGGCCGGTTGCGCGGCGGGCGGGCCGGAGGGCTTGGCGGCCGGGGGGCGCGCGGAGCTGGTGCCAGGCTCCGGGGGCGCGGGCTTCGGCGCGTTCGAGGGCGCGGCCTTCCGGGGCGTGGCGGGGGCCGCCACGGGCTTGTCGGGCTGCGGGGCGGCGGCTGACTGGGCCTCGTCTGGCAAGAGCGCTCCTCGTGCGGATCCGGGGTACCCGGAAAGCCCATGGTAACGATCCCCCGGCAGGTCCTCGCCCGGGGACGGTGAGAGCTGGGAGAACGCAGGGCGGGCACCCGGATGCTCCCGGGTGCCCGCCCTTCCCGCTCGGGGGTGCTCAGACCGTGATCAGGGCCTCCAGCGGAGCTCCCCGCAGCCCCGGCTCCAGCCGGGCCCGGCCCGCCAGGAAGCCCAGCTCCATGAGGACCGAGACGCCCGCGACCTGGGCGCCGGCCCGCCGGATCAGCTCCAGCGAGGCCTCGGCGGTGCCGCCGGTGGCGAGGACGTCGTCGATGACCATGATCCGGTCCTCGGCGGTGAGGTCCTCGGCGTGGATCTCGATCTCCGCGCTGCCGTACTCCAGGTCGTAGGCCTGGGAGAGGGTGGCGCCGGGGAGCTTCCCGGCCTTGCGGACCGGGACGAAGCCGATGCCCGCCCGGACCGCGACCGGCGCGGCCAGGATGAAGCCGCGGGCCTCCAGGCCGACGATCTTCGTGGCGCCGTGCCGTACGCACAGCTCCGCGAGGACGTCGGTGAGCGCCGTGAAGGCCACCGGGTCGGCCAGGAGCGGGGTGATGTCCTTGAACACCACTCCCGGCTTCGGGTAGTCCGCGACATCGCGGATCCGGCTGAGCAGCAGTTCCCTGGTCGATCCGGTGGTGCTGGTCATCAGCGCTTCCCCCGGGTGCGGCCGGGCGAGCGGGGGTGGCCGATGGCCGAGCCCGCCGTCGCGGCGTCCTCGCGCGGCTCCACGGGGGCCTCGTCCTCGGGGAAGTCGCCCTTGGCGGCCGCGGCCGCCCGCTTGGCGAGGACCCGCTTCTTCAGCGCCTTCATCTGCGGGTCGCGTTCCTTGAGGTCGGCGACGAGCGGAGTGGCGATGAAGATCGAGGAGTACGCACCGGCGGCGAGGCCCACGAACAGCGACAGCGAGATGTCGTTCAGCATGCCGGCGCCGAAGACACCGCCACCGATGAAGAGCAGCCCGGCCACCGGCAGCAGCGCCACCACGGTGGTGTTGATGGAGCGGACCAGGGTGCTGTTGATCGACCGGTTGGCGATCTCGCTGTACGTGAAGCGGGTCTGCTTGGTGATGTCCTTCTGGCCCTCCTTGAGGCTGTCGAAGACCACCACCGTGTCATACAGGGAGTAACCGAGAATGGTCAGCAGACCGATCACCGTACCCGGGGTGACCTCGAAGCCGACCAGGGCGTAGACGCCGACCGTGATCGTGATGTCGTGGATCAGCGCGATGAGGGCGGCGACGGCCATCCGCCACTCGAAGGCGATGGCCAGATAGATCACCACCAGGATCATGAAGACCACGAGGCCGGTCCAGGCCTTGTTGGCGATCTGCTCGCCCCAGCTGGGGCCGACCAGGTCCGCGTTGATCTCCCCGGCGGGGATGCCGAGTTCCTGGGAGAGGGTCTCCTTGATCTCGTTGGCCTTGGCGGTGTCGACCTCGGTGATCTGGATGCGCAGACCGCCGTTGCCCAGCTCCTGGACGATGGCGTGGTGGCCGGATGCCTCGGTCGCCACCTCCGTGGCCTGGGCCGTGGAGATCTTGGCCCTGGTGTCGGTCGTGAAGACCGCGCCCCCCTGGAACTCGATCCCCATACGGAGACCACCGACCGCCACGCCGATGATGGCCGTGATGGTGATCAGTATCGAGACGCCGTACCAGATCTTGCGGTTGCGGATGAAGTCGTAGCCGACCTCGCCGCGGTAGAGCCGGGCGCCGAGATTGCCGAGTCGCGACATCTCACGCCTCCTTCGGTTCGATGGGGGCGTTGACACGGCGCGAGCGGCGCAGCGGCGGGGGTGCGCCCAGCCGCTTCGGGTCCAGCCCGGACCACGCGCCACCGCTGGAGAAGAACTTCGTCCGGCCCATCAGCGTCATGAGGGGCTTGGTGAAGAAGAACACCACGACGACGTCGAGCAGCGTGGTCAGTCCGAGGGTGAACGCGAAGCCCTGCACCTTGCCGACGGTGACGACGAAGAGCACGGCGGCGGCCAGGAACGACACGAAGTCGGAGACCAGGATGGTGCGGCGGGCGCGCGGCCAGGCGCGCTCGATGGCCGGACGGAGTGTGCGTCCCTCGCGGATCTCGTCCCTGACGCGTTCGAAGTAGACGATGAACGAGTCCGCTGTGATACCGATGGCCACGATCGCTCCGCAGACCGCCGGCAGGTTCAGCGCGAAGCCGATGGCCGGGCCCAGCAGGGACATGATCGTGTACGTCAGCACACCGGAGACCAGAAGACTCAGGAGCGCGATGAACGACAGGCCCCGGTAGTAGACCACCAGATAGATGACGACCAGCGCCAGACCGATGGCACCGGCGATCAGGCCGCCCTTGAGCTGCTCGCTGCCGAGGGCGGCGGTGACGGTGGTGACGCTCGCCTCCTGGAAGGTCAGCGGGAGAGCGCCGTAGGAGAGGATGTTGCCGAGCTCCTCGGCCGACTGCTGGGTGAAGCTGCCGGAGATCTGGGCGTTCTTGCTGAGCGCGGTGCGCACCGAGGGAGCGGAGACGACCTCGCTGTCGAGGACGATCGCGAACTGGTTCATCGGCGGCTGCTGCTGGGAGAGCCGGCTGGTGATCGTCTGGAACTTCTTGGCGCCGGCGGAGGTGAACTCCATCGACACGATCCACTCGCCGGTCTGCTGGTCGATGGCGGCCTTGGCGTCGTCGACGTCGCTGCCGGAGACCTCGGCGGGGCCGAGAACGTACTTCTCGTAGCTGCCGGGCACGTTCGAGCCGCAGCCGACCGTGGAGTCCGTGGCCTTGGCGTTCTTGCCCGCTTCGGCCCGCTGCTCGGGGTCGGAGCAGTCGAGCTTGGCGAACTCCTCCTGGAGCTTGGCCGTCGCCGGGTCCGCGGACGGCGTGGTCTCCGGGGTGTCGGACGGCTCGGGCTCGCCGGAACCCGAGGGGGTCGGCGTGGGGGCCTTCAGGGCCCCGGTGACCGCGCGGCCCTGGGTGGTGGAGCTCGGGGAGGGGGTGGCCTCCTCGCCGGTGGCCTCCTCGCCCTTGTCCTCGCTCTTCGGGGTGGCCTCGCCGCTCGGCGTGGCGCTGCCCGAGGGCGTCGGGGACGCGGAGGGTGCGGGACCGCTCGCCGCCACCGTCAGCACGGGCCGGAAGTACAGCTGGGCGGTGGTGCCGACCTGGTCCCGGGCCTGCTCGGAGTCAGTGCCCTTGGGAATGTTGACGATGATGTTGCGATCGCCCTGGGTCTGAACCTCTGCCTCGGAGACGCCGAGCCCGTTGACACGCCGCTCGATGATCCCGACCGCCGTGTCCATGTTGGTCGGGTTGATCGCGTTCGGCTTACCGGGCTGGTTCTGTGCCTCGAGTGTGATCGACGTACCGCCGGCCAGGTCGATGCCCAGCCTGGGGGCGGTGTGTCCGGACAGGAACATCCCGCCGGTGAGCGCGACCATGGCGATGAGGATCAGAGCCAGGGCACGTCCCGGCCTCCCATGACCGCCGGACGGCCCTCGTCCCTTCTTGGGTGCTGCCACCTTCTCGTTTCTCCCTGTCCAACCGCCCTGCGCCGGGTACGCGCCCGGGCGGCCATGAAGTGTTGTGGGGACCCACCCCCGCCAGACGGCCTCGACGGTCTCGGGGACGCCACGCGCCGGTGGGCGCGCGACGTCCCCGGGACCGTGTGAGGACTACTTGGTGCCGGTCTCGCCGTCGGCCTTGCCCTCGCCCCTGGCGTCCTTGGCCGCCGCGTCGTCCTTGGACCCGGCGCCGTCGTCGGCCGCCTCGTCCTTGCCCAGGTCGATCTTGGCGACGTCGGCCTTGTCCGTGCCGGGCTCGCCGGTGAGCGAGGAGGCGTCGTCCGGGACGACGGTGCCGTCCGCGTCCAGCTCGTCGTCGTCACCGTGGACGATGCGGTTGTACTCCGCATCGTCCAGGACGGCGCCGACCGCGTTCTTCGCGTAGATGGCGTGCACGCCCGGGGCTACTTCGAGGAGGACGGTGTCGTCGTGGACTTCCTTGACGGTGGCGTACATCCCCCCGATCGTCCGGACGCCGGTACCGGGCTGCATGTCGTTGCGCATCTGCGCGGCCGCCGCCTGCTTCTTCTTGGCGGAGCGGGTCATCAGGAACATGGCCCCGATGAGCACGATGAAGGGGAGGAGAGTCAAGATATCCACGGGACGGGAATTCCTTCGCACGACCGCGCTGGAATGCGGCCTGTATATACGGGGGTGGGTACACCGACCTGTAAGGGCGGCATCGGCGGAGTCTAGATGAGTCCGCATCGATGGAACAACGCCCAGCATCGCACCCTGGTTCCGCTACGGGTCAATCTGTGACACATCACGCCCCGAACAAACCCTGTTGCCCCTTTGCGCCGTGGGACGGCGGAACCAGCCCCAGGTGGGCCCAGGCGGCCGGGGTGGCGACCCGGCCGCGCGGCGTCCTGGCCAGCAGTCCTTCCCGTACGAGGAAGGGCTCGGCGACCTCTTCGACCGTCTCGCGCTCCTCCCCCACGGCGACCGCGAGGGTGGAGAGGCCGACCGGCCCGCCGCCGAAGAGTTTCAGCAGCGCTCCGAGCACCGCGCGGTCCAGCCGATCGAGTCCGCGGGCGTCAACCTCGTACACCTTGAGGGCCGCCGCCGCGATCTCCCGGTCGATCGTGCCCTCGGCCTTGACCTGGGCGTAGTCCCGGACCCGGCGCAGCAGGCGGTTGGCGATGCGCGGGGTGCCCCGCGACCGCCCGGCGATCTCGGCGGCGCCGTCCGCGTCGATGCCGACGTCCAGGAGGCGGGCGGAACGGTGGACGACGCGCTCCAGCTCGGCGGGGGCGTAGAACTCCATGTGCCCGGTGAAGCCGAAGCGGTCGCGCAGCGGGGGCGGGAGCAGCCCGGCCCGGGTGGTCGCCCCGACCAGGGTGAAGGGGGGCAGCTCCAGCGGGATCGCGGTGGCGCCGGGGCCCTTGCCGACGATGACGTCGACGCGGAAGTCCTCCATCGCCATGTAGAGCATCTCCTCGGCGGGCCGGGACATGCGGTGGATCTCGTCCAGGAAGAGGACCTCCCCCTCCTGGAGGGAGGACAGGATCGCCGCGAGGTCGCCGGCGTGCTGGATGGCGGGGCCGGAGGTGATGCGGATCGGGGCGTTCATCTCCGCCGCGATGATCATGGAGAGGGTGGTCTTGCCGAGGCCGGGGGCGCCGGAGAGCAGCACATGGTCGGCGGTGGCACCGCGCGCGCGGGCCGCCTTGAGGACCAGGTCGAGCTGTTCACGGACCTTCTCCTGGCCGACGAACTCCTCCAGGTCCTTGGGGCGCAGGGCCGCCTCGACCGCGGTGTCCTCGCCGTCCGCGTCCGCGTCGACCAGCCGGTCGTCGAAGACCGGGCCGGTGGGCTCGTCGGTCTCGGGTCCGGTCTCGTCCCAGTTCATTTCGGGGCCTCTTCGGTGGTTCGGTGCCGGTCAGCGTGCGCGGTTGAGAGTCTGCAGGGCGGCCCGCAGGAGCTGCGGCACGGGGGGTGCGGCGCCTTCGGCCACGGCCGCCTCGGCCTGCGGGGCGACGGCGGTGACAGCCTCCTCGGCCTCGCGGCTCGCGTAGCCGAGGCCGATCAGCGCGGCCTGGAGCTGGTCGCGCCAGCCGGAGGTCACCGGGGTACCGACGCCCTGCTGGCCGATGTGCGCGCCGACCGGCTCACCGAGCCGGTCCTTCAGCTCCAGCAGCAGCTTCTGGGCGCCCTTCTTCCCGATGCCGGAGACGGCGGTCAGCGCCTTCTCGTCGCCGGTGGAGACGGCCAGGCGCAGCGCGTCGGGGCTGTGGGTGGCCAGCATGGCCTGGGCGAGGCGGGGGCCCACGCCGCTGGCGGTCTGGAGGAGCTCGAAGACCTGCCGCTCGTCGTCGTCCGCGAAGCCGTACAGGGTGAGGGAGTCCTCCCGGACGACGAGCGAGGTGGCGAGCCTGGCCTCCTGGCCGACCCGCAGCCCGGCGAGGGTCTGCGGGGTGCACTGGAGGGCCATCCCGACACCGCCGACCTCGATGACGGCCGTGGTCGGGGCGAGAGCGGCCACCGGGCCGGAGACGAAGGCGATCATGCGGCGGGGCCTTTCAGCGTGCGGGGGGCGCGAGGCGTGCGGGAAGTCTCGGCTGCGCCGGGCGTACGGGACGCCGCGGACGCGCCGGTCGTGGTGGATGCGCCGGGCGTGCGGGACGCTGCGGACGCGCCGGTCGTGGTGGATGGACGGGGCGTGCGGGATACGGCAGGCCCGCCTGTCGTGCGGGGCGCGCCCGGTCCTCGGTGGGCCGCCACCGCCTGCTGGAGCCTGTTCTGCGCCGGGGCTCGCCAGATGTGGCAGATGGCCAGGGCCAGGGCGTCGGCGGCATCGGCCGGTCTGGGCGGGGCGTCCAGCCTCAGCAGCCGGGTCACCATGGCCCCGACCTGGGCCTTCTCCGCGCGGCCGGAGCCGGTGACGGCCGCCTTGACCTCGCTGGGGGTGTGCAGGGCGACCGGGATGCCCCGACGGGCGGCGCAGAGCATGGCCACCGCGCTGGCCTGGGCCGTGCCCATCACCGTACGGACGTTGTGCTGGGCGAAGACCCGCTCCACCGCCACGTATCCCGGGGCGTACTCGTCGAGCCAGGCCTCGATGCCCCGCTCCACGGCGACGAGCCGGTCGCCCAGCTCCGCGTCGGCCGAGGTGCGCACGACGCCGACGCCGAGCATGGTCAGCGGGCGGCCCGCCACTCCTTCGACCACGCCGACACCGCACCGGGTCAGTCCCGGGTCAATGCCCAGAACCCGCATGGAGCCCCCTGTCCTCACTGCTCGCCACGCCCACTCGTTCATCTGTTCCCGCAGGCTATCGGCTCGCACTGACAAAGCGTCGGAACCGACAGGACGACGGGCCGACGGGGTGTGTCCCCGTCGGCCCGTCGCAGCGTGCTGTGTCGGCCGCGCCTCAGGCGTCGACCTTCTCCATGACCTCGTCGGACACGTCGAAGTTGGCGAAGACGTTCTGCACGTCGTCGCTGTCCTCCAGCGCGTCGATGAGCTTGAAGATCTTGCGCGCGCCCTCTTCGTCCAGCTCGACCTGCATGGTCGGCAGGAAGTTGGCCTCGGCGGAGTCGTAGTCGATGCCCGCCTCCTGGAGCGCGGTGCGCACCGCGACCATGTCGGTGGCCTCGCTGACCACCTCGAAGGTCTCGCCCAGGTCGTTGACCTCCTCCGCGCCCGCGTCGAGCACCGCGCCGAGGACGTCGTCCTCGGTCAGCTCGCCCTTGGGCACGATCACGACGCCCTTGCGGTTGAAGAGGTACGAGACGGAGCCCGGGTCGGCCATCGAGCCGCCGTTCCGGGTCATCGCGACACGTACGTCGGAGGCGGCACGGTTGCGGTTGTCGGTGAGGCACTCGATGAGCACCGCGACACCGTTGGGGCCGTACCCCTCGTACATGATCGTCTCGTAGTCGGTCCCGCCCGCTTCGAGTCCGCCGCCGCGCTTGACGGCGGACTCGATGTTCTTGTTCGGGACGGAACTCTTCTTCGCCTTCTGGATGGCGTCGACGAGGGTCGGGTTGCCATCGGGGTCCACGCCGCCGGAGCGCGCCGCGACCTCGATGTTCTTGATCAGCTTCGCGAAGAGCTTGCCGCGCTTGGCGTCAATCACGGCCTTCTTGTGCTTCGTCGTAGCCCATTTAGAGTGGCCGGACATCTGCCTTCTCCTTCGCGTCACCAAAATCGAGTCGAACCCGAGAGATCCTACCGGGGTCCACTCACTTCACCGCGCGCACCATGTCCACGAAGAGAGCGTGCACACGGTGGTCGCCGGTCAGTTCGGGATGGAACGACGTCGCGAGGACATGTCGCTGGCGTACGGCCACGATGTGGCCACCGTGCTCCGCGATGACCTCGGCCTCGGCCCCGACGGACTCCACCCAGGGGGCGCGGATGAACACGCCCTCCACCGGGCCGCCCTCGATCCCGGCGACCTCGACCGCCGCCTCGAAGGACTCGTTCTGCCGGCCGAAGGCGTTGCGCCGCACGATCATGTCGATGCCGCCGACGGTCTCCTGGCCCGAGCGGGGATCCAGGATCTTCTCGGCCAGCAGGATCATCCCGGCGCAGGTGCCGTAGACCGGCATCCCCGCCCGCACCCGCTCGCGCAGCGGCTCCATCATGCCGAAGAGGACCGCCAGCTTGGACATGGTCGTGGACTCGCCGCCCGGGATGACCAGGCCGTCGACCTCGGCGAGCTCCTCGGGGCGCCGGACGGGCCTGGCCAGGGCGTCCGCCGAGGCCAGGGCGATCAGGTGCTCCCGTACGTCGCCCTGGAGAGCCAGGACGCCGATCACAGGGGTGTCGCTCATCAGTGGTTACCAGCCGCGGTTGGCGTAGCGCTCGGACTCGGGCAGGGTGTCGCAGTTGATGCCCACCATGGCCTCGCCCAGGTTGCGGGAGGCGTCCGCGATGACCTTGGGGTCGTCGTAGAAGGTGGTGGCCTTCACGATGGCGGCGGCGCGCTTGGCCGGGTCACCGGACTTGAAGATGCCGGAGCCGACGAAGACGCCCTCGGCGCCGAGCTGGCGCATGAGCGCGGCATCGGCCGGGGTGGCGACACCACCGGCGGAGAAGAGCACGACGGGCAGCTTGCCCAGCTCCGCGACCTCCTTGACCAGCTCGTAGGGGGCGCGCAGGTCCTTGGCGGCGGCGTACAGCTCGTTGTTGTCGAAGCCGCGCAGCTTGGCGATCTCGTTCTTGATCTGGCGCAGGTGGCGGACGGCCTCGACGACGTTGCCGGTGCCGGCCTCGCCCTTGGAGCGGATCATGGCCGCGCCCTCGGCGATGCGGCGCAGGGCCTCGCCCAGGTTGGTGGCACCGCAGACGAAGGGGGTGGTGAAGGCGAACTTGTCGCTGTGGTTGACCTCGTCGGCCGGGGTGAGGACCTCGGACTCGTCGATGTAGTCGACGCCGAGGGACTGGAGGACCTGGGCCTCGACGAAGTGGCCGATGCGGGACTTGGCCATGACGGGGATGGAGACGGCCCCGATGATCTCCTCGATCATGTTGGGGTCCGACATCCGGGCCACGCCGCCGTCCTTGCGGATGTCGGCCGGGACCCGCTCCAGGGCCATGACGGCCACGGCGCCAGCGTCCTCGGCGATCTTCGCCTGCTCGGCGTCGACGACGTCCATGATCACGCCGCCCTTGAGCTGCTCGGCCATGCCGCGCTTGACGCGGGCGGTGCCGGTGGCGGGGGACTCGGCGGACTGCGGGGTGCTGGGAAGCGTGGACACGGGACCTCACTCGGTGAAAGACACTGGATACTGCGCCACCGAGGAAACGCTGTGCCACCGGTCCACTGCAAGGGCCAATAGGGAGGCTGTGGATCGTTTTGGCCCCGTATCCGCTCGCCGCTCAGGTGCCGGGGCGGTCCGCGAGAGCCACCGGAGGGGCGTCGTCCATCTCGAAGGCGAGCGGGAACGGGGCGTGCCCGGCCAGCCGGAACAGCCGTACGGTGCGGTGCCTGCGCAAGGCGCGGGCGGCACGTACGGAGTCGTTGTGGAAGCGCCGGGCCATCGGTACGCGCCGTACGGCGGCGGCCAGCTCGGTGGCCGCGTCCTCGCCGCCGGGGACCTCCTTCACCGCCTCCACCTGGGCCGGTTCACCGAAGACGGCGCGCAGGGCGGCGCTCAGCTCGCTCTCGGCGACCTCGCGGTGGTCCTCCTCGGCCTGGCGGGCGGCGTGGGCGGCCTCGTACAGGACGATGGAAGCCGCCGGGTCCAGGACGCCGGATGTGGCCAGCTCCTGGGTGACCGAGGCGCGGCGCAGCAGTTGGGCGTCGAGGGCGGCGCGGGCGGCGTCTATCCGGGAGTGGAGGCGGTCCAGGCGGCCGGCGGTCCAGCTGAGGTAGACGCCGATCGCGATGAGCGCGACGACGATCCAGATGATGAGGGTGACGGTCACGGACGCACACGCTACCGTCGCCGGGGCCGGGTCCTTCAACAGGAGCCCGCGCGCCCGGTTCCCTCGGGAGGCCACGCCCCCGGTTCCCACGGGCACCCGCCCCCCCGGGAGCAGGAGCGCACGCCCCGGCGCGGGCGCCTCAGTCGCGCGCCAGTCCGAACCGCGCCCGCAGCCCCGACCGTTCGTCCTCCGCGACCGACGCGGCCCCGTCCGTCACCGTCTCGTACACCGCGAGGATGTCGGCCCCCACGGTCGCCCAGTCGAACCGCCGTACGTGGGCCTCTCCCCGCTCCCGCAGCCCCGCCCGGCGCTCCGGGTCGCCCAGCAGCCGGATCGCGGCGGCGGCCAGCGCGTCGGCGTCCTCGTTGGCGAAGAGGTCCCCCGCCGCGCCCTGGTCCAGCACCTGCGCGAAGGCGTCCAGGTCGCTCGCGAGGACCGGGGCCCCCGCCGACAGGGCCTCCACCAGGATGATGCCGAAGCTCTCGCCGCCCGTGTTCGGGGCCACGTACACATCGACGCTGCGCAGCAGCCGGGCCTTGTCCTCGTCGCTGACCATGCCGAGGAACTCCACCCTCTCGCGCAGCTCCTTCGGCAGCGATGCCACCGCCTCCTCCTCGTCCCCGCGCCCCGCGACCAGCAGACGGGTCTCCGGGCGGGCGGCGAGGATGGCGGGCAGGGCCTTCATCAGGACGGGGAGGCCCTTGCGGGGTTCGTCGATGCGTCCGATGAAGCCGAGGGTCTGGCCCTGCCATTCGGGCTTGGGCTCGGCCTTGGCGAAGAAGCCGACGTCGACGCCGTTCGGGATGACCACGGCGTCCCCGCCCAGGTGCTCGACCAGGGTGCGCCGGGCGTACTCGCTCACCGCGATCCGCGCGCTGATCTTCTCCAGGGCGGGCTGGAGGATCGGATACGCGGCGATCATCGCCCGGGAGCGCGGGTTGGAGGTGTGGAAGGTGGCCACGATCGGGCCCTGCGCCGACCAGCAGGCGAGCAGTCCGAGCGAGGGGGAGGTCGGCTCGTGGATGTGGATGACGTCGAAGGTGCCGTCGTGGAGCCAGCGGCGGACCCGGGCGGCGGAGAGGAGGCCGAAGTTCAGCCGGGCGACGGAGCCGTTGTACGGGACGGGGACGGCCCGGCCCGCCGAGACGACGTAGGGCGGCAGCGGGGTCTCGTCGTCGGCCGGGGCCAGGACGGAGACGGTGTGGCCGAGGCCGATGAGGTGTTCGGCCAGGTCGCGGATGTGGAACTGGACGCCGCCGGGGACGTCCCAGGAGTACGGGCAGACGATGCCGATCTTCACGTGTGCTCTCCCCGGATTCCGGTCCTCATGTGCTCTCCCCGGCTTTCGATCGTCATGTGCGCTCTCCCGGGGACTCGGTCCTCACGTGCGCTCTCCCCGGGGTTCCAGGTCGTCCAGCCAGAGGCGCTGGAGCATGTGCCAGTCCTCCGGGTGCTCCGCGATGCCCCCGGCGAAGGCGTCGGCCAGGGCCTGGGTCATGGCCGCCGTCCGCTCCGCGCGGGTGCCCTCCTCCGGGACCTCGACCGCCGGGTGGACGCGGGCGCCCATCACGGGGGTGCCGTCGTACCAGAGGGTCACCGGCAGCAGCAGCGCGCCCGTCTGCTGGGCGAGCAGGGCGGGGCCGGCCGGCATCCGGGCGGTGGCGCCGAAGAACGACACCTCGACCCCGGAGGCGGAGAGGTCGCGGTCCGCGACGAGGCAGACCAGGCCGCCCGCGCGCAGCCGCCGGGCCAGCGTCCCGAAGGCCGCCCCGCCGCTGTGCGGCAGCACCTCCATGCCGAGGCCCTCGCGGTAGGCGACGAACCGGTCGTAGAGCGACTCGGGCTTCAGCCGCTCGGCGACGGTGGTGAAAGGGACCTTGAGATCCGTGGTGACCCAGGCGCCGGCCAGGTCCCAGTTGCCGAGGTGCGGCAGGGCCAGGACGACGCCCCGCCCGGTGTCCAGACCCTCGGTGAGCAGGTGGGCGCCGGTGACGTCGATGCTCGCCTTGATCCGCTCGGGGGTCCAGGTCGGCAGCCGGAACGACTCCATCCAGTACCGCATGTACGAGCGCATCCCGGCCCGGGACAGCTCCGCCAGCCGCTCCGGGCCCGCGTCCGGGACCACTCGCGCCAGGTTGGACTCCAGCCGCAGCACGCTCTTGCCGCGCCGCTTCCAGGCCCGGTCCGCGATCGTACGGAACAGGGCCTCGGCTGCGGGTTCGGGCAGCTTCTTCACCGCGCCCCAGCCGAGCCCGTACAGCCCGTCGGTGATCCGGCCCTTGAGCGCGCTCATCGGTCGACCGGTCCGCTGGCGGCCGAGGCCGCGTCGGCCTCGGCGGATTCCCGGCGTACCGTCACCACGCGCTGGATCAGGGTCACCAGGGAGCCCGCGGCGACGATCCACAGCGCGATCGGCAGCAGGATGTCGATGTGCGGAACGCCGAACTTGTGCAGTCCGGCGAGACCGGCCGCGACCAGCGAGATGACCAGCCGCTCGGCCCGCTCCACCAGTCCGTTCACCGCGACCGGCAGTCCGATCGACTCGCCGCGCGCCTTGGTGTACGAGACCACCTGACCGCTGGCCAGGCAGAAGATCGCGACCGCGCAGAGGATGTTGTCGTCGCCCCGGCCCGCGAACCAGAGGGCGAACCCGGCGAAGATCGCCCCGTCCGCGACCCGGTCCAGCGTCGAGTCGAGGAACGCGCCCCACCGGCTGGAGATCCCGGCCTGCCGGGCCATGTTGCCGTCGACGAGGTCGGAGAAGACGAACAGGGTGATGACGATGGTGCCCCAGAAGAACTCCCCCATCGGGAAAAAGACCAGCGCACCCGCCATCACTCCGGCCGTGCCGATGAGGGTGACCGCGTCGGGGCTGACCCCGAGGCGGAGCAGCAGGGCGGCGAACGGTGTGAGGACACGCGTGAAAAATGCACGCGCGTACTTGTTCAGCATGGCTTTCCCGAGGGTTCGGCTGGCCGAGCGGCCCCATCGGCCACCGGCTGGCCCATCGTAGTCACGACCGATGCCCATCACCGGACGGGCACCCGCGGGCTGGGGTGTCACCGCACCGGCTGCCCCCAGGACGCGGCCGGGGGTCCGCTGTATGGACGGGTCGGCGGCCCGGTGCCAAGCTCGAAGGACCGAGAAGAAGGACCCAAGAAGGACCTGGGCGCGGCCGGCTCCTCTTCGCCTCGCCCGTACCGCGTCGTCCTCCGGGAGGCACACCATGGGCGAGAAGGCACACGCACACCCCGGGGCCGCCGGAGGCGTACCGACGGCCGACCACCCCGTGGACGTACGGAACGTGGTGCTGGTCGGTCACAGCGGTTCGGGCAAGACCACCCTGGTCGAGGCTCTGGCCCTGACGGCAGGGGCGCTCAACCGGGCGGGCCGGGTCGAGGACGGGGCGACCGTCTCCGACCACGACGAGATCGAGCGGCGGCGACGGCGTTCCGTACAGCTCTCCCTGGTGCCGGTGGCGTGGGACGGCCGCAAGGTCAATCTGCTGGACACCCCGGGGTACGCCGACTTCGTCGGGGAGCTGCGGGCCGGTCTGCGGGCGGCGGACGCGGCCCTCTTCATCGTCTCGGCGGCCCAGGAGGCCGAGTCGGTGGCGGCGACGACCCGGGCGGTGTGGGAGGAGTGCGCGCTCGTCGGGATGCCGAGGGCGATCGTGGTCACCCATCTCGACACCGCGCGGACGTCGTTCGAGGAGATGACCCGGATCTGCGCTGAGACGTTCGGCGGGGACGACCCCGATGCCGTACTGCCGCTCTATCTGCCGATGCTCGGGCCCGAGGGTGCCGACGGGCACGCGCCGCTCACCGGGCTGACGGGGCTGCTCACCCGGCGGATCCTGGACTACTCCTCCGGGGAGCGGGCCGAGCTGCCGCCCGCGCCCGAGGAGGAAGGCCCGCTGGACGAGGCCCGGAACCGGCTGATCGAGGGGATCATCGCGGAGAGCGAGGAGGAGTCCCTGATGGACCGGTATCTCGACGGCGGGGGCGAGGACATCGACATGGCGACACTGATCGGGGATCTGGAGCGGGCCGTGGCCCGGGGCACCTTCTTCCCCGTGCTGGCCGCAGCCCCCGCGGCCGAGGGCGCCCGGCAGGGCATCGGCACGGTGGAGCTGCTGGAGCTGATCACGCGCGGCTTCCCCACCCCCCTGGAGCGCACCCCGCCCACGGTCACCACCCCCTCCGGCTCCCCCCGGTCCGCCCCGGCCTGCGATCCGGAGGGCCCGCTGCTCGCGGAGGTCGTCAAGACGTCGTCCGACCCGTACGCGGGCCGGATCTCGCTGGTGCGGGTCTTCTCCGGCACCCTGCGGCCCGACGACACCGTGCATCTGTGCGGCCACGGCCTGGACACGGCGGGCCACGAGCCGCGCCCCTGCCACGAGGCGGAGCTGCGGGTCACCGCGCTCACCACCCCGTTCGGCAGGCAGCAGCATCCGGCCCAGGGATGCGTGGCGGGCGATCTGGTCTGTGTGGGGCGGCTGGGCGAGGCGGAGACCGGTGACACCCTCTCCGCCCCCGGCGACCCGGTCCTCATCGAGCCCTGGTCGGCCCCGGACCCACTGCTGCCGACGGCCGTGCGGGCGCATGGGAAGGCGGACGAGGACAAGCTCTCGCACGCGCTGGCCCGACTGGTCGCGGAGGACCCGACCCTGCGCCTGGAGCAGAACCCGGACACCCGTCAGGTCGTCCTGTGGTGCCTGGGCGAGGCCCACCAGGAGGTCGCCCTGGAGCGGCTGCGCCACCGGTACGGCGTCCGGGTCGACGCCGAGCCGTACCGGGTCGCCCTGCGCGAGACCTTCGCCGGGCGGGCGGCCGGGCGCGGACGGCATGTCAAACAGTCCGGCGGGCACGGGCAGTTCGCGATCTGCGAGATCGAGGTGGAGCCGCTGCCGGCGGGGAGCGGGATCGAGTTCGTGGACAAGGTCGTCGGCGGCTCGGTGCCCCGCCAGTTCATCCCGTCGGTGGAGAAGGGCGTCCGGGCGCAGGCCGCCCGGGGCCTGGCGGCCGGACATCCGCTCGTCGACGTGCGGGTCACGCTGCTCGACGGCAAGGCGCACTCGGTGGACTCCTCCGACGCCGCCTTCCAGACCGCCGGGGCGCTCGCGCTGCGCGAGGCCGCCGCCGACGCCCGCATACAGCTGCTGGAGCCGGTATGCGAGGTGGCCGTGCTGGTCCCGGACGGCTATGTGGGCCCGGTGATGAGCGATCTCTCGGGGCGGCGCGGCCGGGTGGTGGGCACCGAGCAGAGTCCCGGAGGGCGCACACTGGTGCGGGCGGAGGTGCCGGAGACGGAGATCGGCAGATACGCGCTGGACCTGCGCTCGCTGACCCATGGCACCGGCCGGTTCGACCGGACCCATGCCCGGTTCGAGGCGATGCCGCAGCAGCTGGCGGAGAAGGTCCGCACGGAACGGGGGGAGGGACCACCCGGCGCGTGACCGGCGCACTGTCGCAAACACCGCCCGCGTCCCTTCGGGTGACGGGCGGTGCGGGGGCGCGGACGATACGCTGTGGTCGCAGCTCAGAAGGTATGCCGCGTACGGTAGTTGGGCACACCGCAGGAGCAGACCGTGCGGCGAGTGGGGGCGACAGACAGTGGCCAACGACGTTTTCGACTTCTCACCCGGGGCGCAGATCCCGATCCAGGGGTCAGGCGGCCAGTCGGTGGCGACCAATGCCCTGGCTTCGGCCGCGTACCGGGACAGCCCGGTGGAGACGATCCTCGACGCCAACAGCGAGTGGCACAAGTCCACGGTGAAGGCGGGCGCCTCCAAGCTCTTCAAGTCCGACTACTTCAAGCCGAATCTGGGCGAGGCGTTCTCCCGTGCCGTGCAGGAGCGGATGCTCGGCGGTTCCCGGGCCGCGCTCGTCCAGTCCTTCGGCACCGATCCGCAGACGGTGGTGGAGCACTGCCTCTCGGCGACCAACCTCCGTAAGGCGCGCGACACCCGGCTCACGCTGATCACCGGGGTGTTCGGCTTCCTGTTCCTGCCGGGGATGATCCTGTGGGTCGTCGCCTTCCGCATCAAGGACGCGCTCGCCAAGTCCAAGGACGCAGCGTTCCGCGCGGTCGGCACGGTGCTGCTCGCCGCGTTCGGGGTCGGCGCGCTGATCCTGCTGTGGAAGCTGCCGACGGACGGCTTCTGGCCGCTCTACGCCCGGGGCGCGATCGTCGCCCCGGTGATCGGCTGGTTCCTGGCCAAGCGGGTCGCGGAGACCTCCGCCCGGGATCTGCGGGCCCGCTGGGACGGGCTGCTCTCCGGCACCGGGGTGATCGCCAAGATCCCGGAGGCGGTGCCGAAGAACCCCAACGAGACCGCGCGCGAGGCGCTGCGCCAGGGGCTGGAGAAGCTCTCGGCGGAACAGCAGTCCAACGCGGTCTTCTACGCCGGACCCAAGGGCATCCTCGGCATGGGCACCCGGTGGGGCAGCTGGCAGCTGGCCGAGGAGCTGACACCGAAGGACCCGACGAAGGAGATCCACCAGTTCCGCAGCTGGGACCTGATCCGGATCATCCACGACCAGCTGAAAATGCTGGAGCGCGGCCCTCTCAACACCGGCGGCTTCCCCAAGCCGTCCGTGAAGCACTGGATCGTCTCCCCCATCGGGGAGAACGCCGACTCCGTCTCCCGCCCCCAGGGCGAGGACGTGGCGACCTTCCAGGTGAAGCCGCACGAGATACAGCGGATCTGCAACCACCAGCAGTTCGGCAGCGGCGACCGGCACTATCTGGGCGTGCAGTTCACGCTCTGGGACGGCCAGCTGGTCATCACCATGATGATCACGGTCACCGTGCTCCACGAGACCCTGCGGATCGAGGTCACCGGCCATGCGCTGGGCCCGGTGCACGGGCTGTTCTTCGCCAAGCCCGCCGCCCGTACGAAGACGGTCAACAAGACCGTGCGGTTCTGGGAGACCCGGGACATCCAGCTGCCGATCGTGGAGGCGCGGGAGGTCGTCCGGCTGGCCCTGCGGGCGCCCTTCACCTGGTATCCGCCGATCCTCGACTACCTGGGCGGCAAGATAGTGCTCCCGGAGCCCTTCGGACTGCGGCACGCCTGGGCCGCCAAGCCGTGGAACCACCGCTTCATGGCGGACGACGCGATGCGGGCGGCCACCCCGGTGCTGCGGGTGGTCCACTCGGCGGCGATGCGGGTCCTTGAGGAGAACGGAGTGGACACCGAGCGCTTCGACAACCGCTCGATGGTACTGAGCGGCCTCGTCCAGGACCCCGCCCCGCGCAAGGCCGACGTGTACGACGCGTAGACCGGCGTACGGACACGGCGGAAGGGCCTTGCCGAAAGGATCAGCAGGGCCCTTCTTCAGGCACGAGACGACTCGCCCAGGCCTTCTCCCGCGCGCACGCCGGAGGCTCAGCCCGCCGGCCAGGCGTCGGCCAGCATCTTCCGGGTGTCGCCCAGGAGCTGCGGCAGCACCTTGGTATGGCCGATGACCGGCATGAAGTTGGTGTCCCCGCCCCAGCGGGGCACCAGGTGCTGGTGCAGATGGGCGGCGATCCCCGCACCGGCGACCGAGCCCTGGTTCATCCCGATGTTGAAGCCGTGCGCCCCCGAGGCGGCGCGCAGGGCGGCCATCGCCCGCTTGGTGAAGTCCGCCAGCTCCGCCGTCTCCGGGCCGTCCAGCTCGGTGTAGTCGGCCACGTGCCGGTAGGGGACGACCATGAGGTGTCCGCCGTTGTACGGGTAGAGGTTCAGCACCGCGTAGACGTGCTCGCCGCGCGCCACCACGAGTCCGTCCTCGTCGGATTTCGCCGGAATCGAACAGAACGGGCAGCCGTCCTCGGCCCCCGGGCCGCTCGGCTTGTCCTGGCCCTGGATGTACGCCATCCGATGGGGTGTCCACAGACGCTGAAACGCGTCCGGCGTCCCCACGCCGATCTGCTGCTCCGGCTCACTCGTCATGCCGATCAGCATATTGCGTCACCCGCACGGACCGTGTCGCCGGGGCCGAGCCGCCTGCCGCCCGGCGATGCTGAGGCGATGAGCCAGCGCCCCGCCCCCGAGCCCCCCGCCAGGCTGACCCGCTGGGAGCAGCGCACGGAGGTGCCGCTCTTCCTCGCGGGGCTGCTCTTCCTCGCCGGGTACGCGGTCCGGGTGCTGACCCCGCACGAGGCCGAGCCCTGGAACGACCTCGCGCTGGCCCTCGTCTGGTCGACCTGGCTGCTCTTCCTCGTCGACTACGTCACGCGGCTGCGGCTCAGCGGTCTGGGCTGGCGATTCCCGCGGGTGCACTGGGTCGACACCGTGGTCCTGCTCCTGCCGCTGCTGCGCCCGCTGCGGATGGTGAAGGTCTACCAGGCGGTGCAGCAGCGCCGCGACCGGCCGCGGCTGGACCTGTACGCGCGGGTGATGGCGTACGCGGGCATCACCGCCGTCCTGCTCGGGTTCGCCGCCTCGCTCGCCGTGTACCACCTGGAGCTCCGGGCCCCGGACGCCTCGATCCGCACGTTCGGGGACGCGGTGTGGTGGGCGTGCGCGACGCTGACGACGGTCGGATACGGCGACGCCACGCCGGTCACGTTCTGGGGGCGGGTGGTCGCGGCGGGGCTGATGGCGTGCGGCCTGGCGCTGCTGGGCGCGGTGACGGGGTCGTTCTCGTCCTGGCTGATCCAGGTGTTCGCGCGGGAGGACGAGAAACGGCCCCCGGAGCGGGGTTAGCGCTCCGGGGGCCGTGACCGACGCCGGGATCAGACCTGGACTCGGTCCTCGACGGCCTTGGCGATCTTGGCGATGGCCTCGTCGACCGGGATGCCGTTCTCCTGCGAACCGTCGCGGTAGCGGAAGGAGACGGCACCGTTGGCCATGTCCTCGTCACCAGCGATGATCATGAACGGGACCTTGTTCTTCTGCTGGTTGCGGATCTTCTTCTGCATCCGGTCCGAGGAGGCGTCCACGTCCACCCGCAGCCCCTGCTTGCGCGCCTTGGCGGCGAACTCCTGGAGGTAGGGGATGTGGGTGTCACCGATCGGGATGCCGACGGCCTGGACCGGGGCGAGCCAGACCGGGAAGGCGCCCGCGTAGTGCTCCAGGAGCACGGCGAAGAAGCGCTCGATGGAGCCGAACAGGGCGCGGTGGATCATCACCGGGCGCTGCTTGGCGCCGTCCGGGCCGGTGTACTCCAGGTCGAAGCGCTCCGGCAGGTTGAAGTCGAGCTGCACGGTCGACATCTGCCAGGTGCGGCCGATGGCGTCCTTGCACTGCACGGAGATCTTCGGTCCGTAGAACGCGGCGCCGCCCGGGTCGGGCACGAGGGGCAGGCCCTGCTTCTCGGCCACCTGGCGCAGGGTCTCGGTGGCCTCGTCCCAGGTCTCGTCGGAGCCGACGTACTTCTCCGGGTCCTTGGTGGACAGCTCCAGGTAGAAGTCGGTGAGCCCGTAGTCGCGGAGCAGGTTCAGCACGAAGGTGAGCGTGCGGTCCAGCTCCTCCGCCATCTGCTCACGGGTGCAGTAGATGTGCGCGTCGTCCTGCGTGAAGCCGCGCGAGCGGGTCAGGCCGTGCACGACGCCCGACTTCTCGTAGCGATACACCGTGCCGAACTCGAAGAGGCGCAGCGGCAGTTCGCGGTAGGAGCGGCCGCGTGCGTCGAAGATCAGGTTGTGCATCGGGCAGTTCATCGGCTTGAGGTAGTAGTCCACCCCGTCGTCGAGCTGCATGGGCGGGTACATGCCGTCGGCGTACCAGTCCAGGTGGCCGGACTGCTCGAAGAGCTTGCCCTTGGTGGCGTGCGGCGAGTAGACGAACTCGTAGCCCTCCTCCTCGTGGCGGCGGCGCGAGTAGTCCTCCATGGCCCGGCGGATCACGCCGCCCTTGGGGTGGAAGACCGCGAGGCCGGGGCCGATCTGGTCGGGGAAGGAGAAGAGGTCCAGCTCGTTGCCGAGCTTGCGGTGGTCGCGCTTGGCGGCCTCCTCCAGGAACTCCAGGTGCGCCTTCAGCTCGTCCTTGGTGGGCCAGGCGGTGCCGTAGATGCGCTGGAGCATCGGGTTCTTCTCGCTGCCGCGCCAGTACGCCGCCGCGTTCCGCATCAGCTTGAACGCCGGGATGAACCGGGTGGTGGGCAGGTGCGGACCCCGGCAGAGGTCCTTCCAGCACAGCTCGCCGGTCTTGGCGTCCAGGTTGTCGTAGATGGTCAGCTCGCCGCCGCCCACCTCGACGTTCGCGCCGTCCTCGGAGGAGGCGGAGCCCTTGATGCCGATCAGCTCCAGCTTGTACGGCTCGTCGGCCAGCTCCTCGCGGGCGTCCTCGTCGGAGACCACACGGCGGGAGAACTTCTGTCCCCGCTTCTGGATCTCCTGCATCTTCTTCTCGATGGCCTTGAGGTCCTCGGGGGTGAACGGCTTCTCGACGTCGAAGTCGTAGTAGAAGCCGTCCTTGACCGGCGGGCCGATGCCGAGCTTGGCCTCGGGGAACAGCTCCTGCACGGCCTGGGCCATGACGTGCGCGGTGGAGTGGCGCAGGATGTCGAGGCCGTCGGGGGAGGAGATCTCCACGGGCTCGACGCTCTCGCCGTCCTGGAGCACGTACGAGAGGTCCTTCAGCTCGCCGCCGACGCGCGCGGCGACGACGGTGCGCTGACCGGGGAAGAGCTCACCGGCGGTCGTGCCCGTCGTCACCACGTGCTCTTCCCGCTCGGAATCGCGTTGGATGATCACACGGACGTCTGACACCGGTCTCTCCTGACTGAGGGGGATGCCTGCCTTCGTATGGCTAGGCAATACGAATCGTACCGAGCCCTCAGCCCCCGATGCGAACGCCTAACCGCAGGCCCTACGGCCCCTCCCCCGCGCACGCCTCCTCGAAGAAGTCCACGTTCTCCTGGAGCGCCTTCATCAGCCGGTCCCGCTCCGCCTCGTCGACCTGGACGGGCGCGACCTGCGAGGCCCCGGTGAGCCGCCGGAAGCCGCCGCGCCGCTCCAGCCGCCCCTCCACCCGCAGCGGCAGCCCGACCAGGTGGGCGTGGGCCGCGATCCGGTACGCCTCCTCGTCCAGCTCCACCCGTACGTGCGCGACCTCCGCCCCCGCCAGCACCCGCAGCCGTACGATCCCGGGTCCGCGCGGCCCCGAGCGGCGCAGCCGGACCACCGCGCCGGTGACCCGGACCGGGACGGCGGGCTCCTCGCGGAGGTAGCGGGCCCCGGCGGAGCGCAGGGCGGGCAGGTCGCCCGGGGAGAACTCGACGGGCGCGGGACGGGCCGGGCAGCCGTCCGGGGTGCCCGCGGCGGGCGCCCACCGCACATCGATCCCGGCCCCCTCGGTGCCCCTCACCAGGGCCACCAGCGCCTCGGTCAGCTCCCGGCTGACGCCCGCCGCCACCGCGCTGTCGAACGCCTCCATGCCCCCGGTGGCGCGCTGGTAGTCCACCGCCTCCCGGGTGGCGTGCAGGGCGTGGCACAGCTGCACGGCGACGGCCCGCCCGGAGTCGACGGGCACGAACGCGGTGAGCCGGCGGCCGCCCGGCGCGGGGCCGATGAGGGCGGAGTCCAGCGCCGCACGGGCCTTCCTGCGGTGCCTGGCCCCGTGGTATCCGGCCCGGCCGCGCGCGGCCAGCGCCCCGGCGAGGAGGATCTGACGGGCCGCCGAGCGCAGCTCCTCCGCCTCCGCCCACCCGGAGGCGCCCGCCGCCCCGGCCGCCGACTCGGGGACCTCGCGCCACCAGCGGATCTCGTCGCTGGGCACGGCGAGGGCGACCAGGACGTCCCGGGCGGAGGGGGCGGCACTGCGGGAGAGCGCGGTCAGCGCCTCGGAGAGCAGGTCGCCGGCGTCGGGAAAGGCCGCGTTCTCCGGGACGAGCAGGCTGGCGCCGGCGGCCGTGCCGGGCGGGGACCAGCGGCTGTATCGCCCGGCGGCCCCGCCGCGCCGCTGCCAGCCGTACCGGTCCAGGAGCGCGGTGAGCACGGCCGGGTCGGGCGGCGGGGCCCCCTCGCCCGCCGGGTCGGCGTACTCCCTGCTCGTGGCGGGGTGCGACCGGGCGCCGGGCAGCTCCACCGGGCCCCGGGGTTCGTCCATCGACCGGTGCATCAGGGTCTCCCTCCGGCCCCGACGCGGGCCATGATGTCGCAGAGTGCGCGGTCGTCGAAGATCCGTGAGGTCGGAATGCGCACGGTGGTCCGGTGCCGGCCCGTCACCGCATGGCCGGCCAGGTTGGTCCAGTAGCAGCAGTGCCGCAGATCGAGGCTGCCGGGCCCGGCGCTCAGCCACTCGTCCTGGCTGCGCGGCACGATCATCACCACCAGGATCTTGTGGACCGAGACCGGGGTGCGGGCCAGCTTGACGAGGTGGGCGTTGTCGAGCGTGAAGGAGAACGCCCCGCCCGCCGGGTGCGGCGGTATCTGATAGGTGCACTTGAGCTGCACCTTGATGGTCACTTCGTCGTCGACGGTGTGGGCGGCGGCGCCGTGGCTGACGTGCCAGTCGATGCCGTTGTCGGGGAAGGGCTGGGAGAGCGAGCAGCCCGCCGCGGCGGCGACGGCGTGCAGATAGCCCACCTGGAGGGTCTCCATGCAGGCGGTGGTGGCGAGGGAGCCGCGCAGCGGCGCGTTGCGCCGTTCCACCGGCCCGAACCGTTCGGCGCGGGCGGGCGGCCCCCCGGGGTCGGGCTGTGCGAGCGCCATGGCTCCGTATGCCTTCCGGACGTGCCGTCAGAAGTGGGATGTCAGAAGTGATGTCGGAGAAGACGTGAGAGGTGGCGTCGAGAAGGAGGACGCCGGAGGTGACCGAGGAGCAACCCCCCTCCCCCCTGACTGTGTTGTCACCGCAGGAGGACGCCCGCAAACGGCGTATCAGGCAAACGGCCCGGGTATCACCGATATCGGGCAGAGGAATCACTCCATCTGCCGTGCAGGTGCGAGGAGTTCGGGGATGATGCACTGGTTCGAAGGGCCGCTGGCCGCTTTTGACACGGAGACGACAGGCGTGGACGTCGAGCAGGACCGGATCGTTTCGGCCGCTCTCGTCGCGCAGGACACGACGGGCGGACGCGTCCGCACCACCCGCTGGCTGGTCAACCCGGGCATCCCGGTGCCCGCGGGGGCCACCGAGATCCACGGCCTGACGGACGATCACCTCCAGCGCAACGGCCGCTGGCCCGCGCCGGTGATGGACGAGGTCGCCCGTTCGCTGGCCGAGAGCTGCGCGACGGGCCGGCCGCTGGTCGTGATGAACGCGCCGTTCGACCTGACCCTGCTGGACCGCGAACTGAAGCGGCACCGCGCCTCGTCGATGGCGGGATACCTGGCGGATGTGCCGCTGCGCGTGATCGACCCCCGGGTGCTGGACAAACACCTGGACCGCTACCGCAAGGGCAGGCGCACGCTCAAGGACCTGTGCGAGCTGTACGAGGTGCCGCTCGACGGCGCCCACGACGCGGCGGCCGACGCCACGGCCTCGCTGCTGCTGGTGCGGGCGATATGCCGGCGCTTCGCCTCCCGGCTGGAGCGGGTCTCCCCCGCCGAGCTGCACACCCTCCAGGCGACCTGGCACGCGGCTCAGGCGCGCGGCCTGGAGGCGTGGTTCGCCAAGAGCGGGACCCCGGAGGCGGTGGACCCGGCGTGGCCGCTGCGCCCGGCGCTGCCCGCGGCGGCCTAGGCGGCAGATGGTCCGAACGCGCGGTCAACGGTCCGGACATGTGAAAGCCGGTCCGCCGTGATACTGGCGGACCGGCTTTCCCCGGTGGGCGATACTGGGTTCGAACCAGTGACCTCTTCGGTGTGAACGAAGCGCTCTCCCACTGAGCTAATCGCCCGGGAACGGGTTGAACCATACAGGTCCCGGCGGGCTTCGTTCAAACCGCTTCCGCCCGCGCGGCCCGGGAGGCGGTCCGGGGACGTACACAGGCGCGGAAACGCGGAAACTGAGTACCCGAGCGCATGTGCGAGGCCGAGAGGCGGGCCCACACTCCCTCCATGGAACACGTGCCGCCACCCGCCGAGGAACTGGCGCTCCTCGACCGAGAACTGGCCCAGCTGGACGCCCGACGCGCCCAGTTGCTGACCCGCCGCGCCTGGCTCGTCGCCGCCTTGCAGCCGAAGGCTTCGGACGCCCCGCGCTGGAGCACCCCGCCCCTGGGCCACGGCTGGGCGCCGGCCCAGCCGTGGGGGGCCGTGCCGAAGGCGCCGAAGCCGTCCGAGCCGCGCAGTGCGCAGAACGTGCTGCTGACGCTGGGCGGGCTGCTGCTGACGGTCGCGGCCGTCGCGTTCACCCTGGTCAGCTGGGGCTCGATGGGCATCGGCGGCCGGGCGGCCGTCCTGGCGCTGGTCACCGTGGCCGCCCTCGCGGCCCCTGCGCTCCTGCTGCGCCGGAAGCTGGCGGCCACGGCGGAGGCGCTGGCCGCCCTCGCCCTGGTGCTGACGCTGCTGGACGCGTACGCGATCCACGCGGTGGCGACACCGGACGCGGACGGGCTCACGTTCACAGCGATCGCCTCGGCGGTGCTCGCGGCCCTCTGGGCGGCGTACGGGCTGGCGCTGGACAAGCTGCACCTGCCGCTGCCCGCCGCCGTGTTCTTCGTCCAGTGGCCGCTGCTGCTGGGCGCCGGGGCGGCCGGTGCCCCGGCGCTCGTGGTCGGGTGGGCGCTGCTGGCGACGGCCGTGCTGGACGGCGCGATCGTCCTCCGGGGCAAGGGTCTGGGCGTACGGGTCACGGCGGGCATCGGTCTGGCGGTGACGGGGTCCGCCACGCTGCTCACGGGGCTCGGCGAGTCGCTGACGGCCGACGGCCCGCTCGGCGCGGTCCTGCCGGGCCTGCTGCTGCTCACGGCGGCCGTGGCGGCCCTGGCCGGGGCGTGGCGCGCCCCGAGCGGCTACGCACAGCTGGGCGGCACGGTGGCCGGTCTGACGGCGGTGGCGGCGGTCGGCGGGGTGCTGCGCGCGGCGGTGCCGGGCGCGTGGCACGTTCCGGTGTACCTGCTCTGCGGGCTGGCCCTGCTGTCCGTCGTACGGGCACGGCTGCCACGCGCCGCCGGACGCGGGGTGCTGCTGGCATCGGCCACCGTGGCGGCCGGGGCGCTGGTGTGGGCGCTGCCCGGGGTCGCGGCGGTGCTGCTGGGGCCGGTCCAGCTGGTGGCCGAGGTGTGGGCGGGGGCGCCGGACGGGTTCCGGGGCGCGCTCGGCGAGGCGATGGCGTGGTCGGAGCTGGCCGCGGCCCCGCTGGTGCTCGCGGTCGCGGCCGGGGGCCTGGGAGCGGCGTACCGCTGGTGGCCGTCGCTGGTGCGGCTCGCCGCTCCCCTGGCCGCTCCGGGTGCGCGGGCGCGCGACGCGGCGGGCGCGGGGGCGCTGGCCCTCGGCTGGGGCGCCGTGCTGCTGGCGGCGGCGACGCTGGGGGTTGCCTACCCGGTGGCGGTGGCGTTGGAGACGGTGCTCGTGGCGGGTCTGCTGGCGGTAGCGGTGGCGGGGGCCGGGCGGGGCGCCGAGGTGACGGGTGCCGGTTCCGGGGCGGATGGTGCTGGTGCCGGGGCGGCCGGTGCTGGTGCCGGGGCGGATGGTGCTGGTGCCGGTCCCGGCGGGAGCGCCGGTGGCTCGGAGCCGTACGCCGGGACAGCGGGTGCCGGTTCCGGCGGGGCGCGCGGGGGTGGTCCGTCCGCCGTGGCGGTGACCGCGTCGGCGCTGGCGGTCGGCGGGGCCGTGAGCGCGGGGCTGCTGTCGCTGGCCGCGGAGGCCGCGACGTACGCGGTGCTCGGGGCGCTGGTGGTGCTCTTCGCGGGGGCGGCGCTGCGGACGCGCCCGGTGGTGGAGCGGGCCGTGTTCGCGGTGGCCGCGGTGGTGTGGGCTACGGCCCTGACCGGGTGCGTGGCCGGGTCCCTGGGGCTAGCCCGGCACGAGGCGGCCCCGCTGCTGCTCGTGGTGCCCGCGGTGACGGTGCTGCTGGGGGCGCGGCTGCGGAACCACCCGGTGGCGCTGCCGGTGGAGCTCGCCGGAGGGCTGGGCGCGCTGGTCGCCATCGGCCTCGCGGCCCCCAGGGCGCCGTTCCTGGCCCTGGTGCTCGCCCTGTGCGGGGTGCTGGCGGCCGGGGCCGCGGTGCGCCCGGAGCGGCGGCCTGCGGCGGGGTATCTGGCGGCGGTGCTCTTCGTGACGGCGACCTGGGTCCGGCTGGCCGCCTCGGATGTGTCGGCCCCGGAGGCGTACACCCTGCCCGTGACGGTGCCCGCCCTGGTGATCGGCGTACTGCGGCGGCGCAGGGACCCCGAGGCGTCCTCCTGGACCGCGTACGGGCCGGGGCTCGCGGCGACGCTGCTGCCGAGCCTGGCCGTGGCCTGGGGCGATCCCGACTGGCCGCGGCCGCTGCTGCTGGGGGCGGCCGCGCTGGTGGTCACGCTCCTGGGGGCGAAGTACCGGCTCCGGGCGCCGCTGCTGCTCGGCGGTGCCGTCCTGGCCCTGGTCACCCTGCACGAGCTGGCGCCGTACGTCGTCCAGGTGGTCGGTGCGCTGCCGCGCTGGCTGCCCCCGGCGCTGGCCGGACTGCTGTTGCTGGCCGTGGGCGCCACGTACGAGCAGCGGCTGCGGGACGCACGGAAGCTGAAGGACGCGCTGGGCCGGATGCGGTGAGGCTTTCGTTGCCCGCCCCCGTACGACGGGGGCGGGCAACGCGACGGCCCCCGCGACTTCGGAAAGTCTCGGGGGCCATTGTCCGGGTGGGCGATACTGGGTTCGAACCAGTGACCTCTTCGGTGTGAACGAAGCGCTCTCCCACTGAGCTAATCGCCCGGGCGCACCGCAAACATTACCCCATGTCAGCGGTGGTCCTGAACGCCCCGGCGCCGCTCCCGGGGGCTACTCGTCGACGGTCCACGGCAGGACGAGCCCGAACTTCCAGACGTAGATCCCGACCAGCACGGCGATGATCACCAGGCCCGCGGCGGTCAGGATGATGTTGCGCCGCCGGACCTTGGGGTCGAGGGCCCGCTGGGCGGCCTCGGTGACCTTGCGCTTCGTCCAGCGCAGGACCACCTGGGCCCAGACGAACTCGGTCGCCCAGATCGCCATGCCGCCGAAGATCACCAGCCACCCGGGCCCCGGCAGCACCAGCATCAGCACACCGGCCACCACCACGCCCAGGCCGACGACGAAGACGCCGACCTGCCAGCTCAGGTGGAGCGGCTTCGAAGCCTTGATGAAGCCCGGCGCCCGCGATCCCAGCTCCCGTTCCGCCTTGCCCGTGCCCCCCGGGGCGGAGGCCGCGACCGCCTCTCCGGCGGTCCCGGTCCGCTCGTCACTCTCCGCGTTCATGGAGCTCAACCTACCCGAACCGTCACCTTCACTTGAATGGACGCATGACTCAAAGTTACACACCGCTGGGCGAGGGACCCGAAGCATCACAAATGGGTCAGAGGGGTTTACAACGCCACCGTAGGTGGCATGTCGATTTCGCCGACGTGCGAATCCCCGAGCGCACACTGAGCGAAAGGCCCTGGCGCTTATGAACACCACGGTCAGCTGCGAGCTGCACCTGCGCCTCGTTGTGTCGAGCGAGTCCTCACTGCCTGTTCCCGCGGGCCTGCGGTATGACACGGCCGATCCCTATGCCGTGCACGCCACCTTCCACACCGGAGCGGAGGAGACGGTCGAGTGGGTTTTCGCCCGTGACCTCCTTGCCGAGGGGCTGCACCGGCCCACCGGCACCGGAGACGTCCGCGTCTGGCCATCACGGAGTCACGGCCAAGGCGTCGTCTGCATCGCACTGAGTTCCCCGGAGGGCGAAGCCCTGCTCGAGGCTCCGGCGCGAGCCCTGGAGTCGTTCCTGAAAAGGACCGACGCCGCGGTTCCGCCCGGCACCGAGCATCGTCACTTCGACCTCGACACGGAACTCTCCCACATCCTGGCCGAGAGCTGAGCCAGGCCGAGAGCTGCCGACGCCGTCCGACTCGGGGAGACGGCGTCGCGCGGACAACCGCATAGGGCTGGCCCAGGCGGGGGGGGGGGGGGGGGGGGGGGGGGGGGGGGGGGGGGGGGGGGGGGGGGGGGGGGGGGGGGGGGGGGGGGGGGGGGGGGGGGGGGGGGGGACGT